>JAOTYB010000016.1 GCA_029862065.1 Acidimicrobiia bacterium | reverse complement strand
TCGTCTATTGCCCACGCCGGCTTCATCCTCACCGGGCTGGTCGCCGGCATCGACGGGGTTCCGTACGTGTGGTTCTACGTCGTTACCTACGCCTTCCAGGTACTCGGGGCGTTTGCCGTGGTGTCGGTGGTTTCGGGGCCATCGAGTACCAGCTCGCCGCTTACCGACTACGCCGGATTGGCCAAGCGGGCCCCGGTGCTGGCCGGGTCGCTGGCGCTGCTCATGTTCTCCATGGGCGGAATCCCGCTGACCGCCGGGTTCCTTTCGAAGCTCTATGTGTTCCGGGAAGCCGTGGACGCCGGCTACCTGTGGCTCGTGCTGGTGGGAGCCGTGGCGTCGGTAGCCGGGCTGTTCTTCTATCTTCGGGTCATCGTGCTGATGTACATGAACCCGCAGGCCGACGATGCCGAGGTGCGTACCGGTACCGTTGTAGGCGATCCGCTGCGCATCGCACTGACGGGCGTTGCAGTCGTCACGCTCGCGTTCGGAATTGTCCCCGGGCCGCTCCTTGATGTCGTCACCAACGCTCTCCCCTTCTAAGGGCTCCCACCGGCTTCTCGCCCCGCTGCTGAGCGTCGGCTTAGCTGCCGCCTTCGTTCTGCCCTTGCCGATAGGCGCCATTTCGACATCGGGCACCGTCATCGTGCAGGAGGGTCGGGTGATAGAAGAAGACTTGTTCGCCGGAGCGGCGCGGGTGGTGATAGACGGCACCATTAAAGGTGACCTCACGGTGGCCACTCGCTCGCTCGTTATCAATGGAGTGGTGGAGGGCGACGTCAACGGTGTCGCCTGGAGTGTCGATATCGCCGGCGAGGTTGGAGGGAGCGTCCGGGCGGTGGCCTGGGAAATGGACGTGTCCGGCTCGGTCGGTGACGACGTCCTCACGTTGGCCCGGAGTTTGGAAGTCGATGGGACGGTCGGCCGGGACATGCTGGTGGCGGCCCTCTCGGCCCGCAACTCGGGACAGGTGGGGGGGGAGATCCGTGGCGAGCTGGTGTGGAGCCTCTATCTCGATGGGTCGGTGGCGGAGGACGTGGACGTCGGAGTCCATCGTTTGACCATCACCGATACCGCAACGGTCGGCTCGGCCGTCAACTGGCGCCAGGGCCTGATAGGTCAGAACATCCGCGGATGGACGACCCGCACGGAGATCTCCAGTTCGGCCGACCTCGGGTTGGTGAGCGAGGTTCGGCCCATCGCCACCGACATAACCGTTCGGGCGCTGCGGCTTCTCTTTCAACTCCTGCGATTCGTTGGTCTGTTGTTCACCGGGATGCTGCTCCTCTACGCCTTCCCCAGACTGACAAAGCGAGCGGTCGATCGAGCCTGGTCGCGGCCGACCGCCAGTTTCCTGGTCGGGCTCGGGGTATTCGTTCTCGTGCCGATCCTGGCCGTCCTCACCCTGTTCACCATTGTCATGGCGCCCGTCGCTCTGCTGGCCCTCGGGCTGTGGTTGTTCGGCCTCTTCGCCGGAGCCATCCCGGCCGTGACCGCACTGGGCAGGCGAGTGACCGGCAAGGGGCTGCTCGGATCATTCATCGTGGCCGCGGTGGTGTGGCGCATCCTCCGGGTGATTCCCCTCGTCGGGTTCTTCATCTATCTGCTGGCGGTCATTTGGGGCATGGGGGCATGGACACTCAGCCTGTGGGATGGCTGGAACAACAGCCGGGAGGCGGAAGCTGACCACGGTGATCTCAGCCCGAGGCTGGGTTCCCCGACCATGCTCGCCAACCCGGGACCTCGCCTCGAGCTCCTGGGCCTTGACCTTCCGCCCGAGGACTGAGCGGAGTCCTAGCTGCCCGCAACAAGAAGAGGGATCTGACGTTCGGCGTCGGTCAAGCCTCCGTGATGGCCGATCAGGCGACGGTCACTGTGGCTGTGGAGGAGCACGGCGTCGTCGTCGGCTAGCAGGACACCGTCCGGCACCCGATCGGCGAAGTCGGCGTGGCGGGGCTCGGGTCCCCACCACTCCACAATCTGCTCGGTCGGGATCCAGCTGGCAGGGAGTTCGGCGAAGCCCGGGGCTTCATCCCCGCGGACGAACATGGCCCGGCTGTCGCCATACAGGATTCGGTCGCCCTCGAGCTCCTTGGGGATTCGGGCGTGTTGGGTCTCAGCGAAGTCGATATGACCGTGATCGGCGGTCCCGAGCAGCACCGCCCCCGGTGGAATACGGCGGGTTATGCCCTCCCAAACACGCGAAGCCACCCGCAACGACTCTTCATACTCGGGCGAGGCCTGTCCGTAGACGTGGGCGGCGAAATCCACGTGGGGCACGTACGTGAAGATGAGCCGGCCGGGCTGGTCGGCCAGGTCGACGGTGGCGGTGACAATCTCCTCAGCCGTGAAGATCGGCTCGAACCGGCATCCTCGATACAGGGATTGGGACAGCGGCGAGCCGGCGAAATGGCCGGGCTGAACGGCGATGGGCTCGCGGCCGGCGGCCGCCAATCGCTCCCACAGGTTGGGGCCGGGGAGGACGGTGCTTGTGTCCAGGTCGATGCGTTCTCCCCACAACGTCGTCCACTTGATGGTGTTGACGACGTGGCCCGTTTCGGGCATCCACAGTTGATACCCCAATAGGCCATGTTGAGAAGGCGCCAATCCGGTAGAGATCGAGGCGAGGCTGACGGTGGTGGTGGTCGGGAACACAGCATCGATGGTTCCGGCCACCGAGCCACTGAGGGTTGCGGCCGGGTGATCGAGCTGGCCGGCCCCCAGACCATCGAACAGCACGAGCACGTAAGTGGGCGCATCCGGAATCTGGGCGGCGAGCGGCTGGTGGAGCGGGGCGGCGAGGGGAGTTCCGCCCAATCGCCCTTCCAGCTCGGCTATCAGGTTGACGAGGCTGCCGCCCGCATAGTCGGGTGGTTTGATCATCTCTTCGTCAAGATAGCCGCAGGCTCCGGCCGGGCCTCGCTGCTCACAGCTTCAGGCGGGCAGCTCGGACAGGCGCGGACGCGTGAGGATACCGGTGGCCACCGCCGCCAGCGCGACCAGCAGAAGCAGGGTGGTCACCGTGTCCAGTCCATCTCCTAAGTCAAAGAACCTCACGGTGAGGGGGTTGAAGGCAGCGGCCGTCATAGCTCCGATCGCCCACCACCGCCATTTGCCGAGGCCACAGTCACTGGTTGCCAGGGCGACGGCCGGCCACAGCAGGATGAGCTCGTCGTACGGCAAGTGGAACAGGCTGAGGAGGGTCACGAGCCCGATCACACTCATCGTCACGGCATCGATTCGGCCCCATCGCCTGATCAACCAGGCTCCCAGGCCGACCGCCGCCAGAAATATCAACACCTGGACGACGAGTGGGATCCGCACATCGGCCCAGCGAGCGATGGTGCCGGCCAGATCTATCCGGAAACTCGAGACCACCGCACCTGTTGAGGAGTCGAGGTTGTTTCCAACCGCTCGGAGGACGTCGCTGGGCCCGTCATCGATGAAAATCAGTGCGACGACTACCGGCAGGGCAAGCAGGCCGGCCAGGCCGGCTCCGTCCACCGTGGTCCGCCACCGGCCCGATGCCACCAGCAGCACGAGCAGGGGGATTCCAAACTGAGGCTTGAGGAGCGCAAGCATGGTGCCTCCAGCCGCTGCCCATCGGTTGGAGGACGTGAAGGCGAGGTACGCGCCGAGCACGATGGCGAGCGCCGGCTGGCCGGTGAGAAAGTTGAACCGGCCCGGATTGGACAGGAGGGCGACGGTGGCCACGCCGAAGAGGCCGGGGGCCGCCCAATCGGGACGCACTCGTTTGACCACGAACCCACTCAAGGCGAGGAGCAAGGCGACGTTGACCGTCCACCAGATGATGCCGGCGGCCCCGTGCGGCAGCACCGCCAGAGGGATGGACAGGAGGAGGTGATGGGGGGCGTAAGGGGCGAAGGCGTTGCCGGCATCGGGGTAGTACGCCAGGAAGGCGTCGACGTCGTAGGGGTCAACGCCATCGAGGAGAGCGTTGGTTGGAGCGTAGACGGCATCCCGGAAGTCGCCGTATGCGCCTTCGTCAATGGCCGGCTCGGCCAGCGTGACTACCAGCCGAATCGTCATCGCGGCAAGCACCAGGAGGAAGAGTGCCGGCAACCAGCGGCGGTCTTTCACGCAGTGGGCCTCCGCTTGAGTGTTCCCAAGGAGGCGAGCTGTTCCGCCATGGTTCCTGTGTCGAAGCGCGACGTCAGCAGCTGGAGGTAGCGGGTGGTCCGCTCGCGCTTGACAGAACCCGTCATATCCATGCCGGGAAAGAACTCGAGCTGATCGACTTCGTCGCCTCCCAGCAGGTCGAGCGGGTGAATGAGAATCGACGGTCCAGTCCCTCGCACCCGGCATGCTCGGAGTGCCAGCCGGAAATACCATTCGGCGAGAGCCGTCGAGTGGCCGCTCAGATACAGCAGATAGCTGATGTGGATGGGCACACGGGCCAGCGGCATGGTGGTGACGGGGATCTCGGCGATGTCTCCGTCGTCCAGCTCCCATTCGTATGGAGTGTTCGGGAGGAATCCGTCGCGCACCGATCCAAACAAGCTTGACCGCAGGCCGGCCTCGGCCGGCGTCAGGTTGGTCGATCGGAAGTAGTAGCGCCGAGCCAGCGGGCCGATCCAGGTCGGCAGCGTCGACGCGTCGTAGGTGTAGCCGGTGGCTGCCAGCGTATCCAAGACCGAGGGGGACGAGCTGAAGCCGGGACCTCGAAATCCGATGGGCTCGTGACCGGTGCTGTTGGAGATCGCCTCGTGGGCGGCTTTCAACTCGTCTGCCACCTCCGCCGGTGTGTAGGTATTCATCCATGGCTCGTGGCGGAACGAGTGGTTGCCGATCTCATGTCCGGCAACGGCGAGGGCGGCGAGCAGTTCGGTGTTCTTTTCGAAGGCGGCGTCCTGACCAACGATGAACACGGTGATCGCCGTCTGAATCGAATCGGTGATGGTGAGGATATGGGGAATGACCGTTTCGAGGTAGGAGGGATAGCCCTCCCATCCGGCGTCACCGTGGGTCTTCAGATACGACCACAGGTTGTCGAGGTCGAGCGACAAGCTGGCCTTCACGTCATGATCTCCAGTGCCTGTTCGGCCAGCTGCAGGGTTTCGTTCACGTTCAACGTGCCGTTGACGATGTTGGCCGAGCTGGCGAGGTAGAGCCCGGGCACTGACGTTTCGATGTTGGGTACGCGATCTGAGTAGTTGAGAGTCGGGACCGCCATCACCGCCCGCACCCGCGACGTCCGGGTTGCCAGCACATCGCTCGGGGTGAGTTGGGGAAAGACCCGGAGCAGGCCAGCCACGAAGCTGTCTTCGATGGCGGCGTCGGTTTCTTCGAATAGCGGGTGACCCGGGTCGAGGTAACGGGGGAGGTACACCAGGGATGCGCCGTCGAAGGTCCCGACCATCGCCGACATGTTGATGACTCCGGTAAACGGGAATCCCTCGTCGGTGAGATTGGTGACGTAGAAGTCCGGAAGATCGCCACGCACCAGCACGGATGGACAGATGATGCCCAGGTAGCGGACTGCCGTCAGCCGACCGGTCTCCTCTGGCGTCAGCCCTTCGCACAACCGGGCTGCCACCGGGGCGGCGGCCGTCACCACCACCCGGTCGAACTCGAGCTTGTCGCCCCCGGCCAGATCAATCGACAGGTGATCCCCGCTGCGGCCTACCCGCTCGACCGAAGCGCCCAGCTTGAAGGCGACCCCACTTCTCCGCAACTCTTCTTCGAACCGTTCGAACACCCGGCCGTAGCCACCGGCCACATGTCCGAACACTTCATCTGTTAGGCCCCGCTTGCGGGCCGAGGTGAGCCGCTGGATGGTTGCCCAGATGAAGGCGGCCGAGGTCTCCCGGTAGGCGTCCCCCAGTTTGGACTCTAGAAGCGGTCGCCAGAACCGCTCGAAGGTGCGTCGCCCCGACCAGCGTTGGAGCCAGCTGGCCACCGGCACCGACTCGAGCCGCCGCCAGTTTCGGATCCGGCTGGCATAGACCAGGGTGACTGCCAGGCGCACCGTGTCGTAGATCCGCAACGGAGGGAAGCGAAGCAGTTCGACCGGGGTGGAAACCGAGTGGAGTTGTCCGTCGGCGTACACCCCGGTGCGGGTGTGGTGCCACCTCATCTCTTCGGCCAGCCCGAGATCGTCGAGGAGGCTGAGCAGATGGTCGTCGGTGGCCAGGGTCACGTGATAGTGGCGGTCCCAGGTGACCTCACCCACTTGCCAGGCGTCGGCCAGGCCGCCGAGATGATCGGCCCGTTCGACCACCGTGACCTCATGTCCGAGCCGGCGCAGGTCGCGGGCGAGGGCCAGCCCCAGCATCCCGCCGCCGACAACACCCCAGCGTTCCGTCATAGTTCCGTCACGACCGAGCCAGAGATTGTGTACTGAAGCCCGCAGGCCTTGCAGGTCGCTTCGGGTCCGTCGTCCAGCCGCTGGCCGCACCGGCAGACGGCTCCGATCCGGCGGGCCGGATTGCCGGCCACCAGTGTGAAGTCGGGCACGCTGCGGGTAACCACCGCTCCCATGCCGACCATGGCAAACCGTCCGATTTCGATGCCGGGGCCAATGATGGCGCCGGCACCGATGGTGGCGCCCTGTCGGACTGTGGTCTCCAGGGTTTCCTCATCCGGCTCGGACGATTTGAGCTGGCTGAGATCGTTGGTGGCAGCCCGCGGGTATCGGTCGTTTGTGAAAATAGTCCCGGCCGAGAGCATGACGCCGTCTTCGATGGTGACACCGGTGCAGATGTAGACGAAGGCGTTCACCTTCACGCGGTCGCCGATGGTGACCCCATAAGCAATGTAGGACTTCTCTCCGATGATGCATTGGGAGCCGATGGTGGCAGGCCCGCGTATGTGGACACTGTCCCACACTGAGGTTCCGGGCCCTATGTCCACCCCCGCTTCGACGAGCGCGGTGGGGTGAACCGTCATGCGACGACTCGGTCTGCGTCCGTTCCGCCGGCGACGGGTATCCAGCCGGGACTGTTGAGCGAGGCGTAGGCCGCCTCAACCACTGCCACCGATGCAATACCGTCCTCGGCCTCGATGAGTAACTCCTCGGTGCCCAGCACCGCGCCAATGAAGTTGTTCACCTGGGCCGACATGGCCTCTAGTTTGTCGTATCCGGTCCCGAATTGCACCCATTCATCCAATGAGGTCAAACGGTAGGCGGATTCCTTCCAGCCAACTTTGATCGTCCCGTCCGAGCCATAGATCTCGATGAAGCTGTCGCGTTCCTTGCTGACGCTCCACGAAAGGTCGATGGTGCCGTTCACTCCCTTGGGAGTGGTGAAAAAGATGCTGACGGTGTCTTCCACCTCGACGCTCTGCACCCGCTTGCCCTCGATCGCCAACACCTGATCGATGGGCCCGAGAAGGTATCGGGCGATATCGAGGCTATGGGTGCCGTTGTCGATGAGGACCCCGCCGCCGGAGATGGCGGCCAGGGAGTTCCAGCGCCGGCTCATGTCGACGTGGGAGGCGAACGTGTTCTCGTACAAGATGATCTCGCCGATCGCCCCGGCCTTCAAGAGCTCGCGGGCGGCGGTGATGTCCGGCACGTAGCGGAACTTGGACGCCATGGTGAGCAAGGTCTGACTGCGCCGGGCTTCCCGGACCATTGCCTCGGCCGAGGCAACGTCGATGGCCAGGGGCTTCTCACACAGCACCGCCACCCCGGCTCGCAGGAAGTGCATCGTGATCTCGGGATGGGTCGCAGGTGGGGTCGCAACGATGACGGCTTCGACATCTGTGATCAGGCGGTAGTCGTCGGTGTAGACCGCACCAGCCTGCTTGGCGATCGGGACGCCGATCTCCCGGTCCAGGTCGCACACGGTGGTGAGGATGGCACTGTCGACGTGCTTGAAGACCTCGGCGTAGGTAGTCCCGATGCCGCCTGCTCCGATGAGGGCTACAGAGATTGGGTTCTTCACGTCGCCTCCACCCCCTGGCTTATAGCCGAGGCAATGAAGTCGACGTCCTGTTCGGTGAATCCTTCATTGAAGGGCAGCACCAACACCCGGTCGAGCCCCGCGTAGGTGTTAGGGAAGCGGCTGGGGGAGTAGTCGACTGCCGTTGGATCAGCCAAGGTGAAGGGCCAATGACTGCTACCAAAAGTGTTCTGCTCGGCAAAGACCTGGGTTTCGAAAGCCGGCTTCTGGATGTACCGGGGGGCGGCCGGGATGCCCAACTCGCGCAAGGACGACGCCAGCGTGTCGACGCCGCCGCTGACGAGGTCGGGGTCTACCCACACCGGGAACCGCCAATAGCTGTGAAGCGATCCAGGTGGGGCGGTCGGGAGGGTGAGTCCGGGGAGTCCGTCGAGCTGCTCTCGCAAGCGGTCGGCCAGCGCCCGCCGGCGCTTCACCGCCCCTGACAGTTTGCGCAACTGCGCCAGGGCAACTGCCCCCTGCAACTCGGTAAGGCGGTAGTTGAGGGCAAGGAAGTAATGGTCGGGTTGCGGGTCGCCGTAGCCCCACGCTTTGTTTACGAACAACCGCATCCGGCGGGCCAGACCTTCGTTGGCGGTGACCACGATGCCGCCTTCGCCGCTGGTCATGTGCTTGCCTTGCTGGAAGCTGAAGCACCCGATGGCGCCAATCGTGCCGGCCATTGAGCCCTGGCTCTCGGCCAGAAAGGCCTGAGCGGCGTCTTCTATCACCGGCAGATCGTGGGCGGCGGCCAGGGTCATGACTGGGCCCATCTCCACCGGGCACCCGAAGAGATGGGTGACGATGATGGCCCGGGTCCGGCTGGTGATGCGGTCGGCCACCGTTTCGGCTGTGAGGTTGAGGGTGTCGGCGTCTACGTCGGCGAACACGGGAATGATGCCCTGGAAGAGCAGCGGTGCGAGGGCCCCCATGTCGGTGATGGACGTAGTGATGATTTCGTCGCCCGGCTCGAGGTCGAGGGCGGCCACCGCGATGTGGACGGCGGCACTTCCCGACGCACAGGCGACTGCCAACGGCGAGCCAACGAGCTCGGCAAATTCCTGTTCGAGCTGGTTTACGAACTGGCCTTTGGTGGAAGTGAGCGTTCCGCTCTCGATCGCTTGGGTAAGCAAGTCGATCTCTTCCGCGCCCAGGTCGCGACCTGAGGCATCTTGATCTGAAGGTAGGGGCACCCGGGATTCTCCTGTTTCCGTTACTACGGCACGGCGATGCCGCGACCGAACCAATTGTTATTTAGGCAACCCGGGTTACTCCGCCCAGCCGCCACCACTCCTCAGCGTAGTCGCCATCACTGAGTGCGACCAGACCGTGAAAATCGGCCGTACGCCCCTTTTGACATGAGCTTCTGAGCAACACCCCCGGTGCCTATACTCGTCGCAGTTCGCCCCCCTGGCCGGCTGAGGAGCATTGTTGTCGGAGTACTTTGACCAATACCTGACCGTCCTCGCGTTTGGTGCCTTCGGTGCAGTCCTGGTCGCCGGCTTGTTGGGCCTGGCCTCGCTCATCCGGCCGAGCAATCCGACTCCGGCAAAACTCGAAACCTATGAGTCCGGTATCGATCCGATCGGTGGGGGATACAGCCAGACCCATATCCGCTATTACGTTTTTGCGTTGTTGTTCCTGATCTTCGACGTTGAGGCGGTATTTATCTTTCCCTGGGCGCTCAAGCTGGAATCGCTCGGGGCATTCGCGTTGTGGGAGATGTTCATCTTCATCGGCATCCTTCTGATGGGGCTTCTCTATACGATCCGCAAGGGGGTCCTCAAGTGGGAGTAATCGAGCGATTCGGAGCACCCAAGCCGCTGTCGTGGTTGCTGAACTGGTCGCGGAAATACTCGCTGTGGTTCTTCCAATTCGGCCTGGCCTGTTGCGCCATCGAGATGATGGCCGCCTCGGGTCCCCGCTACGACTTCATGCGTTTTGGCATCATTCCGCTGCCCGCTTCGCCCCGGCAGGCCGACCTGATGGTGGTGGCCGGCACGGTCACCGACAAGATGTCCCCGGCAGTTCGCCGGCTGTATGACCAGATGCCCAACCCCAAGTACGTCATCTCAATGGGTTCCTGTTCCAACTGCGGAGGGCCCTACTGGGACTCCTATTCGGTCACCAAAGGTGTTGACCAGATCATCCCGGTCGACGTGTATGTCCCCGGCTGCCCGCCCCGCCCGGAGGCGCTCATGGAAGGCATTGTGCTGCTGCAGGAGAAGATCACCCACGAGGACGTTCGTGAGAAGTGGAATCAGCGTGACCACCAACCCGCCTGAGGAGTCAGAAACCCCATCTGAGGTGTCGACTGAAGCGGAGGCAGCCGAGGTTTCCGGCTTCCCGGACGCCACGGCTCTGGCTGAGCGGGTGGCCGAACTGGCGGGTGCCGACTCGTGGTCGGCCGACTTCGGCAACGCCAAAGTGCGGATTGACCAGTCGCGGTGGGTGGAAGCCATTACCGATGTTCGAGATGGTGCCGGGCTCCACTTCTTCTCATTCCTTTCAGCCGTGGATTGGAGCAACGAAGTTGCGGTCGGAGAGCCGCTGGAAGAAACCGTCGAGGAGCGCTACGAAATCCTGGTGCGGTTATCCAGCGCTCGGAACAACGACGCGGTGACCCTCTCTACCGACATCTCGAAAACGGATCCGCGCCTCCCGACCCTGGTGGGCGTCTTCGGAGGGGCCAACTGGCATGAGCGGGAGGCTTCGGAGATGTTCGGCATCGAGTTTGAGGGCCATCCCAATCTCAGCAATCTCTACCTCACCGACGAGTTCGAAGGGCATCCATTGCGCAAGAGCTACCCGCTCTTGAGCCGGGAGATCAAGCCCTGGCCCGGCATGGTGGATGTCGAAGATATGCCGAGCACCGAAAACACGGAAGGCGCGGCGGCAGCGGCAGTCGATGCTTCCGAAACCGAGGATGAGTCGTGAGTCAGACCCTTGACCCGCGGGCCGCCGCCCATGTCTCCGAGGTCGCCGTCTCGGTTGAGCTGCAGACGCCGGGGATGACCATCAACCTCGGGCCCCAGCACCCCTCAACTCACGGAGTGCTGCGGTTGGTTGCCGAGCTGGATGGTGAACGGGTCGTCAATGTTGAGCCGGTCATCGGATACATGCACCGTGGCTACGAGAAGCTCTCCGAAGTGCGAACCTATCCGCAGATCACCGCCCTGGTCAATCGCATTGATTGGGTGTCGGGCTTCGCCAACGAGATCCCGTTGATGGTGGCCGTCGAGCGATTGATGGAGATTGAGGTCCCGGCCCGCGCCCAGGCAATCCGTCTCATCCTTACGGAGCTCGCCCGTATCTCAAATCACCTGGTCTTTCTCTCGTCCTACCCACTCGAGCTGGGTGCTTCTACTCCACTCATGCACGCCCTGCGAGAACGAGAGCATGTCCTCGAGCTCATCGAAGGGGTGACCGGTGGTCGTTTCCACCCCAACTTCAACCGCATCGGTGGTGTGAAGCCGGCCGCCGGTGGGGGGAGCACACAGAAGAAGCTGGCACAGGACCTGCCCCAGGGCTTCCTGTCCGAGACGGCTGCGGCCATGGACAGAATGCTCGCGATTTGCGACGACATGGACACCCTGGTCACGGGGAATGAGATCTTCCAGGCTCGTACCAAGGGGGTAGCAGTTGTGCCGCCCGACCTGGCACTGGCCTACGGCGTCTCGGGACCGAATCTGCGGGCGTCGGGTGTGGCGTTCGATCTGCGCGAGCACGAGGACTATCTGCCGTACGACAAGTACGAGTTCGATGTCGTCACCGGCGAGAACGGCGATTGCTTCGATCGCTATCAGGTTCGGCTCGAAGAAGTCAGGCAAGCGGCTCGCATCGTCAGCCAGGCGATAGCCGACGTGCCCTCCGGTCCGCTGCAGGCCAAGGTGCCGCGGGTGATCAAGGTTCCGAAGGGCGAAACGTACGTCCGGGCGGAGAATCCCAAGGGCGAAATGGGCTACTACATCGTCTCGGACGGCGGCCGCATCCCGTATCGACTCAAGATCCGCAGCGCTTCCTTCTCCAATCTGTCGATCCTGCCCTGGGCCCTTAAAGGTCTGCTCGTCCCCGACATCATTGCGCTCTTGGGAAGCCTCGACTTCGTCCTGGGAGATGTGGATCGATGAGCCATTGGTTCCCCAAGAGCTACCAGCTACCAAAGAGCTACCAGCCACCAGCTGCCGGTTTTCTCTCTTCGCCCAGCCCGGACGCGCGGGGGCAACAATCGAGGTTGTCGCAACTGTCGACAGATTCGGGTGATGACCCCTTCGGATCGGGCATGTCCCTCAGGGATAACTGGCGACCGGTAGCTGGTGGCTGGCGCAGCCATCCTGGTGGCACGAGAGGAACCACCAAGTGATTCCTCTCGTCGCCGTTGAAATCAACTTCTACCTGCTGCTGGTTCTCAAGATTCTGGCCATCACGGGAGTGATGCTCGGCGGGTCGCTACCCATCATCTTCGGCGAGTTGAAGATCTCAGCCCACATGCAGAGCCGGGTTGGGCCCTATTACGCGGGTGGCCGGTGGGGGTGGGCCCAGCCAATGGCCGACGGCCTCAAGTTCTTCCAAAAGGAGGATCTCGTTCCGGCCGCGGCCGATCGCCAGGTTTACAAGCTCGCCCCCTACCTGCTGATGGTGTCGACGCTGGCGGTGTTCGTCATCATCCCCTTCAGCCCGGATCTCATTGCTGCCGACCTCGACCTCGGGATCTTCTTCGCCCTCGCCATCTCCTCGCTGTCCACCCTCGGGGTGCTCATGGCCGGGTGGTCCTCCGGCAATAAGTACTCGCTCATCGGCGGATTGCGGGCCGCGGCCCAGATCATTGCCTACGAACTCCCACTTGTGCTGGCGGTAATCGGGGTGGTGATTCAGGCAGGCACCCTCTCGATGGTGGGGATTGTCGAGGCTCAGATCGACATGGGAGTGCCCTTCCTCATCGGGGGTCAGGCGGTGGCCTTCGTGATCTTCTTCATCGCCAGCCTGGCAGAGCTCAATCGCACCCCTTTCGATCTGCCGATAGCGGAGTCCGAGCTGGTCATGGGGTACCTGACCGAGTACTCGGGATTCCGTTTCACCACCTTCTTCCTCGCCGAGTACGCCGGGGTTGTCGCGATATCGGCTATCGCCTCGACCCTCTTCCTCGGCGGCTACGGATTCTGGGGCCTTGACTCAGCCTTGTTCGGACCGTTTGTGCTGGCGGCCAAAGTCGGGATCCTTGCCTTCCTAATGATTTGGATCCGTTGGACCTGGCCGCGCATGCGGGAGGACCAGCTGCAGACTCTGGCATGGAAGTGGCTCATCCCGATCTCGCTGGCCAACATCATGGTCACGGCGATCTTCAAGGTGGTGTTCTGATGCAGGCTCGCGGCCAGGGGCTCTTCAAGGGGATGTGGCTCACGCTCAAGACCCTTTTCCAGAAGCCGCCTACCGTGATGTACCCAACCGAGAAGGAGACTCCCGTCCCCCGCGCCCGAGGAGTCATCGCCCTCGACCCCGAGGCCTGCACGGTCTGCATGCTGTGTGCTCGCGAATGCCCCGATTGGTGCATCTACATCGAAGGTCACAAGGAGGAGCAACCTCCCTCCAAAGAAGGTGGGCGCGTCCGCACCCGGGCCACTCTCGATCGCTTCGACATCGACTATGCCCTCTGCATGTACTGCGGTATCTGTGTCGAAGTATGCCCGTTCGACGCCTTGTTTTGGAGCCCGGAGTATGAGTATTCGGAGATGAAGATCTCCGGCATGCTTCACGACAAGGGTCGTCTCACCGACTGGCTCGAGACCGTCCCCGACCCGCCGGCACTGGAGGCGTAGAAGCACTAATGGACCTCTCGATTGCCCAGAACTGGTTCTTTATCATCATCGCTCTGGCCATGGTGATGGCCTCGCTTATCGTCGTCACCACCCGCAATGTCATGCATGCCGCCCTCATGCTGGTGGGGGCGCTGGCGGGGTCGGCCGCCCTCTTCGTGCTGCTGGGGGCCGAGTTCGTAGCCGGCGTGATCGTGCTCGTATATATAGGTGCAATCATTGTGCTGTTCCTTTTTGGCGTGATGATCACCCGGGTGGAGATCGGTCGCTCACAATCTCTCGACCACGAGCGGAAGTGGCCGGCGGCCGTTATCGCCATCGGCACCTTCGCGGTACTGGCCGGTTCGTCGGTGGCCTTCTTCGGCGACGAAGAGATCGAAGGGGTGGCCGCCGTGCGTACCTCCGACATCGGCACCGCCATCTTTGAGCGGTTCGTTGTTCCCTTCGAAGTGGTGTCGTTCGTGCTGCTCGCCGCCCTCATCGGCGGCATTGTCCTGGCGAGACGGGACGATCCGGAATCATGACCATCGCTCAGTTCCTCGTCCTCTCCGCTGCCTTGTTCTCCATCGGGATCTACGGCGTGCTGGTGCGCCGCAACGCGGTGCTGGTGCTGCTGTCGGTCGAGTTGATGCTGGCCGCCGTCAACATCAACTTCGTGGCGTTCGGCCGCTACTTCGCCGACGCCACCGCCGGAGGCCAGATGTTTGCTCTCTTCATCATCACGGTGGCTGCCGCCGAGGTCGGGATCGGTCTGGCGATCGTGCTGCTCATCTTCCGTAATCGGGCCTCGGCCAACATCGACGAGTTGGATGTTCTGAAATGGTGACCGCCGCCTTGCTCGGGCCCGCCGTGCTGGCCGCCATCGACGGGGCGGTCGAGCGCAGCGACGGGGGAGTGCTGGCCGCCGGGGCCTGGCTAATCGTGCTGGTGCCGTTTGTGGCCGCCCTTGCCATCACCCTCTTCGGCAAGCGTCTCCCCAGGCACGGCGCCGAGCTGGCCGTGGCGGCCGTCGGGTTCGTTGCCCTCTACGGAACCGCCCTTCTTCTGACCACCTTATTCGGCGATGGCATCGTCCATGAGGGTGCGGTCAAGATCGGTGAGTTCGGCGGGTTCGAGATCGAATGGGCGTGGGTGGTCGACGGGCTGTCCATCATGATGTTCTTCGTCGTCGGTGTCGTTTCTACGGCCTGTTTTGTCTATGCCGTCGGGTACCTGGAAGGTGACGTCCGACCGACTGCGTTCTTCGCCAGCTTCACGCTGTTCGCCGGAGCGATGCTCATGCTGGTGTCGGCCGCCAACCTCATCCAGCTGCTCATCGGCTGGGAGCTGGTGGGCGTTTCGTCCTACCTGCTCATCGGCCACTACTGGGAGCAGAAGGAGAACTCATCGGCCGGTATGAAGGCCTTCCTTGTCAACAAGATCGCCGACATCGGCCTGATGATCGGCATCATCATCGCCGGCATCACAGTCGGGTCCTTCACAATCTCCAAGATCATGGAGAAAGTCGTCGAGTCCGATGCTGCTCTCGATGACGTCGCCGTCATCATCGCCGTTCTGTTGTTCATCGGGGCGATGGGCAAGAGCGCCCAGTTCCCCTTCCACGTGTGGCTGCCCGATGCCATGGCCGGCCCGACGCCGGTGTCGGCCCTCATGCACGCCGCCACCATGGTCACCGCCGGCGTCTACCTCGTTGCCCGCATGTTCCCGCTGTTCGAAGAGATGGCTCACGAGGCACTCGATGTGGCGTTGGTGATCGGGGCGATAACTCTGGTCATCGCCGGGTTGCTGGCCATCGTCCAGGACGATATCAAGCGGGTGTTGGCCTACTCGACGCTTAGCCAGCTCGGGTACATGGTGGCCGCTCTCGGAGCCGGCGCCTACACCGCCGGGCTGTTTCACCTCTTTACCCACGCCTTCTTCAAGAGCTTGTTGTTCCTGGGGGCCGGGTCGGTCATCCACGCCGTCCACTCCAACAACATGTCTGACATGGGCGGCTTGCGCAAGGACATGCCTCGCACCTTCTGGACCTTCATGATCGGCTCGGCGGCCCTGGCCGGCCTGCCGATCTTCTCCGGGTTCTTCTCCAAGGACGAGATCCTGGCCGCGTTCCGGGAGGGTGATCACACCATCGTGTTCCTCCTCGGAGTGGCCACGGCCTTCATCACCGCTCTGTATATGACCCGAGCCATCAGCCTCACGTTCTTCGGCCGGTATAAGGGCGATGGGCATCCCCACGAGTCCCCGTCCATCATGGTCTATCCCATGATCGGGTTGGCCGGGGCCGCCGCCACTGCCGGATTCATCAACATCCCGGGCCTCACCGACTGGTTCTACAAGCTGGTGACTACCCGTTTGGTCCCGGCCGAACTACTGGGAGAGCACGCCACCAGTTTCGACTGGACGGCTCTCGGCCTGGGAGTCCTGGCCGGAGTGGCCGGCATCGCTCTCGGGTATCGCCTCTACTACCCCGACGCTGCCACTCAGCAAGAACGGGATCGCCTCTACATCCCGGGACTGTGGCCGGTGTTGGAGAACAAGTACTACATCGACGACCTGTACATGAACGGCATCGTCAATCCGATCAAGGGCCCGGTCGCCCGGTTCATCAACTGGACCAACAGTTACATCATCGACTTCGTCGTCAATGTCGTCGGTTTCGCCACCCGCAGCCTGGGATGGGTCGTGTATTCCGGGATCGACCAGCGCGGCATCGACCTGGCGATCAACGAGGCCGGGGCTGCCACCGGGTTTGCCGGCAGCAAGCTCCGGTACATACAGACCGGAAAAGTTCAGCAGTACGCGGCCGCCCTTTTTGGGGGGGCCATCGTGCTGGTTATCGGTTTTTGGATCAGCGTTACATAGGAGGAGAGCGGTATGGAATGGTTCGATAACGGCTGGGGTCTCAGCCTGGTGGTGTTTCTGCCACTGGTTGGTGCTCTCGCTCTGTTGGCCGTGCCCAAGAAGGACGAGGAGACAGCCAAGTGGCTCGCTCTCTTCACCGCCATTGCCTCCTTGTTCTTCGGGGTGGTCGCCGCCTTCCGCTTTGACTATGGGGACGCCGGTGCGCTCCAACTCGGGACCAAGCTGAGTTGGATTCCCAGCATCGGCTCGGATTACGAGATCGGCCTCGACGGCATCAGCTTGCCGATGCTGGTGTTGTCGGCTGCCATCGTGGTGCTGGCGATTGTCTACTCCTGGGACCACTGGCCCGAGCCCCATAACCCCAAGGGGTTCCTCATCCTCATCTTGTTCCTGGCAACGGGAATGGCCGGCACGTTTGTTGCTCAGGATCTGGTGTTGTTCTTCATCTTCTTCGAGCTGGTGCTGCTCCCGATGTACTTCATGATCGGGATCTGGGGCGACAAGTCCAAGGTCAAGCTGCCCGGCTTCAACAGAGAGGTCGAGACCCGGCTGTATGCCTCCATCAAGTTCTTCTTGTTCACTCTGTTCGGGTCGGCGTTCATGCTGCTGGGATTCCTGGCACTCGGGCTGAAGGCCGACACCTTCTCGATCCCCGAGTTGGCCGACCTGGGTGCCAGCGGAGCCTTCACCGGGACCTTTGCGTTCCTGGTGTTCGGTGCGCTCTTCCTCGGCTTCGCCGTCAAGGTGCCGATGTGGCCCCTCCACACCTGGCTGCCGGACGCCCACACCGCCGCCCCGACGGTTGGCTCGGTGCTGCTGGCCGCCATTCTTCTGAAGCTCGGCTCATACGGCTTCATCCGGATCGCCATTCCCATCCTTCCTGATGAGGCGAAGAGTTGGGCACCGGCTATCGCCATCCTGGCGGTGATCGCCATCATCTACGGCTCGCTGGCCTGTCTGGCGCAGACCGACATGAAACGGCTCATCGCCTTCTCGTCGGTGGGGCACATGGGCTTCGTCATGCTCGGGATCGCCACCCTCACGCCGGTCGGGATCACCGCCGCGGTCATCGGCATGGTGGCCCACGGGGTGATCACCGGCATGCTGTTCTTCCTGGCCGGATCGATGCAGCATCGCTATCACACGCGGGAGATGGCGCGACTCGGCGGCAATCTCAAGCTCATGCCGATTCTCGGTGGCATGCTCGGTTTCACTGCCATGGCCTCGCTGGGCCTTCCCGGCCTGGCCGGGTTCTGGGGTGAATTCATGGCGTTGTTGGGCAGTTACCAACCGCTCGAGGGTCTCAGCCTCGGCGTGTTCCGCACCTCGATGGTGATCGGAGCCATCGGCACCGTGCTCACTGCCGGCTATCTGCTGTGGATGCTGCAGAAGGTGAACCTGGGTGAGCCCAAAGCGGAATGGGACGATCACGAGTTCCACGATGTCGACAAGTACGAGATGGCGGCCTGGGTGCCGTTGCTCATCGCCATCGTCGCCATCGGCGTCTTCCCCAAGATTGTTACCGGGGCGGCCAATGATGCGGTCCAGGTCCTGATGGACAAAGCGTTCTTTTGATGCTCGCGCTCACGTTCCTTCAGGTTCGGTCCTCTCGCACTGGCGATGCCCCCCTACCCCGGCCTTCGGCGGCGGTACCTTCCCCCCGAAGGGGGGACTGAAACGTGTTCGACTACCACGCCCTCGCTCCCGACTTCATTGTCGCCGGCACGGTGTTGGCGGTGTTGGGAGCCGACCTCTTTCTCCCGGCCGGCCGTAAGTGGCTGTCGGCAGTGGTCGGCATCCTCGGATTGACGCTGGCGCTCATTCCGATCGCCACGCTGGCGGCCGGGGATGAGGGCGTGCGCGCGATGCTGGATGGCTCCTACGTCATTGATGACTTCGCGCTCGTCCTCAAGGTGTTCTTCATACTCACCGGCTACATCGTCTTGCTGATGTCGGTGGCCTATATCGAGGAAGATCGCTACTACCAGGGTGAGTACTACTTCCTGCTGTTGGCCTCGCTGCTCGGCGGCATGGTGATGGCTTCGAGCCGCGACCTGGTGACCCTGTTCGTCGGGTTGGAGCTGGTGTCGGGCCCCGCTTTCCTGCTGGCCGGGTGGCGCAAGGCCGACTCGCGGTCGAACGAGGCTGCGCTCAAGTTCTTTGTCATCGGAGTGCTGTCGGCGGCCATTCTCGTGTACGGCATGTCGCTCGTCTACGGAATGACCGGCTCGCTCACCTTCGAAGGCATCCGAGCGGCCTCGGCCTCCGTCGCTGAGGAACCGGTGTTCGTCCTCGGCATCTTGCTCGTGCTGGTGGGGTTCGGCTTCAAGATCTCGGCGGTGCCCTTCCACTTCTGGGCTCCCGACACCTATGAGGGAGCGCCCACTCCGGTGACCGCCTATCTGTCGGTCGGCTCAAAAGCGGCCGGTTTCGTCGGAGTGCTGCTGGTGACCTATGTGGCCTTTGGAGGGGCGCCGGATATCTGGGGTCCCACCCTGTGGATCCTGGCGGCCCTGTCGATGGTGGTCGGCAACCTCATTGCCTTGCGCCAAGAGAACATCGTCCGACTGCTGGCCTACTCGTCGATCGCTCACGCCGGGTTCATGCTTGTGCCGTTTGCGGCCGCCGGCCTGGTGGAGGGCGCCAGCCTCAACCAGGCATTCGAAGCCACCGTTTCCTACGTTCTCATCTACGGGATCATGAACCTCGGAGCATTCGCGGTGGTCATTGCGGCGGCTCGCCGCACCGGCAGCGGGCAGATCCGCGACTGGGCCGGCCTCGGCTCCTATGCCCCCGGCATCAGCATTCTGTTGACGCTCTTCTTGTTCTCGCTGGCCGGCATACCGCCCCTGGCCGGGTGGTACGCCAAGTTCGTCATGTTCCTGGCGGTGCTGCAAGACGCCAACGGCTGGACCATCGTCCTGGCCGCCATCGCCGCAGTCAACGCCGTCATAGCTCTTTATTACTACGCCCGGGTGGTGCAGTCGGTGTGGATGGATGCGCCGCCGGAGCACATCAATCCTGAGCCAGAGCCGACCGGTGTCTCTCCCTCCTTGGGACTGGCCTTCGGCATGCTGGCGGTAGCGGTTGTCGTGGTCGGCGTGTTCCCCGAGTTGATCGCTCAGTTCGCCAAGGCCGCCAGCCTCATCGCCGGCGGCTGAACGGCAACGCCTGCGGCGTTGCTAGGGAGTTGCTTCGCAACTCCTGGGTGCCTAGCCGGATCGTGGGGGGTCTTCTCTAGGGTTCGATAATGGCTGTTCTCGATTCTCTCAAACACCGAATCATGGATTCGGGACCCCTCTATTTCGATGAGTTCATGAATGAGGCGCTGTATGGGCCCGGCGGCTTCTTCGCCGGCGACGTGCTGCGATCGGTGAAGGGTGGCGACTTCCTTACCAGCCCGGAAGTGAGCCCGCTGTTCGGGGCGACGTTGGCCCGGTTCGTCGAGCAAGAGCGGGCCCGCATCGGTGAACCGTTTCGGTTGGTCGAGGTGGGCGCCGGTTCCGGATCGCTCCTGGCGTCGTTGCTGGCCGAGATAGAAGTGGACGCCTGGGCTGTCGAGGTTTCGCCTCCTGCCCGACTAGCACTGGAGGCCATCGTGCCTGCCGTCCGCGTCGCCGATAAGGCCGAAACCGCCGTCGGACGGGGAGTGGTGCTGGCCAACGAGCTGCTCGACAACCTGCCGATGTCTCTCGCCGTCCGCCGGGCCGAGGGCTGGGCCGAGCAGGTGGTGGCGATTGGTCCCGATGGCCTCACACTGGAGGAGGTGCCCGCCCGGCCAGAAGTGGGGGCCTGGGCGGATCGGTTCTCGGGTCCCGTGGCCGAGGGAAGTCTGGTGGAGGTGCAGCTACAGGCGGCGGAGTGGGTGCGGACGGTGCTCAACCTGATAGGGGAAGGGGCACTGCTGGTTATCGATTATGGGGCAACCGCTGAGGAACTAGAGCCTCGACGAGTCACCGGGACCCTTCGGACCTATCGATCACATCACCTTGGTCCCGATCCTCTGCATGCACCCGGCCAAACTGACATCACCGCCGACGTCAATTTCACGGCGCTGATGGCCGTGGCCGAGGAGGAGGGAGCGGCCGTCGAGTTGCTTCGTCAGGACGATCTGCTGACCGACCTGGGGCTGCGTGAGGAACTGTCACGGCTCCGCCGGGAGGAGCTCGAGCTCGCTCGCTCCGGCGACGAAATGGCCCGCCTGCAGATGCGGTCCTGCCACACCGAGGCTCAAGCCCTGCTCAACCCACGCGGCCTTGGCGATTTCCGGGCGCTGGTAGCCCGCAAGTAGCCGGATGCCTGCCACGCACATGTCCGACTTGCCGATAGTGTCTCCCCGATGACCGCTTCTGATATGCCCCGTCGCCGTTTTCTGGCGCTGCTGGCCGGCCTGGTGGGAGCGGGAATCACTGCCGGCTGGGCCTGGCTGGCCAACGGCTCCGACGGCGGCTCGGCCCCGGCCGTGGCAGCGGGCAGTCGCACCCCACAGGGGTCGCCTTCGACCCCGTCGGTGTCGACCACCGCGCCCCCCAACTCCACAACCACTGTGCCCGCGGCCACCACCACCAC
>JAOTYB010000134.1 GCA_029862065.1 Acidimicrobiia bacterium | reverse complement strand
TCCGAACAGGGCGTAGCCCTTGCCTCCGAGCCCGTCGGCCATTTCGATCTGGGCCACGGTGACGCTCGCTCCCTTGATGGCGGCGTCGGCCGCTTCGATGATGGCCGCGACCGTCCGGGTTTCGATGATGCCGAGGGACTCGGCGGCGTCGAATGCCCGGTTGCCCCGCAGGGCAGTGACCACACCTGGATGCACGTCCGGCAGGAAGACGGTGTCGAGGAGGGCATCTCCTCCCAAGCCGACCCCGGCTGCCAGCGACTCCTCAACGCTGGCAACATCGCCGGCGATAAGGACCAGATATTTGCCCGGTTGAACGGTTCCCGAGTAGAGCAAGCCGATCGGTGCCCGCTTCACCATGGCGTCGCCGGCTTCGATCCCGACCGCGATGGAATCAAATTCGAGGAGGGCGAGGGCTGGGTTCACGGCCCGACTATACGATGCGGAGGGCGCCGACGACTGTGACCCGGCGTTCGCGCGAGAAGGTGCGGGGCCGGGTGAGGCCGTCACCAGTGGGGCTGGCGATCGAGAAGGATGTGAATCCCTCGCCGCCTTCGCCCAGGCCGGCAAAGTTGGAACTGTTGGCGACGAAGATCGAGCAGTTCATCGCCACCGCCATCCGGGTGATGCGCTCGACGTTGGTTGAATGGATCGAGGCGGTGTGGCGGAAACCGTGCTCGGACTTGACCGCCAGGTCGATGGCCTGGTCAATCGACTGCACCCGCGTGACCGGCATCACCGGCATCATCTGCTCGGTCCACACCAGGCTGTGCTCATTGGGGACCTCGGCCACCACCAGCCGGATCTCGTTGGTGTCGACCTGCACTCCGATCTCGGCGAGGATGGCCGCCGCACTCTTGCCGATCCATGCCCGGTTGATCACACCGGGTTTGTTGGGCGGCCCCAGCTCATCGAAGATCACCCGCTCCAGTTTTCGTAGCTCGTGCTCCTTGAGCACATAGGCGCCGGCTTTGCCCATCTCCTGGACCAGCCGATCGGCGATTGAGTCCACGGCAATGGTCGTCTTCTCGTCGGTGCAGATGACGTTGTTGTCGAAACTGGCTCCCGCCACAATCGAACGGGCGGCGTTCTGGATCTCGGCCGTCTCGTCCACTACCGCCGGCGGGTTGCCGGGGCCGGCGGCGATCGCTCGCTTGTCAGTCTTCAATGCTTCGCGCACCACCGCCGGACCGCCGGTGACGAGCAGCACCCGGACGTCGGGGTGGTGCATCAGTTCCTGAGCGCTGGCGATGGTAGGGGTGGGGATAGCGGTGACGAGGTTGGGGGGCCCGCCGGCGGAGACGATGGCGCGGTTGAGGAGACGGATGTTCTCGGCCGAGACTTTCTTGGCATTCGGGTGAACGTTGAAGACGCAGGCGTTGCCGGCGGATATGACGGCGATGGTGTTGTTGATGATGGTCGACGTCGGGTTGGTGGTTGGCGTGATCGCCCCCACCACGCCGAAGGGCGCCCATTCGGTAACCATCATTCCCGCGTCTCCGGTCACGGCTTGCGGTTCGAGGTCCTCGGGCCCCGGTGACTTGGTGGCCACCAATCGGTTCTTGATTAGCTTGTCTTCGGGACGGCCGAGACCCGTCTCCTGGTGGGCCATATGAGCCAAACGCTCGGCTTCTTCCAGCATCGATGCCCGGATGGCGTCGATCACCGCGTAGCGCCCCCCGAGGCCAATGCGCTGATACTGGCGCTGCGCCCGGGTGGCCGCCGCCACTGCCTGGTCGATGGTGGGGAAGATGCCGTCGCCCAGCTCGAGATCTGAGATCTCGTCGAGGTCGCCCTGGGCCTGCAGTCCCTCCGCCGATCCGGCCCGGTCGAGCCGGCCCTTGACCCGCTCAATGATTGCCTGGATTTCCCGCTCGTCGATGGAGCTCACTTGCGGTATTTCTCCTCGCCGCCGATCTCCCACGTGTCGACGATGGCCATAATGACCGCGTCGCACGGCCGGCCCTCGGTCATCTCCGTCTGACGAGCCGAACTGCCGCTGGCGTACATAACCACCTCGCCAATCCCGGTGCCGAGGGCATCGACGGCCACCACATAGGAGCCGGTCTCCTGATTGTCGGCATCGAGCTGGCTGAGAACCCGAAACGACAGCCCATCGAGGCTTGGCTCCTTATCGGTGGCGACGAGCGTCCCGGCGACGCGTGCTAGCTGCATTTAGCCTTCCGCGGCCGCCTCGTCGGCACGGCCCAACGGGAGCACCATGTCGATGTTGACGTGGGGACGGGCGATGACGTGGCTGCCGGTGACTTCGCCAACCTTCTCGGCGCTGCGGAGGCCGGCCTCGACTGCCGCCTTGACGGCGGCTACGTCGCCGCGAACGACGGCGGTCACGTAGCCGCCTGCGGTTTTTTCGTAGCTCACCAGCTCGACTTTGGCCGCCTTGACCATTGCGTCGGCGGCCTCAACCACCGCCGGGAAACTGCGGGTTTCGATCATCCCGAGTGCTTCAGCCATTCCTCTTGCTCCTTCTCACATCCCGACTAGGCCGGGTTTTCGCGTCCTTCTACACCTTCGAGAGCGGCTACCGCCGCCTGCCACCCGACTTCGATGTCGCGCTCCTCACCACCCAAGTACACACGGCCCACCGATCCAAATGTACGCACCTCGAGCACGTTGATTTCGGCGGCCTTTTCTGCCTCGTTGGTTGCCAGCGCCGCATAGGCAGCCGGATGGACCTCGAGAATGTAAAAGCTCTGGCCGGGCAGCAGAAGCTGGCCATGGCGGGTGCGGTTGACCAGCTGGGCCTGATGGTCGTCGACCCGGCGAATCACCGAACTGCTGAGGATCCGCGGCTTCAGGCGGTCGGCCTCGGTGGCCTCGAGGGAATCGAGGATGGCCTGGCCTGCCGCCTGGGTTTCGGCCTGGTCGGGGGAGTGGATCTCCAGCATGCCGAATACCCGTTCAACGATCTGCATCCCCGGTTTGACGTTTGTGGCCTTGAGCGCAATGTCGGTGAGCCGGTTGATCTCGATGCCGGGGGCGATCTCAACAAACAGCGTGGCGTCGTGGATGACCGGCAGATAGCCCTGGGCCACCGTGCCGATGAACGACCCGAACTGCGGCTGCAGGTTGTCGAGATAGGCGTAGGCCCTCAGTTCAATGTTGGTGGTCATCAGTACTTCTCATCGGACGTGCTGCCCTTCATGATCGAGACGCCTGCTGAGGCACCGATCCTGGTTGCTCCTGCCGCAATCATGTCCTCCATGTCCTCCTGGGTGCGGATGCCGCCTGACGCCTTGACACCCATGTCGGGGCCGACCGCTTCACGCATCAACGCTACATCGAATACCGTGGCTCCTGCGGAACTGAATCCCGTCGAGGTCTTCACGAAGTCGGCTTTGGCCGCCCTGGCCAGCCGGGCGGCGATCACCTTCTCTTCGTCGGTCAGGAGCGCCGTCTCCAGGATCACCTTGGTCAGAGCGCCGGTCTCCCGGGCGGCGTCGGCCACCCGGGCGATGTCCTTTTGGACGAGGTCGTAGTCGCCACTCTTGAGTGCTCCGATGTTGATGACCATGTCAACCTCGGTGGCCCCATCGCGCAACGCCTGTCGGGCTTCCATGGCCTTGACCTCTGGAGTGTGCGCCCCGAGCGGGAAGCCCACCACCGTGCCAACCGCCACGCCGGAGCCCTTGAGGCGCTGGGCGGCATGCTTCACCCAGGAGGGGTTGATCATCACCGAGGCGAACTGGAATTCCACGGCTTCGTCGCAGATGCGATCGACATCTGCCTGGGTTGCTTCGGGCTTGAGCAACGTGTGATCGATGTACTTGTGGAGATCAGCCGGAACCTCCGCCGCCCGGCCTGAGAAGGTCACCCGGCTGGCGCCGTTGGCAACGATGGCCCTGACCTTCTCTGAGGAGTGGACGGCGCAGTCGTCGCCGGTGCAGTCGTCGTCGATGGCGAGGGTGGCAATCACCTCCCGTGTAACCGCCTCGATGATTGCGTCGCGCTCGGTCACGTCCCACTCCGATAGTGACGGTCGATATCCGAGATCTTGTCGACCCGGCGAGCATGGCGACCCTCCGCCCACGGCGTCGCCAGCCAGGTCTCGACGATTTGCCACGCCAATGACTCACCGATGAGCCCGGCTCCCAGAGTGAGAACGTTTGCGTGGTTGTGCTCACGACTATTGCGGGCCGAGGAGATGTCGTAGCTGAGGGCGGCTCGCACCCCCGGCACCTTGTTGGCCACCATCGCCGACCCGATCCCCGCTCCATCGACGATGATGCCGCTTTGGCACGTGCCGTCGGCCACCAGCCGGGCGACGGCATGGGCGTAGTCGGGGTAGTCGACCGCTTCGACCGTGTGGGTCCCGCAATCGTGGACGCTGTAGCCGGCTTGTTTGAGCTTGTAGCCGATCCGCTCCTTGAGGGGGTAGCCGCCGTGGTCGGCCCCGATGGCGACGTCGGATGCGGCCGGCTCCGATCCGGAGGAGATCTCGCCGGCCGGAGTTTCGGACGAGGACGTCGCGAAGCCATCGACTACCCGGGTCACGAGATCTCGTATTTCCTTTTCGGAGGCCATCGGCCGAATCCTAGGAGGCCGGGGAAGCCGTGCCCACTGCAGGATCGGTGCGCGATTCCTATGCTTGCGTGGTGGCAGACAACCTCGAGTTCATGTTCAACGACCCAGGAGCAAAATCGGCTTCTGGCCGCGTCCGTCGGGCGTCGGCGCCCACCCGGCCGGTGCCCCGCACTGCCGGTCCGCTGGCATCGGATATCGACTGGCTCACGCTGCGTGAAGCCCACCAGCGCAGCTCCATTCCTATTGCCACCATTCGGAAATGGGCCACACGCGGCAAGATTCGTGCCCGGCTCGTGCGGGTAGAGGACAAGCAGATGCGGCTGGTGGCCTATGGGGATGTGACCGATCGAGCCAAATCGCTCGACCGGCCGATTCAGCCGCTCGAGCACGAAGAGGACGACGTCGTCGTTGACCTGCGAGACCGTCCTTCGGATGCAGCACCGGCGGCAGCGCCCGCCCCCGAAGCCGTTGTCGTGCCACCCGAAATCCCCGAGGGTTCGATCCTGGTGCCCCAGGACGCATGGAACCGGTTGCTCGGCCAACTGGGAAACATTCACGAGGCAGGTCAGCAATTGGCGGAAGCCCGGGAGCGGGCTGCCAAAGCCGAGACTGAGGCGGAGTTCCTGAAGGAGAGAGTGAAGGACATGCGCAGCCGGGCCGAGCGGGCCGAGCTGGCGCTGGAGCTGCATGAGGCGACCCAATCCATTCCCGAAGCCAACCTGCCGGCCGAGGAGCCGGTGTTGCAGATCGGGTGGCGCCGGTTTCGTGATCGGTGGTTGAATACGTGATACAGGTTGATCGGGGGCGAAATGACTGATCGAGAAGCCGGCTGGCTGGCGCTAGCAGCAGGGATCGTGTTGGTGCTGGCCGCACTGCTGGCCGATGTCATCGGATACGGCCCGGGGGACGACAACTTCGGCCCCGGCCAAATCATCGTCACCGTCGTGGGGGTGGCCATGGCCGCCTACGGGGGATGGCGACTCAAAAGGCACTATCAGCGCTAGCTAGCGGTGATCGGCCAAAAACTCAGGGCTGAGGTGCTCGGCGGCTGCCCGGTCGAGGAACCACGTGACGTCGGCCGCTCCCTCCATCACCGTTTTGGCCGGGTAGGGAGCCGTGCCTTCGAGGATCTTGGCAACCACCTCCGACTTGGTGTTGCCGGTCGCCAGGAATACGACTTCCCGGGCGTGGTGGAGGAGCCGAAAGGTG
>JAOTYB010000133.1 GCA_029862065.1 Acidimicrobiia bacterium | reverse complement strand
AAGAAGATCAGGACCAACTGCAGGACCTGGAGCGAGAGCAAGCCGAGTATGTGGCTGAGTTCGATCAGCTGTTCACGGTGGTCAACACCGAGTACGAAGAGCTTCGCGATGAATTCGCCGAGCAGGAGCGCGTGCGAGCCGAGCAAGAGCGGCTGCGGCGCCTGGCCGAGCTAGCTCAACTTTCCGGCGCAGGTGCCGGGGCAACCGCCACCCAGACCGCCGGGTTTGTGTGCTTCTTCAACTCGCCATACCGATTCACCAACGACTGGGGCGATGCCCGGTCTGGGGGCCGGCAGCACAAAGGAACCGACGTTGTCGCCGCCTACGGGCAGTCGGTCAAGGCAGTCGCCAATGGCACCGTCCTCAAGCGCAACTCCGACTTGGGCGGCATCAGCCTGTGGCTGGATGCCGACAACGGAACGTCGTATTACTACGCCCATCTCAGCGGATACGCCGACGGGATCTCGGACGGTTCGCGGGTGCTGGCGGGCCAGGTGATTGCCTACAACGGTGACAGCGGAAACGCCACAGGCGGGGTGCCCCACGTCCACTTTCAAATCCATCCCGGTGGTCGTGGGAATCCGCCGGTAAACCCGTATCCTACGCTCGTCGAGCACTGCTAAGGATTCCATGACCGAACATCGCCGCCGTATCGACCAGATCGTGGAGCCGGGCTTCATTGACGATCTGGGAGATCTGTCCCTCGACGATCTGAGGGAGCGCCGTCGTCTCTGCGACGACGTCGAGAACGAGCTTTCTTACTACCGCCGGATGCTTCACGGCCGCATGGACCTGCTCGGGTTTGAGCTGCGTCGACGGTCCGGAGAGGAAACCCGCAGCCTGATCGAGGCGCTGCCTGAGATTCTCACCGACGGTGCTTCCGGGTATGTCCCGAGTGGGCGCCCGACCAGAGTCACACTCCCTGATCTTCCCGATCAGCGTCGACGCCACATCGACGAGGTCCTGGAGGCCGATTTCCTCACCCGCATCGCGCTGGTTGAGGAAGACGAGCTCAATGACATCCAGCGTTCGCTGGTCGAGACCGAGGGCGAGATCTCTGCTCAACGGCACGCCGTGCAGGAGGCGTTCAACATCATTCAGGCCGAGCTGACTCGCAGGTACAAGGACGGCTTGGCCAACTTCGACGAGATCCTCGGGCGTTCCGACTAGGTGGTCCGCGCTATTTCTGCGACAAACCACTAGTGCTTGCCCGGGCCGTGCGATCCGGGCTCACGGAGAGCTACCACGACGGAGCCATCTCCGTTCTCGGTCGAGATGATTCCGTCCTCTTTGAGTTGGGAGATGTGGAGCGCCCGTTCTTCCTGCGTTCTGCCATTAAGCCGTTCCAGGCCACAGTCAGCCTGGAGACCGGCCTCCGCCTCACTGAGGAACAGACCGCCCTGGCGTGCAGCAGTCACGGCGGCCAGAGCTTTCATCGGTCCGTAGCTGCTTCAATCCTCGAGTCTGCCGGTCTGGACGAATCGGCGCTCCGGTGCCCTCCGGACTGGCCGCTCTCCCAATCGGCTCGACTCGAACTGGTGGCGGCCGGTGAGACTGAGCCCCGGGGGATTTACCACAACTGCTCGGGGAAGCACTCGACGGTCCTGGCAGCCTGCGTGGCCGCCGGATGGCCGGTCGATTCCTACACCCGGCCCGACCACCCCTACCAGGTGCGGGTTCAGGAGCTGCTAGCCGAGGTAACCGGCGAGCCGGTGGAGCCGGTCGGGGTAGATGGGTGCGGGTTCCCAACGTTGCGGGGATCGGTGAGGGGCCTGGCGAAGGCGTTCACCCGCCTGGCCTTCGACGAACGATTCGCCGCTGCTCGCTTGGCGATGATGGCCCACCCGGCCATGACCTCCGACATTGATCGACCGGAAGCGGCTCTGATGGGCGCCCTGCCGGCCGCCGTCAAAGGTGGGGCGGTGGCCTGCACCGGGGTAGCGGTGGTCGGCCAGCTCGGGCTGGGCGCCAAGTGCTGGGATGGGTCGAATCCAGCCCTCTACGTGGGGGTGATCCACGCCCTGGTCGGCCTGGGCGTCCTCGAGGCCCCGCTTGCAGACGGCCTTGAACCGCATGCTCAGCCGGTGGTTCTCGGTGGGGGCCGGCCGGCCGGCCGTTTAGAACCGGCGTTCTAGTGGAGGTGCACGCCAACTGGGGCTCTGCCGGGTTCGATCTCGCTCCGACGGCGGAGGCAACGTCGGTCTTTCCCCGGCGGGAGTACCTGGCTACCTGGTGGGAGCACTTCGGCGAAGGCCGCCTGGCGCTGGTGGAGGGGCCGGAGGCTCTCCTTCCTTTGTGGTCGGCCGCCGATGGGACGGTCCAATTCCTCGGTGACGAAGACCTCACCGACTATCACTCGCCGCTCGGGCCGAACTGCGGCCCGCTCCTCGCCGGATATCTGAGCGAGCTGCCGACCGGTACCAGCTTCCGATTCGACTCGCTTCCCCGGGAAGCCGCCGACGCCCTGGCCGACGCCCTGGCCGGCGTCGAGCCAGTCCAACACGAAGCGGCTCAGCGAATAGTCCTTCCCGCCGACTTCGAGCGGTTCCTGGCCACCCGCCGCAAGAAAGAGCGCCACGAGTTGCGCCGCAAGCACCGACGCTTCTCCGAGTCACTGGGGCAGCCACGGCTGCAGGAGGGAACAGCCGATCCGGTGGGGGTGTTTATCGAGTTGCATCGACTGTCCGGTGGCCGGAAGGGCGCGTT
The DNA here is from genome assembly GCA_029862065.1 of Acidimicrobiia bacterium. Classification (GTDB taxonomy): domain Bacteria; phylum Actinomycetota; class Acidimicrobiia; order Spongiisociales; family SHLN01; genus SHLN01. The sequence goes on along the minus strand of JAOTYB010000133.1, from coordinate 3,059 downwards.
CATGACCAGCGAACGAGAGGCGTTCTTTCGGTCGTTGGCCGCTCTCCCGGATTGTCGGGTCGACATCGTCTCGGGAGATGGGGTGCCGGTAGCCGCCGCCATCGGTTTCCAGGACGACGAGGGGTATTACCTCTACAACTCGGCTTACGACCCGGCCCACAGTGCGGCGTCGCCGGGGATGGTGATGCTGTGGCTGTTGATTGAACGAGCCATCGAGAACCGAGCGGCCATCTTCGACTTCCTGAAAGGCGACGAGGCGTATAAGTTGCGTCTCGGTGCCGAGCCCCGACCTCTCTACGCGCTGACTGGACAAACATGAATCGAGTGGCCTACCTCTCCATGCACACGACGCCGCTTGCTCAGCCGGGAAGCGGCGATGCCGGGGGCATGAACGTCTATATCGACCGGGTGGCCCGCACGATGGCCGCCCGCGGCATTGAGGTTGAGGTGTTCACCCGCCGGACCGACCCGGCCCTGCCCGAAGACGTGGTCGTCGCCCCCCGGTACAAGGTCGTGCACATCACCGCCGGTCCAGAGGAATCGTTGTCGACGGCGGATCAGGCCGACTGGGTGCAGGAGTTCGCTCTGGGTGTGACCAAGTGGGCGGGCGCTAACCGGGCCGACTACGACGTCATTCACTCGCACTACTGGCTCTCGGGGTGGGCGGGTGTCATTGTCAAGCAGCAACTGGGGGTAGGGCTGGCCCATTCGTTCCATACGCTCGGGCGGATCAAAGATGCGACCCGGGCCGATGGCCAGCCTCCCGAGAGCCTCCTTCGTATCGCGACCGAACAAGAAGTCATTGAGTTCGCCGACTGCGTCGTGGCATCGACGCCGTTCGAGTTTGACGACCTGGTCGAGCACTACGGAACCAAGCCCGAGTCGATCTGCATATCTCCTCCCGGGGTGGATCATTCGCTGTTCAAGCCCGGCTCCAAGTCCGAAGCGCGCGATCGTCTGGGGATCGAGTTCGGTCCGGTCCTGCTATTCGTCGGCCGTATTCAGCCGCTCAAAGGCGTCGATGTCGCCATTGAGACCCTGGCAGAGGTCAAGCAGCATTATCCACTGTCTCGACTTGTCGTCATCGGTGGCCCGAGTGGCAGCGAAGGACCGGCCGAGCTGGCGCACCTCCATCACCTTGCCAAAGAGCGAGGCCTCGATGGGGCCGTGGTGTTCCGCCCACCCGAGACCCATGAAACGCTGGCCGACTTCTACGTGGCCTCCGACGTGTTGCTCGTGCCGTCAAGATCGGAATCCTTCGGTCTGGTGGCCGCCGAGGCGCAGTCCTCGGGTCTCCCGGTGGTAGCGGCTGCGGTAGGGGGGCTCGTCTACGCGATCGCCGACGAAAAGAGCGGCTTTCTCATCGAGGGATACGATCCCGCAGGTTGGGCGGCGGCGACGTTGCGGATCCTCGACGATCCAGCCACCGCCGCCAGCCTCTCGTGCGGGGCGGTAACCCACTCCGAGAAGTTCTCGTGGGAGGCAACCGTCGACCGGCTCCTCGAGCTCTACTCCGGCATCGAAGGGTGAACGAGGAGTCTGCCTGGGGCCTGCTGACCGAGACGACCCTACGGCTGGTCGCCGACGACGGGTCAGACGTCGTCAACGCCGAGGAGTACGAGGGACGATGGGCCGTTCGCATGGCACAACAGACCCGCGACTTCACCACCGTGTGGTTCGACGTCGGAGAGCGCACGGTGGGCTTCGAGGCCTACGTCCTCCCCAATCCACCCGGCGGCCACCAGGAGGTGTACCGCCAGCTGCTCTCCCGCAACCAGCGGATGTGGCGCACCCATTTCGCCATCGATCGAGATGGCGACGTCTTCCTCGTTGGGCGAGTGCCGCTATCCGACTTCACTCCCACCACCATCGATGAGGTCCTCGGAGCCGTCTACGAAGCCGTCGAGCTCAGCTTCCGCTCGCTGATCGAAGCCGGATTCGGGAAGCGGTAGGCGCGCGAGCCCACCGCCAACCGCCGACCGCCGACCGCCGACCGGGCCCACCGCTGAACGCTGAACGCTGGACGCTGGACGCTGGACGCCGCTTCTGTTCCCTTCCCTTAGGGAAGGGTGGCCGAGCGAAGCGAGGTCGGGATGGGTCTCCACCGCACCCACCAACGCCGAGAGAAACACTGGTGGCTCCCCGGGGAGACCCACCCCGCCTCCCCCTTCGTCGGAGGTTCCCCTCCCTGAGGGAGGGGAACCGATAGGTGACCGCCTGGCTGGTGACATGTCGGACGCCATCCGTTTCCTCCCCCGGAGGGGGAGGTGGCCCAGAGGGCCGGAGGGGGCGGGAACGCTTAGCGTTCCTTAGGAGCCACTTCGTGGCTCCAGGGGCGCGACACCTCCTCTCAGACCCCGCACGTACCTTCTTCTTCCCCTCCCTGGAGGGAGGGGTGGCCGAGCGGAGCGAGGTCGGGGTGGGGGAGACGGTCCCCAACTGCCTTTGCGTGTTGCCCAATGCCTCCCCCCTTCCGTCCTCGAAGCTCCGCTTCGAGTCCACCTTCCCCTCCTGGGGAAGGGACTCTTCCTGCGACTTATCCACACGCGAAAAGTCCCTTAAGAAACTTGTCTACAGGGGGTTGTGCACAAGTCCCTGTGAATTGCTGTGGATAAGTGGATAACCCCTCTCGCCATAGATCAGTTAGCTATATCTAACAACAACTACGTAGCGCCAATATGCGAAAAACGCCCTTACAACGGGGGTTTTCCCACCTTGATCCTGTCGTGCCGATTCGTTAGCTTCCGCCAGGTAAGAGCCCGAGAAGCCGAGGCGATTTCCGGACCGCGTTTGGGGAAGTGCGGGGCCCGGGAATCGCCAAAGTTACTCGGGCTCTTGCGCGTGGAGTTCGCTCTGCTCACTCCGGCTTCCGGCGCTCGCTTTGCTCGCTTACCGGCGCCCCGCGCTCGCTTTGCTCGCTTTCCGTCCTTGCATCAACAGGTCGTGTGGGGAACGGTTCGGATGCCGGATGCCGGATGCCGGATGCCGGATGCCGGATGCCGGATGCCGGATGCCGGATGCCGGATGCCGGATGCCGGATTCCGGATGCCGGATGCCAG
>JAOTYB010000132.1 GCA_029862065.1 Acidimicrobiia bacterium | reverse complement strand
TCGCACACCGAGGTGGGCCAACTTTCCCTGATGCCCCTCCCACGAAGTGGGAGGGGCTAGGAGTGAAAGCGCGTTCCCGTGCTCTCTCGCGACCGCCGCGGGAACTAGCCAACCAGTCGTGCGTCCCGACGTCGTGTTGAGTCCACCTCAGCCCAGGCAAACGAAGGGGTGTCCAGGCTTTGGCGACCACCGTGCAAACATGGAGCACAGGAACGCGCTAGCAACCCTTCGGGTTGCCCACCCCCCTCCTAGCCTCCCCCATCCGCTTCGCTACTGGGGGAGGGACCAGTCCAGAATCACCTTGCCGGCGTTGCCGCCGCGCAACGCAGCAAAGGCTTCCTCGAAGTGGTCGGCGTCGAAGTAGTGGGTGATGACCGGGCTGATGTCGAGACCGCTGTGCAGCATCGAGGTCATCTTGTACCAGGTCTCGAACATGCGGCGCCCGTAGATGCCCTTGAGCATCAGGCCTTTGAATATCACCTGATTCCAGTCGATCTCGAAAGGGCCGGACGGGATTCCCAGCAGGGCAATGTTGGCGCCGTGGTTGATGGTGCGGAGGATGTCGGTGAGGGCGGCAGGCGCCCCGGACATTTCGAGCCCCACGTCGAACCCCTCCACCATCCCCAACTCGTGTTCGATGACCTCGAGCGGCGTCTGCCCAACGTGCACCGCCCGGTCGGCCCCCATCTTCCCGGCCAGCGCAAGGCGGAAGTCGTTGATGTCGGTGACCACGATGTAGCGGGCGCCGACATGGCGGGCGATGGCGGTGGCCATCAGTCCGACGGGACCGGCCCCGGTGATGAGCACATCCTCCCCCACCAGGTCGAAGGCGAGGGCGGTGTGGGTGGCGTTGCCAAGCGGATCGAGAATAGAACCGATGTCATCGCTCACATCGTTGGGCAGGGGGAACACGTTCAGAGCTGGCACAGACACCTGGTCGGCGAAGGCCCCGGCCCGATCGACGCCGATGCCCTGGGCATTGCGGCAATAGTGGCGGCGCCCCGCCCGGCAGTTCCGACAGTGCCCGCAGGTGATGTGACCCTCAGCCGACACCCGGTCGCCCACCGCCAGGCCCGTCACCTCATCCCCGATCCTGGCGATGACCCCGGCGAACTCGTGACCGACTGCCATACCGATGGGGACGGTCTTCTGCGCCCAGGCGTCCCAATCGAAGATGTGCAAATCGGTCCCGCAGATCGAGGCTTTGACCACATCGACGATCACGTCATTGGGGCCCGGCTCCGGGGCGGGAATGTCTTCGAGCGAAAGTCCCGGGCCGTCGCCGGTTTTGACGAGGGCTCGCATCAGGGGATCACTCCCAGCGACTTGCCGACCCGGCCAAACGCCGCGACGGCGGTGTCGATGTCGGCCGGGGTGTGGGCGGCCGACATCTGGGTACGGATCCGGGCCTCCCCAACCGGGACCACCGGGAAGGAGAATCCGACGACGTACACACCTTCACTCAGCAGCGCATCGGACATCTCGCCCGCCAGCCGGGCGTCGCCCAGCATCACCGGGATGATCGGATGGCCGGCCCCGGCCAGTGTAAACCCCAGGCTCTCCATCCCGGCCCGGAATTGCTGGCTGTTGGCGTGCACGGCCGCCCGGAGGTCGTCGCTCCCGGCCAGCAGGTCGAGCGCTGCCCGTGAGGTGGCGGCGATTGCCGGCATCAGGCTGTTGGAAAACAGATACGGACGCGACCGCTGGCGCAGCCATCCGACGATCTCGGTCGAGCCAGCGGTGTAGCCGCCGGAGGCGCCTCCCAGGGCCTTGCCGAGCGTGCCGGTCCGGATATCGATGCGATCCTCCACTCCGAGCGCTTCGGGCGTGCCCCGGCCGCCGGCGCCGAGGAACCCCACGGCATGCGAGTCATCCACCATCACCATGGCGTCGTACTGGTCGGCCAGGTCACAGATCGCCGGAAGGTTGGCCAGGATGCCGTCCATCGAGAAGACCCCGTCGGTCGCAATGAGCCGGTAGCGGGCATCCCCCGCTTCCTGCAGCCGGGCCTCCAGGTCGGCCATATCGTTGTTGCGGTATCGATAGCGGGCGGCCTTGCAGAGCCGCACCCCGTCGATGATCGATGCATGGTTGAGGGAGTCGCTGATAATGGCGTCCTGCTCGTCGAGCAGTGTTTCGAACAGGCCGGTGTTGGCGTCGAAGCACGACGAATACAGGATCGATGCCTCGGTCCCCAGGAAGACGGCGATGTCGGACTCGAGGGCAGTGTGGACATCGTGGGTGCCGCAGATAAAACGAACCGACGCCATGCCGTAGCCATGCTCAGGCAAGGCGGCAGTGGCGGCCTCGATCAGCGCCGGATGGTTGGCCAGCCCCAGGTAGTTGTTGGCGCAGAAGTTGAGGACCCGGGAACCGTCGTCGAGCGTGATGGTGGCGTCCTGCGGCGACGCGATCGTGCGCTCGTTCTTGAACAAGCCGTCGGTACGGAGCCCGGAGAGACGTTCGGCAAGGTCGGCGCGAAATCGGTCGGACATTCTGCCAGGCTACGGCACCGCCTTCGGCGATGCTTGGTATTCGCTTCTCAAATGCTTTGAGGAGCGGCCTTTCACACGACTACAGGCCGAACAAGGCTGGCAGGTCGGCGATTGAGGCGAGCACGTGGTCGGGGGTGGGGTCGACTCCGTCCGGGGAAGCGGTGACTCCGGTGAGTACCAGAATCGTGGTCCAACCCTCCACCGAGCCCAGGGCCAGGTCGGTTTCGGGCCGATCACCGATCACGGCCACGTCAGCGCCATCCAGGCGTTGCTTCAGCAGGCTGCGCATGGCCACATGCGGCTTGCCGGCCACCTCCGGCTCCACCCCGGTGGCGGTGGCCACCGCCGCGACCAGCGATCCGGCTCCCGGCCACAACCCCTCGGGTGTCGGGTAGGTCGGATCGGTATTGGTGGCAATGAAGCGAGCCCCAGCACTGACAGCCATTACCGCCCGGGTGAGCGACTCATACGAGAGAGCGGGGTCCAGCCCGGCGATCACAACCTCCGCCGCCCGCCAATCATCAACCACCGGAATGCCGGCGGTCTCCAACGGTCCTCTGGCCCCGGCCGCACCGAACAGCAGGGTGGGCGGGGCCGTGTCGGCCAACAAGTGGACGGCGGCCTGGGCTGAGGTGACCACGTCGTCCGCCTGGGCGCCATAGCCGGTGAGCCGTCCGATCTTGGCCGCCGCCTCAGCCGACGCCTTGCTGGCGTTGTTGGTGACAAAGATCGTAGAGATGCCGGCAGCCGCCAGAACCGCCAGCGCCTCTCCGGCACCCTCGACAGCCACGTCGCCACGGTACAGGACGCCGTCCAGGTCGCAGACGAGCGAGTCGGGAGGCTCGATCATTCGGCGATCGAGCGGACCCCAAACCGCTCAACGGTGGCCGCCAGGAAGTCGGTGGTCAGGTTCATCGAGCCGACGCTCACGCGCTCGTTGTGACCGTGGAAGATGGAAGCGAACTCACCGGTGCTCATCCGGTCGTCGTAGAGGGCGGCGCCATAGGCGATGGTGCCCTTCACCCGGAAGAAGCGGGCGTCGGTTCCCCCGGAGATCCGGTACGGGAACCGTCGGCGTGATCCCCCGAACTGCTCGAATCCGTCCCCGATCGCCTCCCACAGCGGGCCGTCCATTGGAGATGAGGTGGCAGGATGGTCCTGGATCGGCTCGAACCGCAGCCGGTCGTAGAGGTCGGAGCCGAGCACCTTCTGCAGGTGTTCGTCGATCTCAGGAGCTTCCTGGCCGGGCAGCGACCTGATGTCGACCTCGGCTACGCCCTCCTCGGGTATCACGTTGGCTTTGACCCCTCCGTGAACGGTGTTCGGGCTGACGGTCATATGCGTGAGGGCGTGGGCAATGCGAGCCATTTCCGGGTCGGCGCCGGCGATTGCTTCGATGGCTCCGTCGATCTGATCGGGATCGACGAGGGCGGCCGATAGCTCGGGCCCGAGACCAAGCACCTCGACGATGGCCCGCCACTCGTCGGTGACGTCGACCGGGGTGGGTGCGTCGGCCAGCTTGGAGATGGCGTGGCCCAGGTCGATGACTGCGTTCTCCCGACCATAGGGCTGGCTGCCGTGCCCGGGGACGCCCGAGGCATACATACGCCGCCAGTAGGCGCCCTTCTCTCCGGTGCTGACGGGAAAGGCTTTGCCGTCGGCGGTGTCGATTGCGGGATAGGCCACCTCGGTGAGCTGGTAGTCGCAGGCGACGGCCTCCCACTCGTTGTCTACGAGCCACTTGGCTCCGTAGGTGCCGCCGCCCTCCTCATCGGCAGCGGCCAAGTAGAGGAGGTCTCCCGGAAGCGGATCGAGCTCTCCGGTGAGGTACGGCCGGAACACTGCGGCCATGGCCGCAGTCAGGTTGAGCATGTCGACGGCTCCCCGCCCCCAGATAAACCCGTCGGCGATGGCCCCGCCAAACGGATCGTGGTCCCATCCATGGGCAGAGGCCGGCACGACGTCGGTGTGGCCCATCAACATGAGAGACGGTGCTCCCGGCACTGAGCCCGCCACCCGATAGAGCACGCTCTGGCGTCCGGGCCGCGGCTCATACACCCGGCCGGCGTCGCCGAAGAAGGCCTGCAGCGTCTCAACCGAGCGGTATTCGCCGCCGCTCTCGGGGGTCCCGTCGTTCACGCATCCGTTCTGGATGAGGGCCACCAACAGCTCGATTGCTGCGTCCTTCATGTCAGCCTCCCGCCTTCAACACGTCGATGAGCTCGCGCATCGTGTCCACCATAGGCCAGTCCGAAGCTGCATCTATGGGCACCCAATCGATGGCGGCCGCATCATCGCCTGCCTGTAATTCGCCCCCCACCCGGGTCGACCAGAAGTCGACTATCACGTAGTGCCAGGCCGGCGGGTCACCGGATCCGATGGTTTCTCCGACCCAGGCAACATCGCCAACGGCTATCTCCAGCCCGGTTTCCTCCCGGACTTCCCGCTCAAGAGCAGCTACCAGCGATTCACCCGGCTCGACCCTCCCGCCCGGGACCGCCCAGCGGCCGGCATGGGGTTGGCCGGCGCGTTTGATGACCAGCAGGTGTCGGTCCTCGACGATCACCGCTCCTACTGCGGCAACGGGCCGCTCACTCATCCTCGTGGTTCATGATGATGAAGCGGGCCGAAAAGCCACCGGCCTCGAAAAAGTTCTTGGCCAGCCGGTGCCCCGGCAATACGTGGGCATCGAACCATCGGTGACCCTGCGCTCGGAAGTCCTCGAGGATGGCTTCGCGCATCGCCTCGCCGACGCCGACACCCCGCGCTTCCTCCTCGGTGAACACCAGCTTGATGGTGGCGAGCCGTTCGCCGGCCGCTTGTGGCAGCAGCTCACTCGAGTAGCCGAGGGCGAATCCGAAAGGAACCCCGTCGGCCGTGCCGACGTACACGAGGGTGTCGGGATCGGCCACTGCGCTTGCCAGCGCTTCGTCGATCGGGGCGGCCAGCCCATCGGCTTCCTTCCACAGCCCGCGCAGGGCTTCCATCTCGGCTTCGAGCATGCCGTAGAGGCGGATGAGGTCTGGCAGGTCCGCGGCCGTTGCCGGCCGGGCCGCCACTTCGAGCGGGGTCATCGGCCGATCCTCCTTCGCAGCCCCCACACGGTCACCAGAAACATCGCTTCGGCCGCGATCCACGCTGTCATCTTGGAGTCGCCTTTCTCCCGATCACGAAAACTGATGGGGATCTCGGTGATCCGGACCCCGGCCTCGTGGCAGCGGCCGGCCATTTCCACCTGAAATCCATAGCCGGACGCCTCACATGTGGCTGGTT
>JAOTYB010000035.1 GCA_029862065.1 Acidimicrobiia bacterium | reverse complement strand
AGTGAGAGTGCCAGCCCCGGCGCCGGCGAAAACCCGGATGACTAAGAGAACCGGAAAACTCGGGGCGACGACGCTGAGCAAGTTGGCCGTAACCAGCCCGGCGGCGGCGATCGTCAGCAGACGCCCTGAAGGTCGCACAAACCGGGGCAGGAACAGATTGATGGCAGCAAAGGCGCCCACTTGGGCCACCGAGACTCCGCCGGCCAATCCCTCAGTTACGTCGAAGTGGCTTGCCAGCTCCGGGATCAGAAACGGTGTCGAGACGAACATCACCGTCACGGAGGCAGCCGCAGCCAACAATCCGAATTGAGCTCCAGGCCGGACCGAGTATGCGAGACGGGTCGGAAGGCTCATGAACCGGGGATTGTCGCAGAGAACGGCGGGTCGGCCAACGATCCCTGCAGCGGACGGTCCATTTCGGTCGAGTCATCCCGCCAAACGTGTCCATGACAAACCGCACACTGCCGGCACTATCAGCGGTCTTGAACCGTCATGGGTTATCGCTCAACACTTGCGCACCACGGCGGAATGTCACCCAGCTCAATATGTGCTTAGACCACAGCCGATATGTGCGGCTATTCACTACGGCTGGAGGTCAAACCTGTACACATCGAGAAAAAAACCCGGAGCGACCTCGACGTTTCTCTCAAAGGTGGCGCCCATCGTTGCGTAGAATCCGACCGCTCTCGGGTGGGACTTGATCAACATCCAGTCGTGCATCTTCTTCGCCTGATCGACCGCATGGCTCCAAAGCATCCGGCCATACCCCCGCCCGATCAAGTCGCTGCGCATGAACAGTCGCAGCAACTCCACATGATCGCCCCGGTCACGCAACTCGTAGAACCCAACTACCTGTCCATCTTCGACCAAGACGAATACTGGAAAGTTCTCAGGACCAGGCTCGGTCGCCAATAGATCCACCAAATCCGCATACGCCTCAGGATGGTCTTCGTGGTGGCCCCAATGCCTGAGACCCTCCAACGTCATCTCGTCGAGCCCGTCTCGATCGTCTGCAATCGCTTGTCGGAACATACGCACACCCGCGGCGTCAAACATCGAACCTAGTCCGCTGCGGCTGCAGGGGCCGTTTAGAGAGCCTCATGACCTCCGATCATCGGTCGGCAACCTATGAAAACAGCTGCGCCTGTGCTTCCTTGGCGGCGCCTTCCATGGTCATGAATTCCGCGCCCTCCGCTGCCAGCTTGTCCAACAGGCCTTCCAGCGCAAACATGCGGAATCCACGGCCGATGACATAGGGGTGCATGGTGTAGGTGAGGACGCCCCAATCGAGGGACTTCTTCATGTAGTGCCACTCGTCGTACCAGCTATCCATCACCTCGCGCGCCGGACGCAAGCCCGGCAAGACGTAATCGGGCATACGCAGATATTCAAAATGGGGGTGGTCGTCGAGGGACCAACTGATCGGCATTTCGATGAGCGCTGTTTCCTCGCCGTATTGATAAGGCTCCCCCAGCTTGACCGCGTCCCTGCGGCGCGCACGATAGGGAATGTAGTCGGCGCCCATCAGGCTGCTGTCATAGAGAAAACCGTTCTCGATCAACAGATCGATGGTGTTGTCGCTGAGATCCCAGGACGGCGAGCGGTAGCCCCGCGACCCGTGCCCAGTCAGTCGTTCGATGGCCGCGTTGGCCCGCAACATATCTTCTTCTTCCTCGGCGCGGGTTTGCTCCGTCGGCGGAATATGAGCCCAACTGTGGTGGGCGATCTCGTGACCTCCCTCGAGTATCGCTTCGCATTCCTTCGGATGGCTTTCAATGGTGAAACCGGGCACAAACCAGGTCGACGGCAGAGCGCGCGATTTCAGCATCTCGAGGATCCGTCCTGAGGCGACCCGGCTGCCAAATTCGCCGCGCGAAAGCTGCGTCGGAGTTGTGAGGCCGCGAGAAATGAATCCTGATTGGGTGTCGTAATCGAAGGTCAGGCAAACAACATGACGGGGCATGGCTAACTCTCCAAGAATCTTGCCTTTGGCATCCTAGAACGCACCTGAATGTGGAAAGGAGGGGTGCCCATCACTTCCCCACGTCAGATGGAGACTCGCCTCACCGAACGCACCGACAGCCGCGGTCAGGCCGTCAACAGGCAAGGCCCAGCCCGTTGCTCGACCGTTGAGGCAGCGCATAACGATCGCCACCCTGCCTGATGTTGAGCTCGGCCGGTGCGCGCTATCCGGCGATCGGACTAGCTCCCCCAGGACCGAGAGATAACCGGCAGGGAGGATGGGTTGGTGCGCTGATCGCCGAGTCATCGCTGCAGCATTCCGACCGCACAACGCCTATATCGCGAGGCGACGTGGCTCCGTGCCTGTGCGAATCGAACATTGCTCGATCGATTCCGTTATCAGATTGTTATCAGTGGCCCGGTTTCGGCGCCATTCAAACAGCCGCCGGTGGACGAACTCCAGCAAGTGACTACTCGTTCTCAGTGGGCCCGGTGGGGATCGAACCCACGACCTTCGGATTAAAAGTCCGCTGCTCTACCGATTGAGCTACAGGCCCAGCCCGAGAAGCGTAGTTCCCGGCCGGGCTTCGCCCGGCTAGGGAGTTGCTGCGCAACTCCTGCGAGGGCAGTCCTACTCGGACGACTCCAGCGCATTCCGATAGTGGGTGAGGGCCCGGTCGTAGCCGTCGAGCTCGGCAGCGCCGGCTTGGAGGAGCGCCGTCAGGGAGGCAGCCATCGCTGCATCGTGCTGGCCGTCGGTGTGGAGGGCCGGGGCCAGAAAGGCACTGTGAGGTGCATACCCGGGGAACTCTCCAACAGCCGCGGTCAACAGCTCGACCGCCTCCCGCTGGCGGCCGACGTTTCGAAGCGTCGAACCGTATCCGACGATGAACCGTTTCCGCTGCTCGTCGGGAATACCCAATGCCCAGGCCTTGTCGTAGAAACGAATGGCATCCTCTTCGGTGCGATGGCTGTCACTGGCCCAGGCGGCCGCGATCTGTGCCTCAACATCTTCGGGGTGCTCTTCGGCGGTATGCGGCACGACGGCCAACTCTTCTGAATCCATGGCGTCACCCTAGGAGGCGACGGCTATTCGACCCCGATCGCTACCGCGTAGCCGGCCGTCGACCAGTCGCTCCACGAGCCGGGGTAGAGCTTGGCCCTACCGAGGCCGGCATGTTCGATGGCCAGCAAATCGTGACAGGCGGTGACTCCACTCCCACAATAAACCACGGTATCCGCGCCTTCACCGACGCCCAGCGCCCGGTACTTCTCGGCTAATGCGTCGGCGGGAAGAAAACGCTGGTCCGGGCCAAGGTTGTCTTCGTAAGGGGCGTTCACTGCCCCGGGGATGTGGCCGGCAACCGGATCGAGCGGCTCGGATTCGCCCCGATAGCGCTGCCCGACCCGGGCATCGAGCGCCACCGTTGACGGCGGACGATCTCGCATCTCATCTCGGTCGAGCGAAATGTCGGGTTGGAGATCGATCGACAGCTTGACGGGAACCTTGGGCGAGAACTCTGAGGTGACCGGCTTCCCTTCCTTCATCCAGGCTGTGAGCCCACCGTCGAGCACGTAGGAGCGGTCATGGCCGATGGCCCGGAGCATCCACCACAGTCGAGCGGCGATCGCTCCTCCCCGATCGTCGTAGGCGACAACCACGCTGTCGTCCCCGATCCCCAACTCCCCCATCCGGTCGGCGAAGTCCTCCCAGGACGGCAGGGGATGACGGCCGGGCCCTTCGGCAGCGGACAGATCGGTCTCGAGATCGACGTAGAAGGCGCCCGGAAGGTGCATCTCGGCGTAGGCCTCCCGCCCACGCTCGGGCTCGCCCAAATACCAGCGCACGTCGGCCAGCCGCAAGACCGAATGGTTGATGTGGCGGGTGAGCCACTCGGTTGAGACGATCGGGCCGGTCATTTAGACCGGAGGAACCGGGTCGGTGAGCCTGCCGGCCGCCTCACGCGTCAAGAGGTCGGGAGCAAACGCCACGGCCTCCCACGGCCTGGCGATCACGTGCCACGCCAGAAGAGCGGCGGCCATCGGAATCGAGATGGGTGCATCGATCCGCACCCGGTTGTAGTTGACGGGAGACCCGCGCAGCCAGGCGGCCGGCTCCCGACCAACGGACAACTGCCAGCGGCGAGGTATCCGCCCATTGTGCTCCAACATGTAGGTGAACCCGAGGCCGGAGAGCTCCCAGCGGTTTCCCCAGAAGGACTCACGGGTCGCCCGGGCAAACGGAACGTCGTCTTCGACCGCTCGCACGACCCCCCAGCCGTCGGGCCGCAGCGTCCATCGGGTCCCGTCTTTGAGCGTCACGTTGGTATGGCAATGGCGGGGTTTGCGAATGACCTTGGCTAAGACTTCCCCGCGTTGCACCAACTGCCACTGGTTACTGAAGAGGCCGCTGACCAGCTCGGCCTCGCCCAAGACGACACGACTGCGTTCCATACCTGAACGGTAGTCGGGCTCGAACTCCACCGGATTGGGAACCGTAGGATCGGCGGATGCAGCTGCACCTTCTCGATGGCACCTACGAATTATTCCGGTCCTTCTTCGGGGCTCCACCCCGTTTGACTCCCGATGGACGGGAGGTGGGGGCGGTGGCCGGCATCATCGCCTCCACCCTCAGCCTCCTCCGCGAGCCAGGTGTCACCCACCTGGCAGTGGCCACCGACTACGTCATCGAATCGTTCCGCAACCAGATGTTCGACGGCTACAAGACGGGCGAAGGCATCCCCGAGGAGTTGATGGGCCAGTTCCGCCTGGCCGAAGCGGCCTGGGAGGCCATGGGCGTGCGGGTCTGGCCGATGGTGGAGTTCGAAGCCGACGATGGCATGGCCAGCGGTGCCTGGAAGTTCGAAGATCAGGTGGAGCGGGTGGTGCTACTCAGCCCGGACAAGGATCTATCGCAATGCGTCGACGGCGATCGAGTCGTCACCTACGACCGCCGCCAGGAGATCGAGCGCAACGAGCAAGGTGTGTGGGAGAAGTTTGGCGTGGCTCCCTCCTCGATTTCCGACTACCTCGGACTGGTCGGCGATACCGCCGACGGCATCCCCGGACTGCCCGGCTGGGGCGCCAAGTCGACGGCTACGGTGCTCGCCCATTACCGGACCATCGAGGAGATCCCCGACGATGCCGCCGATTGGGATGTGAAGGTCCGCAGCGCCGCCAAACTGGCCGAGACCCTGGCCGCCCATCGGGAGGAGGCCCTGCTCTATCGCGAGTTGGCCGTGCTGAGACGCGACGTTCCCATCCCCGATTCGCTCGACGACCTGGAATGGCGAGGTCCCGTGCGAGCCGACTACGAAGCGTTCTGCACCGAGCTGGGATTCGACGGCCTGCTCGACCGGCCGCACAAATGGCAGGACTAAGGCGGAAGTCAAAGGGACTAATGGTCGTATTGACCTGGTAGTGAGGCTCGCTAGCTTCGGGGCGGAGGAAACACATGACCGTTGAACCCGATTTCGAGCTCGCCATCATCGGCGCCAATCGCGCAGGCATTTCCGTCGCCCTCGACGCCTTTGCGGCCGGGGTCGAGAAGCTGGCCATCATCGACAGCAACCCCGACGTCACCCTGCCCGACCTGGGAGGCACTCCCCAGCTTCACCTGGGCATCCGGGTGGAAAGCATCCACGAGGACGGCCCGGTCACGTTGCGGGGAGAGGGCTTCGAGCTGACTGCGACAGCAGCAGTCGTCGCCGCCCGCACCCATGTCGAATCGGTCGGGCCCGACTACGACATCCCCGACACCCTGACCGACCGGATCCATTTCCGGCTGCCGGATTCGCTGGCACCCGAAGACGACGTCCTGGTGATCGGCACCGGGGAGACGGCGGCCGAATCGGCTGAAGACCTGGTCACCTCCGGTCACTCGTCGGTGGCGCTCAGCCTTCCTTCGGTGGCATTTGATCAGCTGGCCCACACCACTCGCGACGAGCTGCTTCGGCTGGAGTCGGCCCGTGAAGTGGCCATCTTCTGGCACTCCCATCCGACGTCGGTGATCGACGCCGACGGATTCCCGATGGTCTCCTTCTCCGACCGCCGGACTCCCGACCTCATCTTCGACCATGTGGTGTACAACACCGGAACCGGCGACCCCGCCAAGCACCTCCAGCGACTCGGGATAGAGGTGGACGCGGTCAGCAAGCCCGCCCCCCTCTATGTCCTGACCGAAGAGGATCCCGGCCCAGACAAACCGGAAGCCGACGAGATGGTGTTTGTCTCGCCCGGCCATGCCTGGGGAGTTATTCATGACCGCCACTTCACCGACCTGGCCGCCCTCCCCGATCTCAAGGCCCGCCCTCCCCTGGTGATCGCCGGTCTGGCCGACCACCTCCGCGACAAGCACTACAACGCCACTATCACCTCGTTCGAGAACCACCACAGCGACCTGTGGATCTTGCGGGTGAAGCCTGACGTGGGTGACGCCAGCCATTCGCCCGGCCAATACGCCACCCTCGCCCTCGGATACTGGGAGCCTCGCTTGGACGGGAGCGACGAGCAACTGGACGAAGCCAAGACCGAGAAGTTGGTCCGGCGCTCGTACTCCATCTCCCATCCGATGCTCGACGATGACGACAACGTGGTGGCTCCCGAGGACATCGACGGGGTCGAGTTCTATATCGTGCTGGTACGGCCCGAAGAAGGCATGGACCACCTTCCCGAGCTCACACCTCGGATGGCGTTGAAGAAGGCCGGCGACCGCATCTTCATGGGGGGCAAGGTGTCGGGCCGCTACACCCTCAAGCCGGTGATCGACCCCGACATGGACGTGGTGTTCCTCTCAACCGGCACGGGAGAGGCACCGCACAACAACATGACGGCCCAGCTGCTGCGGGACGGCCATACCGGCAAGATCGTCAACGCCTGCACCGTTCGGTACGAGCGGGACCTCGCCTATCTGGAGACCCACCGCCGGCTCGAGAAGCTGTATCCCAACTACCGCTACTTCGCCCTCACCACCCGCGAGGCCGACACCATCAACAACAAGGTGTACATCCAGGACATGATCACCAACGGCATGCTCGACGAAGTGCTGGGCCACGAGCCCACCCACGAGAAGTCACAGTTCTTCCTGTGCGGCAATCCCCTCATGATCGGAATCCCCGAATGGGCGGACGACAAGCCCACGTTCCCCGAAACGCTCGGTGTGTGCCAGATCCTCCACGAGAAGGGGTTCACCATCGATCACCGGGGCGTCGACGGCAACGTCCACTACGAGGAATACTGGTAGGCGGTCGACCCGGCGGGCAACACAACGGCTTGGAGCGGCAAAGCCGATACCTGACGCCCCCTCCGGCCCTTCGGGCCACCTCCCCCTCCGGGGGAGGACGGCTCTAGCGACTCGACCGCTGTAAGTTGCTTCCCATGCCAATCTCACGCCCTAGACGAGGCGCAGTGACACTGCTGCTTGGTGCAGGCCTGGCCCTGGCTATGGCCGGGTGTGCCGGAGACGATGGAACCGCTGAGGTCGCCACCACCATCGCGACTCCGACCACGACCGCGACGACCGTGCCGCCCACCACCGTCGTACCGGCCACCGTGGCTCCGATCCCCGATCCGCCCCAGATAGTGCCCGCCACCTTCGAGGCCGGGATCCTGCCAATCGTCCAGTCGACCTGCGCCCAATGCCATACGGGGGACGGCCCGGGCACCCAGCACCTGCGGTTCGACACCGCGGCCAACTTCGCAGAGAACGCCGACGACATCGCTCTCGTGGTTGGCGCTCGCGCCATGCCGCCGTGGCCAGCCTCGCCTGAGAGCGTGCCCTTCCACGACGACTGGTCCCTCACCGATGAGGAGATCACGGCCATCGTCGAATGGAGCAAACAGGGCGCCGCTCTCGACGTCGTTCCCGAAACGGAGATCGTGCCGACGTTCGAGTCGATCAACCTGGCCGACGTAGACCTCGAAATCGTGCCCGAGGTCGGCTTCGACGGAACGCCCGCCACCGGCGACGAGTACCGCTGTTTCATCTACGACCCGGACTTGACCGAACCGACCTGGCTGGCGGGGTTCGAATTCGTTCCCGATCAGACTGAGGTCGTCCACCATGCCATCGGATATCGGATCCCCGCCGACATGCGCCAGCGGGCGCTAGAGAAGGACGCTGCTCAGACCGACGGTGGCGGTTGGACCTGCTTCGGAGGAACCGGCCTTGGCATCGACGAGATATTCCTCGGCTGGGCTCCCGGCCAGAAGGCAACCCAGTTCCCCGATGGGTCCGGCCTGCTCCTCGAGCCGGGCGAGTTCCTCGTCGTCCAGGTCCATTACCACTTCGATATCGACGCCCCAGAGGATCGCTCCTCGATTCGCCTCGACTTCGCCGACGACGCCGGGTTGTCCGAGATACACATCGAGACCTTGCTGGCTCCGGCCGAGATCCCCTGCACGACCGACGAGGAAGGACCCCTGTGCGACAGAGCTACCGCCCTGGCCACCAAGGTCGCCGACTACGGGCTCCGGGGAGCCCCCGCCGACTTCATCCTCAGCTTCTGCGGCCAGTCGTCGGCCGACTACGCCAACATGACCAGCGGAATCGCCACCTCCTCCTGTGATTCCCGGATACAGGATCCTGGTCAGATCATCTCGGTGCTTGGCCACATGCACGAGCTGGGCCGAAGCTTCCGCATGACTCTCAATCCGGATGAGGCCGACGAACAAATCCTGCTGGACATCCCTGACTGGACCTTCGACTGGCAGTTCAACTACAACCTGGCCGAAGAGATCACCGTCGAGCAGGGTGACACCATTCGTATCGAATGCAGCTGGGATCGGTCGTTGCGTGACCCCGACCTGGAGCCGGCCTACGTCCTGTGGGCTGATGGCACAGATGATGAGATGTGCTTCGCCACCGTTTCCACTTACGAGTCGAGCTAGGCGAGGGCTTGATCGACGTCGGCGATGAGGTCCTCGACGGCCTCCAGGCCCACCGACAACCGGAGTAAGCCCGGCGGCGCTAGTGGATTGACGCTGGCACGGTGCTCAACCAGCGACTCCACTCCCCCCAGGGAAGTGGCGCGCCGGAACACCTTGAATCGGGTGGCGGCCGCCGCCGCTGCCTCGTGAGAATCCAGCTCGAAGGACACGATTGCGCCACCGGTCCGCATCTGACGGCCGGCTACCTCGAAGTCGGGATGGGAGGCCAGGCCGGGATACCACACCAACGGCACCTTGCCCTCCAGGTGAACGGCGATGGCAGACGCCGTCTCTGACTGATGAAGGATGCGCAGGGGCAGCGTCCGTACTCCTCGCAAGGTCAGCCACACATCGAGCGAGCCGGGGATGGTCCCGTCAATCACGCGGGCCGCTTCCAGCTCGCTCGCCCGGTTGCCGTCGGCTGCCACGATCACGCCACCCATGGCATCGGAGTGGCCGCCGATGTACTTGGTCGAGGAGTGCATGACGTAGTCGGCCCCCAGCGACAGCGGCTGTTGGAGCACGGGAGTGGCGAACGTCGAGTCCACGACGACCCGCACCCCCTTAGGTCCCAACTCGGCGCAGGCGGCGGCAATGTCGGTGACCAGGCATTTTGGGTTGGAGGGCGTCTCGAGCCAGGCGACGTCGCCGGCCTGGAGATCGTCAAGGGAGGCGGCTACCTCCCATGGTTGGTGCTGATCCGTGACGAATGCCCGGGTGCCGTGATAGACGTCGGCCGGTAGATACACCCGGGCCGGCCGGAGATACCGCATGAGCGACGACACCGCCGCCATCCCCGACGGGTACACGACGGCCGAGCCGCCTTCGAGGGCACTCAGAACGGCTTCCAGCCGTTGGGTGGTGACATGCTGATTGCGCCGGTACACGAGGTCGTCTTGATCCGCCCGGTCGTACGTAGATGACACGTGAATCGGCGGCGCAACATCCACCCCGTCGAGGATGCCGGCGTCACCGTGTAGAGCGTCGGTGAACGGATCGCCGCTCACAGCAGCCGCGGGTTGAGGGTGTAGGTGCCTATCACCGAGGCCTCGGCCAACACATGTCCGGCGATCGCATCGCGTACGTCGCTTCCGGTGAAGTCTCCCTCCACCGGGCACCGGTCGACGTCGAGGGCGTACAGCGCAAACGTGTACTCATGGATCAGGGAGTCATTCCAGGGCGGACAGGGACCGTCGTACCCGAAATAGAGCCCCTCCATGTCGGGGTCGCCGGTAAACCAGCCGGTGTAGTCGTTGAGCCCCTGCCGGGTTGCATTGGGTCCTTCTGGTCCGCTCTTCCCTCGAGCCGTCACGCCGTCGGAGAAGGTGCCGGCCGCTACACCTCGAGTGTCGGCCGCGATATCCACCTGCACCCAGTGAAAGAAGTCCGTGCGAGGTAGGTCGGGTGGCACTTCCCGGCCTTCCTGGTTCACGTCATCGCCGACCGTGGGAACAGTGCGGTCCCAGCACAGAATGGCGAACGATGCTGTGCCATCGGGCACGTTCTCCCAGCTGAGGGCCGGGTTTCGGTTGGGGGCGAACGTGGCGTGGGTATCGGGGTCGGGAATGCAGAACGCAAATTCCGAAGGGATGGGCTGTCCGTCGGTGACGCCGGTGATGGTCAAGTTCATGGCAAAACCTCCTTGTGGCCAGCCTATAGGCCCCCGATGATCGCCCGCCGACCTACTATGCGTCCGCAATGTCTGCCTCCTCCTTTCGCAACGTCGCTTTGATCGCGCACGTCGACCATGGGAAAACCACCCTGGTCGATGCCATGCTGTCCTCTACGGGTGTGTTTGCCTCCCATGAGGCCAAGGTCGATCGGGTGATGGACTCGAACGACCAGGAGCGCGAGCGGGGCATCACCATCCTGGCCAAGGCCGCCTCGGTCGAATGGCAGGGCACCCGCATCAACCTGGTCGACACTCCCGGGCATGCCGACTTCGGCGGAGAGGTTGAACGAGCCCTGGCGATGGTGGACGGGGTCCTCCTGCTCGTGGACGCCGCCGAGGGCCCCATGCCCCAGACCCGGTATGTGCTCTCCAAGGCGCTGGCCCTCCACCTGCCGGCCGTGGTGGTTGTCAACAAGGTCGACCGTCCCGACTCCCGCATCGATGAGGTTGTCGACGAGATCTACGAGCTGTTCTTCGACCTCGATGCCTCAGAGGCCCACATTGAGTTCCCCATCATCTCAACCGTGGCCAGAGAAGGACGGGCCATGGTCGGCGTCGGCATTCCCGAACCGGAGGGCGACCTGGCGCCGTTGCTCGATGCCATCCTCGAGACCATCCCCGCCCATACCGGCAACCCGACGGCGCCCCTTCAAGCCCTCGTCACCAATCTCGATGCCTCCGACTACCTGGGCCGGCTGGCCATCGGCCGCGTGATCGAAGGGACCATGCGGGCCGGAGAGCAAGTAGCTCTCTGTCACTCCAACGAAGAGGAGCCACCCCTCAAACGGAAACTCACGAGCCTGCTCGGATTTGAAGGGCTGGGGCGAATCGACGTGCAGGAGCGGGCGGCCGGTGACTTGTTCGTTCTGGCAGGATTCCCGGAGGTGGAGATCGGCGACACCATCGCCGACCCCACCAATCCCGAGCCGCTCCCCCGCCTCATCGTCGACGAGCCGGTGCTGCGGATGACCTTCGGAGTCAACACCTCTCCCCTGTCAGGTCGCGACGGCAAATTCCTCACCTCGCGGCAGATCAGGGAGCGACTGGACCGAGAAGTGCTGGGCAACGTGTCCATCCGCATTGGCGCCACTTCCTCTCCCGAGATCATCGAGGTGGCGGGTCGCGGCGAGCTGCAATTGGCCGTGCTCATCGAGTCGATGCGCCGGGAAGGCTTTGAGCTGCAGGTAAGCCGGCCCGAGGTCATCATCCGCGAGGTGGATGGCAAGCTGCACGAGCCGCTCGAGCGGGCAGTGGTCGACGTGCCCGATGATTACGTCGGCACCGTCACGCAGGCGGCCGCACCCCGCAAGGGACGGGTGACCGACCTCCGCCCCGGCGACACCGGGCGCACCATTGTCACGCTCGAAGCCCCGGCCCGAGGGCTGCTGGGATTCCGGTCGCTGTTGATGACCACCACCCGCGGCACCGCCCTCGTCCATCAACACCACGCCGGGTGGATGCCATGGGCGGGTGAAATGCCCCACCGGACGGGCGGTGCAATGACGTCGGACCGCAAGGGCACTTCAACCGGCTTCGCCCTCGACAACCTCCAGAAGCGCGGCGAGCTGTTCATTGGCCCAAGCGCTGATGTCTATGAAGGGATGATTATCGGCGAGGCCTCACGGCCGGATGAGATGACGGTGAACCCCACCAAGGGCAAACAGCTGACCAACATCCGTACTCACTCGACCGATGAGGCGATCAAGCTCAAGCCGCCCAAGACGCACACACTCGAGACGGCGATCGAGTGGATTGCCGACGACGAGTTGGTGGAAGTGACACCCACGGCGATTCGGTTGCGCAAACGGTTCCTGACGGAAAGCGATCGCAAGCGGGAGAAGACCGCGGCGAAGGGGCGCTAACTCACTTGTCGTGAAAGGGGTACCGCTCGCGGCGTTCCGTGTCCTCGGCCTCATCGTCGGCTAATTCCTGCGCCTCACGGGCCGCCTGTTCCGATTCGGTCTCTGCGGGTTGTGCTGTTTCCCCACCCGGCTCGTCGGCATCCGGATCATCCTTCTGGCGATCGTACGCATCCCGTCGCAGTTCATCTGCCAGATCGCTGGCATGCCGGCGTTTCTGGTCTGGGTCGGCACTCTCGCTGGCATCTCGTCGCGCCTGGTCGGCGCGCTCCCACTTCTCGCGGCGTACGCGATCGGCTTCCTCGCGGGCGGCTCGCTCCTCCGAATACTTCCGATCCCGCTCCGCCGTGCGGTCGTCCTTGCGCTCCACCTCGTGGCGAGAATGCGAGGCAAGACGCTCCTCCTCATAACGGGCACTGTCCGCACTCTGCTTGTCATGGTCGCGCTTGCGATCGGCCAGGCGTTCCTGGCGTCTGCGATCTGCTTCCGTCGGTTCACGGTTCATAAGCGAAAGCTAGCGCCCGGCACCACCTAAAGCAGGTGCCCCAACTGTCTCCACAGCGTGCGCCCTACCACCGCCGCCCAGGCCACATAAGGGATGCCGCCAGCGAGTGTCGCCTGTCGAAGCGTCAGGCTGGCGACGTTTTTCGTAGCAACCACGAGCATGGCCGGCAGCCAGAATCCCCCTGCGAATACCGCCAGCCACAACGCCGGCGCCGTGAGGTTGAGTGTCACAGATGAAAACTGGATCAACACCGCCACGAGAAGCAGCGGAAGGTGGGCGTGACCAAACAGGGGAACGATGAGGCGGGCAGAGCCCAACCAGCCAAAAGCGAAGCGGGCGATCAGCCAGGTGCCGGCCACCAACCCCATCCAACCGTAGAGGCCGGTCAGCAATAGACGAGCTGTTGCACGGAACTCGAAGAACCCCTGCAGCCCAAACCGATCGAACGCGAATACGACGTAGGCGCCGAAGACGACGAGGGCGGCACCGGCGGGTGTGGCCATGGCCGATATTCGCCTCCAGGTGGAACCATCCAGTCGCAGGGCCCGGGCAAGCGTGGCGGTCATGGTGCCCAGAACCGTCCCTCCGGCCAGAACGTATCGAAATCACGGGGAAACACCGTGAATCCAGGCAACACACTGAGACTGCTCTCCGCCAGCGGCCCTTCCAGGCCGAATCCGCGCACCGGATCCCAGCTAGTGCCCGTCTCGGCGTCGACCAGTCGGCCGTTCTCGATGGCAAGCGTCAGCACGGTGTCGTCGGCGAGGCGCCGCGCAAACGTCTCCCACCGGTTTGGGTCGGCGGGGTCGACAACCACCGCGATTTCGACCCCGGCCACGGTGTCGTTGACGACGCCTAGTTCGAGGAGATCCGGATACCGATAGGCCACGGTGTCACCGGCCAGGTCGAGCACGATCGCCATCCGGCTGAGGTCAAAGCCGGACTCACCGGCCGAGACGTCGAGTGCGAGAGTTTCGGGATGGGTCTCGAGCCAGGCGTCCCAGGTCGTGAACGTGACCGGCAGTAACTCGAGTGTCTGCCCCTTTCGAGGTCCGGCGATAGCTTCACCCAGCGGCTGGCTCCAGATGCTTCCGGTGTCGTGATCCCAGAATGTCATGGCGTTTCCCCACAATGCTCCTTGCACGCCAAAGACGACTGCCTCTCCGTCGATGGTGCGGCGATGGACCATCGCCGTTGCGCACAGTGGTCACCAGGTGACGAGGATCGGGTCTCCGGCGATGAAGTCGTCGACCATCTCATGGCGATTGAGGAAACTCACCGGGTAGGCCTTTGCCTCTCCTCCGGCGGCAACACCGATGACCTGGGTGCCGGAGGTCCAGTCAACCCCCTCAGCGGCGACGAACTGTGGGTCGTAGATCGGCTGGATGCCATCACGGGGCAGCAATTGATGGAAGCCGGCAGGAAGAGGTTCTCCGGCGGTGACCGGGTTGTAGGCATCACGCGGCCCAACCCGCACGCCCGGCGGGGCATTTTGAGAAGGAGTTGTCGGACCGAATGCCCAGACAGTGAGCCCAACAATGACGGCGGCGCTAAGCCACAAGGAAATGCGATTCACACCCCGTCAACCCCAATCAACTCAGATCAGTTCCCGGAATGTCGCCCAGGTTCCAATCCCGCAATGCTCCACTCACCGGTGCCGTAGCCAACGGCGTCGGCGATTTCGGGTGGCTCCAGAGGACGGGCGGCCATCTCCATCCCCACCCACAACGTTCGCGAGAAGGGATGGGAAAGCACGGGAAACAGGGCATTGAGCACGAGGGTGACGATGAGGAGCGCCGTCCACGGGGTGTCGGGCCAGGTGACGACCATCCCACCGACGAACACGATGAGGAAGGTAGCAAAGGTGACCGCCATGTTGATCATGATCGAGCCAAGCCAGAACCCGTCGCTGCGTTCGAAGTGGTGGCCACAGCGGGGGCACCGCTCGACCATCGTCACCCACCGGTGGAACAGCTTGCGCTCACCACAGCGGGCGCATCGCTTGGTGGCACCGCGCCACAACGCCTGGGCTTTCGAGGGTTCGTTCATGATTGGCGATGCTAGGTCGGCGACCGAGGTGGGCAATACTTGTCCCATGACATCACGCAACGTCCTCGGCGGCGATCTCGAAGGCTGCGGCACCGAGCCTCTGACCGGCTTCTACCGAGACGGCTCGTGCACCTCGGGGCCCGAGGACCGGGGAAGCCACACCGTGTGTGCGGTGATGACGGCCGAGTTCCTCGAGCATCAGCGGAGCATCGGCAACGACCTGAGCACCCCCATGCCCCAATAC
>JAOTYB010000131.1 GCA_029862065.1 Acidimicrobiia bacterium | reverse complement strand
GGGAGTGCCCGCAGCTTCTGCTTGAGCTCCTGCAAGTCCTCGACCGGGAAGGGGGTCATGAAGTGCCCGAAGTGGCCGGAACCAAAAACCTCCTGGTAGGGCGCATTCGACCAGAACGGACCAAAGAACACGATGGCAATCCACAGCGTGGCCGCCCCCCGCAGCACCATCGACGCCCGACGGCGCGTTCCCGCCCGGGAGGCCCGCACATGGCCACGCATCCATCGCCGGTACAGGACGTCGATCGACCAGGCAAGACCGAGGGTCATTATCACCGGAGCCAGAACGAACAGGATGAGCTGAAATCGATGCGGGAAACGCAGGACTTGCACCACCGTCGACGACAGGTCGAGGGCCAAGCCGCCGAGCGGCGTCCCCGAGGTCACTCGGGCCAGCGCGGCCATCGAGCGATGGAACGTTGGGAACCACAACGGCTCGGCGTATCCGATGGTCGCCCAGACAGCGAAGGCGACGTTGGCGTACCACACGCCGAAGAGCTGACGATGGGGGCGAGCTTCCAGCAGAGTGCGCCGGATGGGAGGGACTACGAGCGGAGCGAGCAGCAACAGCGAGTAGACGATGTTGGGGTAGCGGGGAACCTTGGCCAGGTAATCGCCGTAGAGGATCTTGTCCATGATCCCGGCGAGGTCCCATGACATCACATGGAGCCAGGACACCGAGGCGTCGCGGATGAAGTAGTAGTCGCCGGGGACGGTGACCGTCAGGTTCTCGACCCCCCGGAGGGCGATGTACTTCACGAACAATCCGTACGGGATGATGGTGACGACCAGGAACAGGAGCCCGGCGACGATCCCCCGACCGAGGACAGTGCTGCGGAGCAGCCGTCCCAGCAGCGCGAACCGGCGGGGGGAGCGCAGGATCCGCCCCAGGCGGTCCGGCAGGAGTCGAACCCGGCGGGGACCTCCCCGACTAATCCAGCGGGCGAGCTCACCTAGTGCCAGCGTCAGCCAGGCAACGGCAAAGAACACTCCGAACAGGACCACGTAATGGACCGCGGGGTTGAAGAGCGTGATCAGGCATGCGCCCAGCAGGTAGCGGACCCAGCGGTCCCCGGCAAAGAGCAAGCCATAGAGCATTAGAAGCACAGCCATCGTCATAAGGGCGAGGCCGAAGATGAGGGTGTAGAAGTGCGTGATCTTGGCGTAGGTCACGATCAGGTAGATGAGGGAGGTCGGGAAAGCGGCGGCCAGCGCGATTGAGACCGGCGACAACCGCCGGAAAGCACTCGATGCGAACTTCGACACCGTGAGGTAGACGGAATAGAAGATCGACGGAATAACCAGAAGGATGGCGAAGGGGAGCACCCGATAGTGACGGAGCCAGGTGGTGAGGAAGGAGTAGCGGACTCGGAATTCGACGCCGTTGGTCAGCGGGCTGAACTCGCCACGGGCTTGTTCGAAGAGCTGAGTGGTCGGGTTGAAAAAGGGCACGAGCTCGTCGCCATTGATGACTGCCTCGCCGCGAAGAATCGCCGGGATGCCGAGGAGGACGTCCCGAAAGACGATGAACGACAGGACGTAGAAGGCCACTCCCACCCAGAGATGGATCCGGTGGGCTACCCGGAGCTCTTCGGAGCGACCCCGACTCGTGCCGGAGCCGCCAGAGACGGGCGTCACCCGATTACTCCGCCGTGGAGGAGGATCCAGTCGGCGACCTCCCGGATCGGCACACCACACGAGGCGTAGTAGTTCACCATTCCCACGTCATGGCACCGGTCGGGTTGCTCGAGCAGCCGGGCAATCGCGTCGGCCAGGCTGTCGGCGTCTCCGGGCTCGAAGAGCTCACCGGTGTACCCCTCCTCCGCCACCAGATCGGCCAGATCACCGATATCGGGAAGCACCACTGCGCACCCGTAGCTGCCGGCTTGATGAAGCACTCCTGAGCTGCCGGTGGTGCTGGTGTAGGGGAATACCGCGATAGCCGACCCGAGGAAGGTGGCCGGCACGTCCGGTTCCTCGACGTAGCCGGTAAACGTTATTCCGGGCCCGCCCAGCGCCTCCTCGACCTCCGCCAGATACCCGGGGGCGTTGGGGCTATCGGTGCCGGCGATCACGAGTTCGACGTCCACGGTCTGGCGGAGGCTCCGAACCGCCTCGATGAGCGGCTCGACTTTCTTGTACGTGCCGAATTTGCCGAAGGTGAGGATGCGGCGTCGGCTGCGATCATCCCGCTCTGGTGGCGGTGGCGGGACTTCGAACGCCCCGTGTGGAGCGAGCACCACGTTGCGGGCCCGGTACTTGCGGCGGAGAATCTCGACGTAGCGGGGCATCGTGGTGGTGACCACGTGCGACCGGAGCACCACCCAGGTGAGTCCGGTGCCCAGGATCCGCATCACCCGCTCGGCAATGCGTCCGTAGCGGAAGCCTGCCCCGGCCAGGTCGACCGTCTCGACGATGTTGTGCAGGACGGTCACGGTGGTGAGACCGGCCAGGCGGGCCAGCAGCGGCACGCCGAGACCGAGCGCGGCCACCAGCCGTGATGACCCGAAGCTGGAGAAGTGGAGGTTGAACACCGCGACGTCGGGCTGTTCTCGCCGCAAGGCACGAAGCAGTCGCACCGGAGTCCACAGCGAGTTGAAGCGCCAGGCTGTGACTACCCGGATCCCGGCGGCGGTGTCGTAGCGGCCGCCGGTGGGATGATCCTCGGCCAATACCACTACTTCAACCACTTCGGGGGCGGCGCCGAGAGATTCGGCCAGGTGCAGCCCGTATTCGCTGAGTGTCGTGCGGCTGGGAGGTAAAGCCGTGACCAGTGCCACCTTGTGCTTAGCCATCGGCGTACACCCCCCGCAGCCCGTTGAGGCGGATGCGAACGACGTCGCGCAGGAATCGACGAGCTTCCTTGAGCGGCTCCACCTTGGATCCGGGAGCGTCGAACCAATGCACGGGTACTTCGACGACTCGCATCTCCATTTGTCTCGCCAGAAACAGCAGTTCGAGATCAAACGAGAAACCGTCGATGGTCTGGCGGCTGAACAGCCGTCGGGCGGCGTCGCTCGAGAAGAGCTTGAACCCACATTGGGTGTCCTCCACCCGGGTACCCAGAAGCCGCTGAGCAACCAGCCGCAGCCCGGCGGTGGCGATCCGCCGCCCGGCCGAACGGTTCTCTGCTTCGGACCCGCTGGCAGCTCGGGAGCCGATCGCGACGTCCGCTCGCCCGTCGTGGACGGCCGCCAGGAGCTTGTCGAGTTCCTGAATCGGTGTCGAGCAGTCGGCGTCGGCGAACAGCAGATAGGCGCCGCGGGCGGCCATCATGCCGCGTCTCACGGCCGCGCCTTTGCCCAGGTTGCGAGGGGCGGGCACCACCCGCAAATTGGTGAGACCGGTGGCACGGACCCGGTCGACGGTGTCGTCGGTAGAACCGTCATCGGCAATGATGAGCTCCCAGGGGACACCAAGGTCGCTCACGTGCGAGGCAATCGCCCCGACCGTTGGGACGATCCGGCCACGCTCGTTGTAGCAGGGCACAACGACTGAGATAACCGGAGCTTCCACCAGCGGCTGCTCCTTCCACGTGCGGTAGTTGTCGTAGGGCATGTCAGATACCTTTCGTGTTCGAGCTCACGGCGGTCGGTCGCGGTCCCGAGAGGTGCCATCCGATAGCGACGGTCAGCAGGCTGAGGCCCACCGCCACCTGCACCCAGACCAAGGTGCCCGGGGAGCCGTGCAGCAGGCTGAGCGCCGCCACTTCGAGAACACCGCCGGCGAGCGCCAGTCGCGCACCGGTCCGGATCCCACGGGCAAGGTGGTAAGCAAACACAGTGCGGGCAACGGCGAAGCAGCCGGTGGCGACCACGTAGGGACCCAGCCAGGGAGCCGCGGCGACATAGTCGGAACCGAAGGCCAGCTCCAGTATCTGTTCCGACCCCGCCAATGCCGCCACGGTCAGGAGCAAGGATCCGCCGCCGACCACGGCAACCGCCCCCGCCAGCAGTCGGCCGGAAGGTTCTCCGCCGGCACGACGCCGAGCCGCGATGGGGAAGATGAATGCCACCACCGGCCAGCTTCCCAGGAGGGTCAGTCGGCCGATCAGGCTGACCGCGGCGTAGGCGCCGGCCGTTTCGGGATCGAGGCTGAGCTTGGCAATGATGAGGTCGCCGTGGCTAATGAGCGTCTCTCCTGCCAGGAGCAGGGCGGCGGAGCGGGCAAAAGTCCACACCTCGTGACGGACGCCGATCGGGGGGCGACCGGCCGTGGGAACCGTTTGCTTGACAACCAGCCAGCTGGCGGCGAAGGAAACGACGAGAGCTGTGGTGGCACCTGCCACGGAGAATCCGGCGGCCACCAGCCCTACTCCCGCAATCAGCCGAACGCTCATTTCGGCCTGGTAGGAGCCGGCCAGCCTTCCGAACCGTTCCTGCCCCTGGACGACACCCCGGTGGACGGCCTGGGAGAGGTACACGGGAATTCCGGCCGCCAGCAGCAGTAGCGGGAGGGGGGACGACAGCCGGAACGCCCCGGCCAGCCAGGGAGCAGACAGCGCCAAAGAGATGGCGACCGCGCCACTCGCTGGACGAAGCACACGCAGCAGCCAGCGATGCAGCTCGGCCGGGCTTTCGACGCCCAAGGCCACATAGCGGGTGGCCGTCGTCTGCACGGTGCTGGCCACGAACGTCAGGACCAGCAGCAACGTGACGATGAGACTCAGCTCTGAGAAAAGGGCGGGCCCAAGCTGACGGCCGAGGATCACATTGAAGGCGTAGTTGCCGGCATGCACCAACGTGGCGCTGAGCATGAAGACGGCGCCACCGCTAAGCACCAACCGCCGCGAGTGTGGCCGGGCAACCGCCGCCACCGTCATGGCGATGTACGAACTTGAAAGAAGCGATCGAACGAAGTCAGATCTAATAGTCGTGCCACCGATGGCGGGAGAGGCCCCAGCAAGGTGGCAGCTTCGTCGCGCCGGCGGCAACTGACCATGATCCAGGCAAGAGCGCTCAGCCCGGCCATGTCCATGTATTCGACCGAGCGCACGTCGACGATCACACTCTGATCGGCCGTCCAGGCGGTGTCTGCTTCGTCACGGAGCCGGAAGGCTTGGACGGCATCCAGGCGGTTGCCGGCATCCAAAATGGTGCGGGTGGCGGTTTGCATCACGCCACGCTCCACAGGCCGCTCATGGTCCCGCCGGCCATCTCATGGTGCGGGACCACGACGAAGTCATCGAAGCGGCCGGTCAGCTCCAGAATGATCCGCACGCTCTGGCTGGGTGACGCCAGGACGAGGTCGCCGTCGCTACCTCTCAAGTCGCTACGAGCCTCGGCGAGAGCGGCCAAGACACTCTCGTCGACAAACTCGACTTCGTTGAGATCGACGGCGACCTCGTCGCGTTCCTGGCGTCTATTGCTCGCAAGGAGAGCGCGAAAATCGTCGATGGAGTGAGCGTCGAATCGCCCGGTTGGTTGGAGTACCAAGACGTTGTCTCGGCGACGTGCAGTGATGTTCATTGTGGGGCTCCTGTCCGTTGGTGCAGGTCACCATCGGCCCCACAGGGTGATGTGCGGTTTCAGCCCGGTAGCAGTTTGGTAGCAGTCTCAGGCCGCCCGGCGATAGCGATACCCGAGGCCCCGGACGGCCTCGATCGGCGAGGTGGCCGGATCAGTCCACCCGAGTTTGCGGCGCAGCCGTCCGACGGCGAACTTGACGCGATCGGGCCCAATGGCATCCGGATCGTTCCAGGCGTGCTCCAGGAGCTGTTCCGGGGAAAGCACGTTGCCGGCGTGGCCCACCAGGGTGGCGAGCAACCGGAACTCAAGGGATGTCACGGTTACTTCCTCATTCTCGACCCGCACGACCCGTC
>JAOTYB010000130.1 GCA_029862065.1 Acidimicrobiia bacterium | reverse complement strand
GCTCCCGGGCATATTGGACCGCCATTAGCAAGGTCCCGGTCACAAAGAAGAACTGGGCGGGAAGGATGATGCGGGTGAGGCGGGTTGCCTCCCTCACTTCGTCGGCGTCGAGAGCGGTGAGGGCATCTATGACCGCTCCGGCTGCCACCATGCCGATTGCGACGAAGGCCGCCATCGCAATAGCGATCGGTCGGGCGACCGCGGCGAAGGCCCGCCATGCCCCGGCTTCGTCGTCGGAGGCGAAGTACCGATTGAGGATGGGGATGAAGGTGATGGCCAGGTACCCACCGGCCAGGAGGTAGTTGAGGAAATCCGGGATGATGAACGCCACCCGATAGGCGTCTCCGGCCGCGTTGGCACCGATCAGGTCGGCCAGGACCACTTCGCGCAACAGGCCGAGAACCCTGGACAACAGGATTCCGCCTGATACGACCAGCGCGGCTCGCCCCATGCGATGCGGGAGTGGACGGTTCACCGGGGAAACCTATCAGCTATTCCTTCCCCTTTAGGGGACGGTGTCAGCGGGCCGCCGGGCCGGTATCGGAAGAGGGAGACGTTGACCTCCTACTCAGAGGTTCGTCCCAGCCCGGCCCGCTTGGCTGGGCAAATCGGCCAGTCGCAGCCGGTAGGTCCGGCGGCCGTCTGCGCCGGTCACCGGTTGGAAGCCGATCCGCTCGAGGTAGCGGCTGTAGGCCTTGGTCCCGGGAGCGCTCTCAAGGTGGGTGATGGAGGGGTCGGCAAAGATCGAGGAGTTCGACGAGTAGAGGAAGCGTCCGACCTTGAGATCGCGGTAGGCGGGGATGGCGTAGTCGAGTTGGATCCGGCCGGTTTCGGTGCCATCCAGATCGCAAATGAAGAGCCCGGCGGGCACCATGTCGCGCAAGATGAAGGCCCGGTACCGATCACTCCTCGGCTCGAAGTGGAAGTCGGGCCGGAAGGTGGCGCGGATGTCATCGATGTAGTGCTCAATGAAATGCTCGAGATATCGTGAGCCCTCCCGAACTTCGAGCACCGTGAACACCGGCTTGGACCCGAGCAAGAGGTTGAGGAAGTACACGTGGATGCCAATGATCACGAGGTTGGTGGCCACGATCGGGTATGCGCTGATGAGGAGGCCGTAGACGGCGAAGACGATGGCTCCGGCCAGTCCGACCAGCCGCAATCGCAGAATCGACTTCATCGACAGCGAAGCCACCACCAGTCCCGACCCCAGGTACCCGATCAGCTCATAGAGCGCCGAAGCACTCACAGTTGGTTCCCCTTGAGGTGACAGTGCCAGCGGCCCGAAGGGCCGGTGGCGGATGGGGAGAGGCGGTGAATCACCAGTGTGGCGGGTTCCTTCCCCTTGAGGTGATCGGCCTCGGTCTGGGCGGGGCAGACACCCGACCTTCCGTTCTTTGGATTCCACTCCCTTAGGGAGGGGTGCCTCCGACGAAGGAGGAGGTGGGGTGCGTCTCCGGCGTGAATCACCATTGCTTCTCTCGCAACCGAAGGGAGCTGTGGAGACCCATCCCGACCTTGCTGTCGCTCGGCCACCCTTCCCTGAGGGAAGGGAAAGCAACACCCGACATCGGCCGATGGGGGCGGCGAGTCAGCAAGGTGCAGCTACGCAACCAGGTCACGTTCCCGCATCAGGTAGGCGGTGACAGCCACCGATACTGCGGCGAGACCGAGGACTTTGAGCACGGCGCCCCACACCCCGGGGAGCACCCCGGACAGGAGATCTTCCAGGTCGGCAACTACCTGGGTTTCGAGGCCGAACGCGTCCGAACCCCAGTGGTCACCGGCGACGATACCGGCATAGGCCGAGACTCCCATGCGCCAGATGGAGGTGGATGCGACCTGGCTGGCAGCTCCGGTGACGACGCCCTCCCAGATGAGGAGGTAGGCCAGGGCAATGAGCACTGCCCGGTCGGTGATGTACCCGAGCAGCTGGGTGGCAGCCACGAAGCCCAGGGCGGTGATCGCCGTCGCCACCAGGATGGCCAGCATCTCGTCCCAGCTTCCCACCGTGTATCCAAGGACGATGGCGGTGAGGAGCGCCCCGGCGCCCGCCACTGCGAAGGAGGCCAGCCAGGCGGCCACCAGCTTGGCGGCCACGATCACCTCGCGGCGGATCGGGCGCAGTGCCAGGTAGGAGAGGGTCTTGGCCGACCGCTCATCGCCCAGGGAACCGGCCCCGAGGATGATGGAGATGATCGGAACGGTCACGCCTAGCACGATGAAGAGAAGGCCGGTCCGGAAGAACTCCTCGGTCTCGCGGTCTGTGGAGTTGAGCCCGACCAAGAGCAGGATGACGGCCGGGACGGCGGACAAGACCAGCAGACCGATAGAGCGGCGCCGGCCGATCAGTTGAAGCAGGGTCACCTTGACGATGGCGAAGAACCGTCTCATCGTCCGTGCACCAGGTAGCGGAACACGCTCTCCAGGCTGAGGTCTTCCGGTTGGACCATCGTGAGGCGAATGTCGAGGTCTCGCGCCAGCGGGGCCAGCATCCGGCCAAGGTCGCCCAGGTCGTCAGTCTGAATGTGGAGGGTGTCGTTTATCACCTCAACGCTACGGATGACGTCCTGCTCGAGCAGGGCCGATCCAAGTCGGCGGGGGACATCCGAGTCGATCCTGACCCGGTAGGGGATGTCGGTGAATGCAGCCCGGATGGCGGCGGCGTCGCCGGCGGCGGCCAGGCGGCCATCGACCATGGCGATGACCCGATTAGCCATCTTCTCGACTTCCTCGAGCACGTGAGACGACACAATCACCGTCCGACCCTCCCGTGCCAGCTGATGGAACAGCTCAATCAGCCGGACTCGCTGCACGGGGTCTGCTCCGTTCAGAGGCTCATCGAGAAACAACACCTCCGGGTCGTTGACCAGGGCTCCTGCCACTTTGATGCGCTGGCGCATGCCCTTGCTGTAGCCCTCGATGCGCCGTTCGGCGGCTTCGCCCATGCCGACAGCCGTGATGGCGTGCTCGGCCGCCGATGACGGGTTGCGAACACCGGCCAGCTCGGCCCCGTACTCGACGAAGCGCCGGCCGGTGAGGAACTCGTACACGGCGTCGTCTTCCGGCACCAGGCCGACCTTCTGAAATACCTGAGTTTCTCGCCGGGGGTTGGTGCCGAGCACAGTCAACTCCCCCCGCGAAGGTTGGCTCAGTCCGGCCATCATCCGTAGCAGTGTCGTCTTGCCTGCCCCGTTCGGGCCAAGCAGACCGGTGATGCCGGGGCCGAACGAACACGACATGTTGGACACCGCCACCTTCTGCCCGAACCATTTGGACAGTTCAGTGACTTCGATGGTGGGCGAATCGACGAAGGCCGGTGAGATGCTGGTCACATGATCCTCCGGTACCGGCGGTACAGCAGGGTTCCCGCCACGGCGGCAATGGCCACAACCGCGATGAGAGATACCCACGGCGAGATGTTGTTTTCGACCAGAGCAGTTCCTTCGCTGAACTCCCGATCGCTGAAGATCTTGCCGATGAGCACGATGGCGTGTCCCTGAAGGTCGAGGACGGAGAACCACCGGTTCACGCTCTCTGCCAGGCCGAAGGCGACGCCTCCGGAAATGATGGTAAAGCCGATGTAGATGCCGGCGGCCGCCCCCCGGCGGCGGGCGAAGGCACTGATGATGAAGGCGATCCCGGCTTGGGTGGCGAACACTGCCAGCGCCCCGGCCGGGATCTTCCACAGCAAGTCGAGATTGCCGGTGAGGTGGCCGACGAAGTCGCCGGACAGGATGGCACCCCCCATATAGATGACCACCTGGGGGAGGAGCGTGAAGGCCAGCACCACCATCAATAGCGCCCCCACCCGGGCAATGAGGTAGTCGGCCACCGTCAGCGGGCGTGAGGCATACACCGTGAGAACGTTGCTGACACGGTCGGGGACCAGTAGCTCAGGGGCAGACAGGGCGATGAACAGGAAGGTCAGCTGGAAGGTGAGTTGGAAGTAGTCGGAGTGACCGGGGATGAGGTCTTCCAGCAGCTCGTCGGCGCCCAGCCCCTGGGTGAAGACCTGGAACCCGACGATGGCGATGGCTGGCACAACGGCCAGGATGATGAGGCCCCAGGGGATGATTTTGCGCCGGGCCTTGCGGCGCAGCCCGAGCACCTTGCGCACTCCGTCGCGCACGATCGCCCAGCGGATCTTGCGACGCCCGGATCGCTCGCCCTCATACCGGCGATAGTCGAGATCAAAGATGGCGCCTTCGGAGGTCATCCGCTGTACTCCTCTTCGGCCAGGTAGACGTCTTCCAGGGTTGTCTGTTTGGCGCCGAGGCTGCGCATGCCGACCCCGGTTTCGGCCAGCACGTCCCGAATGAGCACGAAGGCGTCACCCTCGTCGAGCTCCACATCGAGCGTCCGGTTGCGGACACTGACGCGGGCACCTCGTGACTCGAGCGACGCTACGGCCGGGCCGGGATCGTCGAGGAGGACGACCTCCACAGCCGTTGAAGCCTGAATCGTTTCGAGTGGCTCGTTGCGAAGGAGCCGGCCCTCGTTGAGCATCACCACCCAGTCGCAGGTTCGCTCGATGTCGCCGAGCACATGGGAGGAGAACACGACGCTCATGCCGAACTTGCCCAAGCGATTGATGAGATTGAGCATGTCCTCCCGCCCATCCGGGTCGAGGCCGGAGGCGGGCTCGTCGAGCAATACCAGGTCGGGGGAGTGGACGATGGCCTGTGCCAGCTTGGCTCGCTGCTTCATCCCGGTGCTGAACTCCCCGAGATTGCGGAACCGCTCTTCGGCCAACCCGACCAGGGTGAGAACCTCGGAGGCCCGTTGGCGTGATTCGGAGGCCGGTAGCCCACCCAGCTCGGCGGAGTAGGAGACGAAGTCGGCGGCGGTTTGATCTGGCGGGAAGCAATCGCCCTCGGGCATGTAGCCGACCCGCGAACGGACGGCCAGGGGGTGGCTTTGGGCGCTCGTCCCGTACACCTCTGTGTCTCCCGACGTGGGAGCCAGCATGCCGAGCAGGATCTTGATAAGCGTGCTCTTGCCTGCGCCGTTGGCCCCCACCAGGCCGATCCGGCCGGCCGGCACCTCCAGGTCGACATCCTGAAGGGCCTGGACAGTGCCGTACGTTTTGTTAAGCCCGGCGGCGGAGATGATTGGGTCGGCCATTCATGGCAGACGCTAGCGCCGGGCGTTTGGTTCCTGCCGCCGCTTGCTCGTACTGTCACCGTCCTATGGAAGAGCTTCTGGCGGTCCTGGCTGCCGCTACTGCCACCGGGCTGGTCGCCGAGCTGGTTTCGTCATATCTGGCCCGGCCCCGGCCGCATATTGGCGCCTGGGCGATTGCCCTGACGCTCTATGCAATTGCCAGCTGGATGCTGGTGATCGGCCTGGTATTCGGGTGGTCCTCGTTGGTGTTTCGGACGTTCTACGGGTTGGGAGCCATCCTCAACGTGCCGTTTCTGGGGATTGGCTCGGCCTATCTGGTGTTGGGGGAGACCAGCGGGCGCCGGCTGCTCGAGTGGTTCTCGGTCACTGGGTTGTTCGCTCTCTTCATCACCTTTACCGCCCCCTTCGTTGCCGCCCTCCCGAGTGGGGGGCTGCCGGCCGGATCGGAGGTGTTCGCCGCGATCGCCACTGTTGGCCCCGCCGGTCCCCGTTTCTACGCATTGGTATTCAACGTGGCCGGGACGGTCCTGTTGGTGGGGTTGGCCGGCTGGTCGGCCGTTCGGTTCTGGAAGACCAACCGGCGGTTGGTGGCCGGCAACGGGCTCATCGTGCTGGGCGGCCTGTTTCCCGCCTTTGGTGGCAGCCTGTTTGCCGTCGGCGACAGCTCGTCGTTTGCTCTCAGCCTGTTCTGTGGTGCCGCCCTCCTCTGGGCCGGATTCCGGGTGGCCAGCGAC
>JAOTYB010000129.1 GCA_029862065.1 Acidimicrobiia bacterium | reverse complement strand
GAAAGCCGGTACGACTTCATGAACACGCTCTATTCGATCTCCGAGGGCAACCTCTTTGGCCAGCTCGTCGACCTGTTCGATGCCGGCAGCCTGCCGATGGTCCGCAGCTATGCCGAGCTGGCCGTGGCGGTGCAGCGGGCGCTCGACCGCACCCATGTCGATGGGGAGCTCAAGTCGGCCATCCACGACGATCCCGATCGATATGTCGTGCCCGACCCCGATGTCGTAATGGCCTTGCGTGACCAGCAGCTGGCCGGCAAGCACCTGATGCTCATAACCAATTCCAACTGGGAGTTCGCCGCTCAGATGATGAAGCTGGCCTTCGACCCGTATCTTCCGGACGCCATGACCTGGCGGGATCTGTTCCCCACCATCATCGTATCGGCGGGCAAGCCCGGCTTCTTCTCCCACGACCATCACTTCTATCGGGTTGTGGATGAAGAGCAAGCGCTCCTCAAACCGCACATTGGCCCGTTGATCGATGGCTCGGTGTATTACGGGGGCAATGCCACCGCCCTCGAGAAGAGCTTGGGCCTTTCCGGCGACGAGATCCTCTATGTCGGAGATCATCTCTTTGGCGACGTGCATGTCTCCAAGTCGATGTTCCGGTGGCGGACCGCCCTCATCCTCCGGGAGCTGGAGGCCGAACTCAAAGCCATGGTTGGATTTCAAGAAACCGAGGAATCGCTCATGGCGCTCATGGCCGAGAAGGGCGAACTTGAGCAGCAGCGGGCTCAGTTGCGGATGAAGGTCCTGCAGGCCGAATACGGCGGCAGCGACGGTAGCGAAGACAAGGAGCTCGAATCCATCCAGGCACTGGTGACGGCCCTCGACGATCAGATAGCTCCGCTAGCTCGGGCATCCAGTGAGCTCGGGAACCCCACCTGGGGCCCCATCATGCGGGCCGGGAACGACAAGAGCCTGTTCGCCCGGCAAGTCGAGCGCTATGCCGACGTTTACACCTCGCGGGCATCCAACTTCCTATTCGAGACCCCGTTTGCCTTCTTGCGAGCGCCGCGGGGCAGCTTGCCGCACGACTCGTAGGAGCCGGCGCCTAGTTCAGCTCATCGGGAAGTGGGAACCAACGGAGAGCTTCGAACCCTTCGCCGATCTCGATGTGCTCAGCGGGGGGATGGGTCTCGGCTGCCTCGGTGAAGATGGCCTCCGCCTGCACCAGGTATTCGGCGAGGGCATCCTCTCCTGCCCGCAGGCGGTTGCGGGGATAGCGGATGCCGTCGGCGCCGTAATCGATGTCGTTCAGACTGTGGGGCGGCTCGGCCAGCCCATCCCGGTGGCGCCACAGCGCCGAGCCTGGTTCGAAGGTGTAATGGGGGAGCAGTGTCCACCCGCGGTCGCCGATCATCTCGACGGCCCCGACTATGTACTCGAAGACCTCGTCTGAGATGAAGTAGTTGAAGTTGAGCCGCACCCAGCCGGGCTTGATGACTTCGCACCCGTGCAGGATCTCCTCCTCATACTGGTGAGAGGTCTCCAGATCGATCCCGAGCAGGTTGTGCCCGTAAGGCCCGGCGCACGAGCACCCGCCGCGGCCCTGAATGCCGAACACGTCGTTGAGCAGCGCGACGACGTAGTTGTGGTGTAGGTAGCGACCCTCAAAGCGGACAACGAACGAAACGATGCTCAATCGTTCGGCCTCAGGATTACCGAGCACCTGGATGTTGGGATGGGCCTCCCATCGCTCGATGGCCTGTTTGATGAACCGCTCCTCACGGGCCCGGATGGCGTCGACGCCCACCTTCTGCTTGAGCTGGAAGACCAAACCGGCCCGGATCGACTCGATGATTGCCGGCGTGCCACCCTCTTCGCGGTGTTCGGGATCGGTCAAGTAGGCATGGTCTTCGGGATTGACGAACGAGACAGTTCCCCCACCGACCACCGCCGGAATCGAGTTGGTGAGCAGCTGGCGGCGGATGACGAGCACCCCGGGTGTACCGGGACCGCCGATCAGTTTGTGAGGCGACAGGACGATGGCATCTTTGTGCGACGTGCCGTCACCTTCTCCCAGCATGTCGATCTCCACGTACGGTGCGGCGGCTGCGAAGTCCCAGAACGACAGGGCGCCGTGCTCGTGCAGCAAGCGGGCAATGGTGTCGGTCGCCGAGATGATGCCGGTGACGTTGGAGGCTGCCGAGAAGCTCCCAATCTTGAGGGGCCGATCGGCGTGAGCCGTGAGCTGGGTTTCGAGCACCGCCAGGTCGATGTGCCCGTCGGCGTCTTCGGGAATTCGAATCACGTCGGCTATGGATTCGCGCCAGGGGAGCTCGTTCGAGTGATGTTCGAAGGGTCCGATGAAGACCACCGGGCGCTGCTCGGCCGGTATCTGGTCGCTGAAGCCGTATTGGCGGTCGAGGTCGGAGGGGATCCGCAGATTGAGGATCCCGATGAGGCGGTCGACGGCGCCGGTGGTGCCCGATCCGCAGAAGATGAGGGCGTGCTCGTCGGTGGCGCCCACGCACTCCTTGATGATGCGCCGGGCGTCCTCCCGGTAACGGGTGGTCTGCAATCCGGTCCCCGACGACTCGGTGTGAGTGTTGGCATAGAGGGGAAGGACGGCATCCCGAATGAAGTCCTCTACAAAGCTGAGCGACCGGCCGGAGGCTGTGTAGTCGGCGTAGGTGAGGCGGCGGGGGCCAAAGGGCCCGATGACGGTCTCGTCCTTGCCGATCACTGAGTCGCGAACAACCTGGATGAGTTCTTGGGATTCGGTGGAGAGC
Source organism: Acidimicrobiia bacterium (assembly GCA_029862065.1). Lineage (GTDB taxonomy): Bacteria > Actinomycetota > Acidimicrobiia > Spongiisociales > SHLN01 > SHLN01. Next base: position 3,243 of record JAOTYB010000129.1, on the reverse strand, counting down.
TCTGTTGGCTCGAGCAGCATGTGGCCTCCCTGCCGGATCAGAATACCCGCAATGCGACCGGGAGCCTCCCGTCTAGGGAAGACGGCCGATCCGGTCGGTCAGCAGGGTGTAGAAGCCCTGGTCGTCGATCTGGTTGACGACCAGGCAGTTGGGATCGGCTTCGGTGAGGTCCCACCAGTCGACTACGGTCATGCCCATGGTGAGCTCCGAGGTGGTTTCGATCTCCACCGAGCAGTGGCGGCCGCCAAACATCTCCGGCTCGAGCAAGTAGGCGATGACCGTCGGATCGTGGAGGGGGCCGCCGAGGGTTCCGTATCGCTCCATGTCGTAGCGCTCATAGAACTCGAGCATGCCGGCAGTGGCAGCTCCGGCCGCATTGCCGAGGTCCCGGAACGCTTGGATCCGGGCGTCTGAGGTGAGGGCCTGGTGGGTGACGTCGAGCGGCATCATCACCAGCGGGATGCCGCTGCGGAAGACGAGGTCTGCTGCCTGCGGGTCTTCGTAGATGTTGAACTCGGCGGCCGGGGTGGTGTTGCCACCTTCAAAGAAGCCGCCGCCCATCAGGACGATCTTTTCGATATCCTCCGCTATTCCCGGCTCGCGCTGGAGGGCGGTTCCCACGTTGGTCAGGGGGCCCAGTGTGCAGAGGGTCATTCCGGGCCGCTGGCGAATGGCTTGCAGGAGGTAATCGACGGCGTGACCGTCGGCCGGTTGGGTGGTCGGGTTGGGAAGGTTGGATCCGTCGATGCCGGACTTGCCGTGGACGAATTCTGCTGTGACGAGCGGCCGAACCATCGGCTGGTCACATCCGGCATACACCGGGACGTCGGTCCGGCCGGCCAGCTCAACCATCATGAGCGAATTGCGGGTCGTGAGTTCGAGCGGGACATTGCCGGCCACTGTTGTAATGGCCACCACCTCAAGCTCGGCGGGGGAGGCCAGGGCCAACAGCAGCGCGACGGCGTCGTCCTGGCCGGGGTCGGTGTCGATGATGATGGGTGTCGGCATTGGTGAATGGTAGGGGTGTCAGCCGGCCGCTTCGACTTCGGCCCGGGTGGGGAGGGAGGCGTGGGCGCCCCGTCTGGTCACCGTGGCCGCCCCGACTCGTGCCGCCCATCGGGCAGCTGTGATTGGGTCGGCGCCCGCCACGACGGCGTCGGCCAATCCGGCACAGAAGGCGTCTCCGGCCGCAGTGGCGTCGACCGCCTCGACCACTGGGGCCGGTACGGCCGTGGTTTCCCCGGCGGTCCGCACCAGCGCACCCTTCGCACCCAAGGTGACGATCCCGGTCGGGATCGGGAGCAGGTCGAGTTGCCGGGAAATCTGTTCGGGGTCGGTGGCCGGCTCAGACGCCGTGAGGGTCGCCAGCTCGGTTCGGTTGGGCACGAGTATGTCGACCATCTCAAGCAGTCCGGCGGGGAGATCGACGGCCGGTGCGGGGTTGAGGATTACCGTTCCCGAGCACAGGCCGGCGGCATGGTGGACGACGTCGACCGGCACCTCCAATTGGAGTAAGAGCACGCGGGCGGCGGCAATGACCTCAGCGGCTCGCTCAATGTGTTTCACCGTCATCGTGGTGTTGGCTCCCGGGCTCACGACGATCATGTTCTCGCCTTCGGCATCCACGGTGATGAAGGCCATGCCGGTAGGGGCACCATCGTCAACCGTGACGTTGGCAACGTTGATGGCTTCGGCGCCGAGCACTGCCGCGATGCGCGCCCCGGCATCGTCGGCGCCCGTCCTCCCCACCATCGCTACCGATCTCCCCAAGCGGGCAGCCGCAACGGCCTGATTGGCGCCCTTGCCGCCGGTGTCGGTGGAGTGGCCGGTGCCGAGGACCGTCTCACCCGGGGCGGGAAGGCGTCCCACCCGGGCGGTGGTGTCCAGATTGAGCGATCCAACAACGACGATCTCTGCCACGACCAAACACTAGAGCGGAAGGTTTCTGCCCACTGTTGGCGTTACATCAATGCATAGTCACCGAGGAGATCAATGCTCGACATCCTTCAGTTGCTCGACGAGCCCGATACCACCATCGCCCTGGTGGGGGCGACCGACAACCCGTCCAAGTACGGCCACACCATTTATCACGATCTCAAGCGCAAGGGCTACGCGGTGATCCCCGTCAACCCGCAGCGTGACACGGTCGATGGCGAATTCGCCTACGACTCAGTCGGCGACATCCCCCAGCCCCCGACCATTGTCAACTTCGTCATTCCTCCCCGATTCACCCTCCATGTCCTCAAGCAGTGTCTGGAGCTCGGCCTGATGAACGTGTGGCTCCAACCCGGCGCCGAGAGCCCCGAGGTGCTGGAGTTCATCCAGGAGCACAACTTCAACTACCTGGCAAACGCCTGCATCATGGTGCAGAGCCGTCTCAAGGTGTGATCGGGACCGAGTGCCCGACGTGTGGTGAGTCCGATCGCCTGGTCGGAGAGCGGGACAGTGAGGTTATCCACCTTCACTGCCAGCGCTGCGGCACAGAGTGGGATCGGGAGCCGGTCCCTACCTGCAAGCAATGCGGGGGCACCGATATGCAGGCCGTCCCCAAAGCGATTGTGGAGAAGAGCCGGGGAACTCAGCTATCGGTTGTCGGGACCCGCACCATCCACCTGTGCTCCGCCTGTGACGCCGACACCCTTGCCGTCTACCACCGCAATCGACCTAACCCGCTCATGCCGGATCAGCTGCCGACGATAAACGCCGAGCTGGATGACCGGTAGAGCGAGAGTGGCCCTGGCTGCCTAATCTCGCGCTATGTCGCAGACCACTCCATGGCAGATCAGGCGCGTGACCGCTGAGGAATCTCAGGTCGAGTCTGATCAGCTCGTCACAGAGGCGCCGCTCGAGATGCGGCTCGGTGATACGCCGTTGGCCGTGTTGATGCGGACTCCGGGCGACGATGCCGACCTGCTGCTCGGGTTCGCCATCACTGAGGGAATCGTTCTGAGCCCCGCCGAGGTCGACAAGGTGATCCCGGTGGCGGGAGATCCCGAGCAGAACCGGTGGGAGATACTGCTGGCCGGCGGCGTGACCGTCGACCCCGAGCAGTTCCGGCGCAACCTCTACACCTCGTCCTCGTGCGGCGTGTGCGGCAAGGCCTCTATCGATGCCCTCAAGGTGGCCGCTCCCCAACCGCCGGCAGGTCCGACCCTCGATCCCGCGGTGGTGCTGGGATTGCCGGCCAAGATGCGCTTGGTCCAGGACACATTCGACCTCACCGGAGGGCAACACGCGGCCGCC
>JAOTYB010000014.1 GCA_029862065.1 Acidimicrobiia bacterium | reverse complement strand
CTGGGGGCTTTGTTCGTGGTCGCGAGTGTGGTGACCGTGCTCGAAGTGACGGTGGCTCGTCCCCGCCCGTTGGTGGACATCATCGGCCCGTGGATCGGATACAGCCATCCGTCAGGGCCGGTGGCTAGGCTGGCGGTGACCTTCGGTGTTATGGGGATGAGCCTGTTTCCCAAGGGGGCGACCAGGAACCGCTTCATGACTGTGGCCGAGGTCGTGGTCGGTGTTCTGATTGTCGCTCGGCTGTATCTCGGAGTCGACCATCCGAGCGATGCCATTTTCGCCGGCTTGCTCGGGTTCGCGGTGGCGGTGCTTATCTTCAAGCTGTTTGTGCCCGAATCGGTGTTCCCAGTCGTCTACAAACGAGGGGTCACGGCCCACCTCGATGTCGGCGGGGCGCGGGGGACCGCCATCAAGCAGGCGGTGCAGGACCAGCTCGGTATCGAGGTCCTGGCGCTCGAACCGTTTGGGCTCGAGGGATCGGGCGGTTCGACACCCCTCCGGTTGACCGTCGCCGGGAAAGACCCCGGGCAGCCGGAGGTCCATCTCTTCGCCAAGCTGTATTCGCAGACCCACCTCCGGTCGGACCGCTGGTACAAGCTGGGCCGAACCATCCTCTACGGCTCACTGGAGGACGAGGTCAAGTTCTCATCTGTGCGGAGGCTGGTGGAGTACGAGGACTACATCCTGCTTCGAATGCAGGAGGCCGGCCTGCCGTCGGCCGAACCGTACGGCATCGTCGAAATCACCCCGGAACGCGAGTACTTGGTCGTGACCGAATTCCTATTGGGGGCCGAGGAGCTCGGCGACGCCATTGTCGATGACGGCGTCATCGACCAGGGGCTGGTGATCATCCGCAGACTGTGGGATGCCGGGCTTGCCCATCGCGACATCAAGCCGGCCAATGTCATGGTGCACGATGGCGACGTGAAGCTGATCGACGTAGCGTTCGCGACGGTGCGGCCCAGCCCATGGCGCCAAGCAGTCGACCTGGCCAACATGATGCTGATACTTGGACTGCGGCACAACCCGACCCACGTGTATGAGTCAGCGCTCAAATACTTCACCCCCGATGACGTGGCCGAGGCCTTCGCCGCCACCAGCGGTATCACCATTCCCACCCAGTCACGGTCGGCCCACAAGCAATACATCGCGGCGGGCGAGCCCGATCTCATCGAGACCTTTCGCGAAATGGCGCCTCCCTGTGAGCCAATCTCCGTGCAGCGGTGGAGCCGGCGACGCCTGGGTTTGGCCTTTGGGGCGCTCCTGGGAGTGCTGTGGGTGGTGGGGTTCGTTATCGACAACCTCACGGGTGCAGGATTCGTATGACCAGGCGGCTGGCGATCCTCTTGGCAGTGGTGGTGGTGGCCGCCGGGTGCGGCAATAGCGAGTTGGGTCGGCGCGTCCCGGGCTGTCCCGCCGACCCCGACTCCTTCAGCTCCATAACCTCCGGCATCATCATGCAGATGCAGGCTGTCGAGACCGCCGAGTACGTCCCCTGCCTGAATGAGCTCAACGCCGGCTGGAGCTACGAGGACCTGGTGGCCGAAAGTGGGAAGAGCAGGTTCTGGCTTGATTCGGATCGGAGCGGGTCTCGGTTCTTGGAAGTCACGCTCAGGCCCCAGTGCGAAGTCGGCACGGCGCCCCAGACCGGTACTGCTGCCAACGGCTCGGTCGCCGAGTATCGCCAAGTCGAGCTCGTCGGTTCGAACGCCACCGTGGTTCTTGTGCCCGTGACCGGACGAGAGATGGCCTATGCCGCCATAATCGAGAGCGAGCTCGAGGCTCGATCGATCAATGGCCGCGATATTTTCGTTGTCCTCGACGACGGAGACACGCCGCTGACCGACAAGGTGACGATCGCTGCCGGACAGAACCGGCCGATCGTCCTCGTCGATGAGCAAGATGCGCTCGCTCAAACCGCATCCCTGCAAATGCCGGGCGAGACGCAGTCGACTCGCGGCCTAGATCTCGATGGTCTGCTCGACCGGCTGGACCGGCTCCTGCCAAAGCCCAGTTTCACCGGCCAGTGGTTTCAGGTGTTTGCCGGTGGCTGCATTACCTACGAGTTCGACGCCTCCGGCGCTGGAGTGGACCGATTGGCAGAGGACGTAGAGGACGCCATCGGGCTGTTCCCGGCCGGCGAGCTCTGGCGGTTGTTGCGGAGCCAAGGAGTTGTTGGATGACCGAAGAGCGCGAGCATCATCACCCGAGTCTGTTCGACAATCACCGGTGGGCGGTGGCGGGTGCCACTGGCCTTTACGTGACCGCCACGGTGTTGATGGTGTGGATGGCGCTGGGTCGCTCGACGCTCCAGCCAATCGATGACTGGTTCTACGACCTGATGGTCTCCATCGAGAGCGGGGTCCTGACCGCCTTCGCCAAGGTGCTGAACCTCGTCGGGAGCACGTGGGTGACCGCCCCGCTCCGGCTGGTAGTAGCCGTTTTTCTGTGGATGCAGAAGCGGTGGGAGTGGTTCACCGTGTGGGTGGCATCTGTGGTGGTATCGGAGATCTCAGTCTCCCTCTTCAAATTCCTCTACGACCGGCCCCGTCCCCCCGACGGCCTGGTCGCAACCACGAGCTCGGCCTTTCCGTCCGGTCACGCCGTCGCCGGAGCGGTTACTGCCGTCACCCTGGTGATTGTGTTCTTCCCGGCCGGCCCTCATCGTCGGATTTGGGAACTCATAGCGGTGGGGTTCGCCTTCTTCATGGCCATGAGCCGCACCTACCTGCGGGCGCATTGGCTCACGGACGTCGTGGCGGGCACCTTGCTCGGGGCGGCGGCGGCCGTCTCGGTGGCAGCCGTGGTCCATCTATGGTGGTTGCGCAACCGGGCACCGGATGAGGCATTGAGTGGTTGACACGCGTCGCGGCCAGGTGATTGCCCTCGGCGCAGGGTCGGCGGTGTTCGTCGCCAGCACCGCTCTGGCCTGGGATAAGAACATTCCGAGTGCCGAGGAGTCGCTGTTCGAATTCGTGAACGGCTGGCCGGACTGGCTCGCTATTCCGCTGTGGCCGGTCATGCAGTTCGGGATGGTGGTCGCCCCTTTCATAGCCGGCGGCCTGGCCTGGTACCGCACCCGCAAGCGTCAGCCGGCGTTGGGGCTTGTTACGACCGGTTTCACCATGTGGGTGTTGGCCAAGGTGGTCAAGGAGATCGTCAATCGACCGCGACCGGGCCAGCTCTTGGAGGAGGTTCTCTATCGGGTGGATGGAGGGCCGGATGGCCTGGGCTTCGTTTCGGGCCATGCGGTGGTCGGGTTCGCGATCGCAACCATTGCCAGTCCCTACGTCGGCAAGCGGTGGGCGGCTGTCCTGTGGGGGTTGGCCACCGGGGCCGCCACCCTACGGGTCTACGTTGGCGCCCATTTGCCGCTCGACAGCATCGGCGGTGCCGGGCTCGGCATCGCCGCTGGAGCCGTCACCTTGCTCATCATCCGGCGGCGGTAGGCGACGCCAGCTGGTTTTCGCTCTCCAGATAAACCAGGAGATCACCCCGAGCGGGAGTGGGAGCAAGAAGGTGATGGCCCGGAACACCAGCACGGCGGCGGCGATCTTCGCTTCGAACACTGTCTCGCTCACCCCGGCGAAATTGGCGGCCACCTGCAGGCCGACGGTGAGGCCCAGCTCGACGACGCCCACCCCACCCGGGGTGATGGGAAGGGCCGAGACCAAGCGGATGAAGGCGAAGACGGCGAGGACCTCGATCCAGGACAAGATGGCGCCGCCCACCCCAACGTGGCGGAGCGTCACCAGCAGGACGATGTACAGCGAAACATGGCTAACCAACGTGGCAATCGTCAATCGCAGCCAGCGAGTTCGGAGCAGACCCAGGGCTCGCTCCCGAAAGTCGGCGCCGGCCTCCCCCCAGTCGGACACCGGTGGCTTGCCGAACAACTTCCTCAACCGGGTAGCCATCCGGCCGGCGAAGAACCCGATACGCCGGGCCAGTGAATCCTTCCAGAGGAACAAGCTCCACACGGCAACGAAACCCACCAGCACACCGATACCGGCCACGGCTGCCACCACCCGGGCGGTGGTGATCTCTCCGCGGAGGGCCAGGAGTGCCAGGGCCAACACGGGCATGCCGAGCTTGGCGAAGTTGTTCCATACACCAGAGACGATCGCCGCCAGCGCAAACTCAGCCTTGCCGAACCCCCACGATTGATACATGGCGTAGGTGACGCCAACCGCGATCGCCCCGCCGCCCGGGAGAGTGTTGGCTACGGCCGTAGAGGCTTGATTGGAGACGGCGGCCTGCGGATAGGTCAGGCCGGGCATCACGGCGGTGAGGACAAACCAGTAGGTCACCAGATTCCACAGGGCGACGAGGCTGAGGGTGACGACCTCGATCCAGGTCATGGCGGTGATCTCGGTCCAGACATCTCCGTAGTCGGCGAACTGGGGGAAGGCGAAGACGAAAATGCCGACGACGATAGCGAGGGAGACCAGGGTTTGAATCGCCCGTCTTGTGGGACTCTTCGTGTGCCCGGAATCCATTAGGCAACGCTATCACCGGGTCTAGGTGAATAATCCCAAGCCCGGCTGCCCACGCTCGACCCAGTCCGCAAACGCAACGTCGTTGCCAACATCTCTTCCGGCATCTTGCGACATTACGAAACGGTGATGAAGGAAGTCGGTGTAGGCCTGCACCGGATCCTCGACATTGGGGGGAAGGGAACGGATTTGTTCGAGAAGCGGTTCAAACACGCCCACTCTCCAGCGAATGGCCCCCACCGCCTTGCCGGACGCGGTCTGGTCGGTTTCCTGCTGCGCCAGGTAGTAGTGAAGATCACCCAGGATGTCGCGTGCCTGTTTCTCTGAGGTCCAGATGCCGGTCAGCTCCTGCAATTGATTGCGGTGGTACCGACGGCTGCCCACTCGCAGTGTGAACCGGAACTGGGCTCCGTCATCCTCCGATGCGAGAGCCACATCGTCCACTTCATAGCCCAGCTCGTTGAGGGCCCGGATGCGCTGGGTGATGCGGTATCGCTCGTCCTGGCCGATGTGCTCCGGACGATGAAGCTCCTCCCACAGCGCCCGATAGCGCCCGGCGATGTCTTCCCCCAGCGCCAGGTCGGCCTCGTCGATGTCCTTGCCGGCGGCGGCGGCGATGTCTGCCATCCCCCCGGCCACATTGGTGATCATTACGTCCAGATCCATCTCCCGCTGGCCCTCGGTCAGGCCATGCTCTCGGACCTCGGCCGTTTCGGTATCTACCAACGTGGTGGCGATGGCGTCGGCGTCGTACTGATACAGCACATTCGAGAGGGAGCAATCCCCCCAGTAGAGCCCGATGATGTGAAGCTCGGTGAGGAGGGCGGCGAAAGCGTCCAGCATTTGATCACGCCGCCGGCCGAAGCCGGGTCCCTGCAGGAGCTCGCGGTAGGAGAACGAGTGGTCGAGGTAACGGGTGATGACCGCCGTCGACCATTCCTCGCCCGGGTCGACGCTCTCTCGAACCACGTAGCCGACGGCCATCACTGACGGGCCGTTGACCGATTCCAGCCAGCGCAGGTTGTCCCACTCCGCCCGGGCCGGATTGCGGGGGAGCTCCTTAATGGCATAGATGCCTTCGTCGTAGCCCACGAATCGAACCTCATGGCGAGAAATCCCCTTGGGGAGGTCCATGAGGCGCGGATGGTCCCAATCGCGGATAGATGTCGTCCAGTCGAGGTCGAGAAAATCAGGGTGCCCGGGACGGATGGTGATTGAGGGGGTGGCCACGCCGGAGATGGTAGGGCGATGGACAGTCTGGGAGGTTCAGGCTGCTCCGGCGGTAGCCTGCCCGTTGTGGATGTCCCCGACCGCATCGAAGTGAACGATGGAGCTGCCCTGGTGCTCACCTGGCCCGACGGCTCCATCACCTCTGTGCCGGCGGCCGAGTTGCGCCAGGCGTGCGAGTGCGCCACCTGCCAGGCCTCAGACCACAGCCACGATGTCGCTTCGGAGGTTCGGATCCTCGAGACGTCGGTTGTCGGTGCCTATGCCCTCAACTTCACCTTCGCCCCCGATCACCACTCGACCGGCATCTACCCGTTCGATAGGCTGCGGACCTTGGGTCAGGTGGGGTAGTGGACATCGGCGTCGAGCTGGTTGAGGCGTATCTCCGCCTGAACGGGTACTTCACGATCTCGGAGTTCGAGGTGTTGCGTGAAACCAGCCCCGGCAACTACCAAACAGTCACGGACGTCGACATGATCGCCGTCCGTTTCCCGGGCCCCATGTACATCGCCGACTCCCACGCCAAGGGCGAATCGCCTTCGCTGCTGGTAGAGGACCCGGTCCTCGATCTCCTGCCGGACACTGTCGACGTCATCATCGGCGAGGTCAAACAAGGCGAGGCGGTCTTTAATCCCGGGCTCACTAACCATCACACCCTGCACACGGTGCTGCAGCGGGTGGCGTGGCTGTACGGCGACAACGTGCACAAGGTGGCCCGCGACCTGGAGAATCATCTCCTGTGCCACCAGGCCGAGCCCAAGGTCCGCACCCGGCTGGTGGCGTTCGGCCGCAGCCAGGTCAACAACCTGCACACCATCAGCCTCACGCATATCTTCGAGAAGATGATCGGTCAGTTTCGGGACCACGGCGACGCCCTGCGAGCGGCTCAGTTCAAGAATCCAGCCGCCGCACTCATTCGTCTCCTGGTCAAGACGGGTTTCGAGATCACCAAGGAGCCGGAGGAAGAGACCTAGGTCAGGTTGCTCCACAGAGACAGGCCGGTCTCATCGTCGGGAAGCCGGATGGGGGCGTCACCCACGTACTCCTCAATCTTGACTTCCAGCGCCCACACCTCGCAGCCGTGGTTGACGTGCCCACCAAAGGCCCGGCCGCCGGCATCGCCGAAGACGGCGTGGGTGTGGATGAAGGGCGCTCCATCCAACAACGACACGTTGCCAACGCCTGAGAGGACCTCGAGATGCTGGTGGATGTGGAAGTCGCAATACTCCTTCTCGGCCTGGTCGTAGTAGCGCAGAGAAGCACCACTCACCGCCCCCAGATAAGAGAGCCAGGCGGTTTCGATGGAACGCTCGGTGATGAACTCCTCGAGATGGCCAAGGAGGTCGGCCCCGGTCGGGACGCGCAGCAGATGCACGGGTCCCGGCTGGTAGGTGGCGTGGGTCACCGGGCGGCCTTGACGAACGAGGCAGCTCTGGCCGGGTCGACCGGATTGGTGGTGACCCCGTCGATCTTGAGGGTGGTTCCAACGATGATGCCGGTGGCGACTTCCAAGAGACCTTGCACGTTGGACTCGGTTGCTCCCGAGCCGATCAGCACCGGGACCCCGGCGGCCGCCGAGGAGGCCCGTTGCAGCAGGTCCCGGTCGGGCTCGTCGCCGGTGGCAGCTCCGCTGACGATGATGCCGTCGGCCATTCCTCGCTCAACCGTATCGGCGGTGGCGTCTTCGATGGTGAGGCCGGGTGGTGCCACCGCGTGTTTGACCATCACGTCGGCATACACCTTGACGCCCGGAGCCACCTGCTGGCGGAATCGCATGACTTCGGCCGCCCGGCCGGTAATGGTGCCCTGGTCGGTGTACATGGTTCCCGTCAGCACGTTCACTCGGATGAAGCCGGCACCGGTGGCAGCGGCGATGGCCAGCGCCGACAATGCGTCGTTGCGCAGCACGTTCACGCCGATTGGGACCTCGACGGCCGTGCTCACCGCTTGCACTGCCCGCGTCATTGCTGCCACCGTGGTCGCCGGGACATCGTCGGCGTAGAACGGGGCGTCTCCGAAATTCTCAACGATCACGCTGTCGAATCCGGCCTCGGCCAGCAGTCGAGCGTCGGAGGCCGCTGCCTCTACGGCAGCTCCCAGGTCGCCCCCAAAACCTGGTGATCCGGGCAGGGCGTGGAGATGGACAACACCGATCAGCTGGCTCATAGATACGCTTTGGCCAGCAGCAAGGCTTGTTCGGCGATATCTCCAACCGCTTCCAGAGTGGAGTCCGAGGCTGCCATTCTGCGCACTGCCACCCGACACCATTCTCCGGCCTCACCCCGGATGATGTTCTCGGCATCCTCCGGCCCGAAAACCCATTTCTGATATTCGGGAGCCCGCAACTCGAGACGGACGGGGGAGGGGTAGTCGGCACCGGCGGCTTCGAAGGCGGCCGGGAGGGAGACCCAGCCCAGGAAGGCAACGTGGCGGAGCCGAGTGGTGTCTTCGGGGGTGGAGTCGACCGCGGCGTGGATGTCCAGGCCGTGCGCCCAGGTCTCCATGAGGCGGGAGGTAGCGAAGGTCTTGGCCGACATGTCTCCGGCCAGCCAGGGGACCCGCTCGGAGCCCGTCATCCGGGAGAGAGCGTCAACGACGTCGGCCCGCCGGTGGCGCCACCATTCGATTACCTGGGTGGGCCGCATCTCCCGACCGGTCTGGATGCCGGCGTTGGTGAAGCTGGCGATGGTGTCATGCTTGGCCATGGCTTCGGTAACCGCTTTCTTGCCCTTCTCGATCACCCCGAACGCCAGCTCCTCAGTACTTGCCAGGTGGCTGACCTGGTCACGAATGTCCCAGCCGACAGCCGGAGTCGACGTCGACCATCTCCGATAGTCGATACTTTGAAGGAATTGATCCAGCCCCTGTTGCTCGGCTACAAGGTCTGCCAGGATTTCGCGCATAACAGCACCAATCTAGCCGGTCATCACTCGGGTTTTCTTGGCCGGGTCCCTAACCGACTTGCCCGACGGACCAGGAATCCGGGGTCTTGAGCCGTGCACGGTTTGGACTTATGGCCTCCGCCAGCCGCTAACCGGCCCTGGCAACCGCCTAGGCCAATCCGTACCGTCGGGAGCATGACCCGACGAGTACTGGCCGCCCTGGCGGTTCTGGCCCTTGTGGCTGCGGCATGCGGTGAATCCGAGCCGGCAGCGAATGGTCCTTCCCTGTCGAGCTCCACCACCGCCGCGGTGTCGACGATCCCCGGTTCGCCATCCACGTCGGTTCCCTCCCCGGTGACTGCCACCAGCGAGGCTCCCACTCCAACCACTGCATCCTTGCGTTCGATCAGCGAGGAGGAGCCGCTGATCGTCTGGGCCATTGGCGATTCGTTTCTGGAACTGTTCGGGCCGGCCCTGGTGAACCGGAGCGCCGACACCGGCATGATCGAGACCGAGGTTGACTTCCGCTATGTCTCAGGGTTGAGCCGTCCCGACTTCTTCGACTGGCCGGCCCACATCGCTGAGAAAGTGCCGGAAATCGTCCCGGACGCTGTGGTGGTGATGTTCGGCGGCAACGACGCGCAGGACGTCGAATTCGGCGGCGAACGCTTCGATGTCGGAACCCAGGCCTGGGCCGACCTGTATGACCTTCGCGTGGCTGAGGCCATGGATGTGCTCGTGACAGGCGTCGACCGGGTGTATTGGATCGGCCTCCCGATTATGAAGTCAGATCGGTTCACCATCAACGCCCGAACGATGAACGCTGCCTACGAATCGGCGGCCGCCCAACGGCCGGCAGTCACCTACATCTCCAGCTTCGAGCTATTCCAAGACGACAACGGCAGCTACAACGCCTACCTCGACGGGAAGCTCATGCGCTTCACAGACGGCGCCCACTTTGTATGGAACGGCGCCTACCGGCTAGCCGATGCGGTCCTCCCGGTGATCGCCGCCGATTGGGGAATCGATCTCGCCAGCTGAAACCGGCGGCACCCCAGCGCAAACAGTTCCGGCATCAGCTTCAGGCTGGAGCTCCTCCATGAGGGCTAGAAAGTGCCGGTTTGTGCCCCTGCAAAACGCGGCGTGGGGAGATCTAGGGGATGTCGAAGAACGCTCGGCTGATCGTTCCTTCGTCGGGTGGCACGTCGTTGAAGAAGCACTCGACCATTGCCCTATTGCCAGGAGTGAGGGTCGTGCCGCCTGATCCTTCAGAGTTCGGGTCAGCAAACGCCATCCACTGGGGCTCGCTCGCGGTGTAGGCGCCGGGGGCCAAGTCGTCTGCGGTGGTCCCGGCGGGGACGGTCCATAACTTGATCCCCGCTTCACGGTTCGAGTTGTTGATGAGGTTGATGGAGGGCCGCCGGTACAGCTCGTCACCTCCGTCGTGGGTGCAGGTGTTCCCCTCGACGGTGAAGGTGAGATGCACTTCTTCTGAGCAGGCTGTGAGACCGGTGGTCACCAGAACCACCATGAGCGTGACTGTCGCCCAAGGGTGCTTCCACTGTGTCGTGATTCGTAGAGTTCGGTCCTCTGCCGCTCTCACGTCACCAGACCTTCGCTGGCCACACACATTGAGGGGCCGCTCATCGTCCATCACCTGCTTATCGCTGCCCATTCCACGGTGCCATTCAGTCTCATATGGAGACAGAGCACAATGGCCCAAAAACCGGCCAGCAAGCGCACATATCGAGTGGCGTCCCTGGCCAACGGCCGAACGAGGTCTCGCGGCTACACCTCGTTGAGCTGGTCGACCAGCTGGCGGAGTCGGCCGAAATGACGGCGGTCGAACTCGAAGGCGATGCGGTCGAGGTCGGGGACATCTTTGTCGGCGATCTCAGAGGCGCTGGCCGGCACCCGGTTGATGCCGCCGGATACGACGATGTCGGCGAACTCGGTGTTGAGACGTTCGAGCAGGGCGTCGTCGGGTGCCCGCTGCATGCGCAGCACCAGAACGCCGTCGATGTAGCGCGATGAGTCATAGTTCTTGTAGAAGTCGCAGATGGCGTCGGCGGCCTCGGTCACGTCGTGGGCGTGGGTGAAAAGGCTGAGGTCGTCTTCGGTGATCATGCCGTTGCCGAGCAGGTCTTCGCGCACGAACCGCTCCCAGGTTTCCCAATAGCCGGTGCCGACCGATTCGATCAGCACGATCGGGGCCAACTCGCTCTTGCCGGTCTGGATGAGCGTCAACGCCTCGAATGCCTCGTCCATCGTCCCGAACCCTCCGGGGAACAGGGCGAACGCGTGCGATTCCTTGACGAAGATCAGCTTGCGGGTGAAGAAGTACTTGAAGTTGAGCAGTCGGTCGGGCAGGACGTGAATGTTGGCGTCGGCCTCGAAGGGGAGCCGAATGTTCACTCCGAACGACTTCTCGCGGCCCGCTCCCTCGTTGCCCGCCTCCATGATCCCGGGGCCGGCGCCGGTGATGACCATCCAATTGCGGTCCTCGGTCATGATACGGGCGAAGTCGCCGGCCATCTCGTAGTCCGGCTCGTCGGGCTTGGTGCGGGCTGAGCCGAAGATGCTGACTTTGCGAACATCTTTGAAGGTAGAGAACACGCGGAACGGATAGCGCATCTCCTTCAGGGCCGTGTTGGCGAGTTTGACGTCGCCCCGGTCGGCGTTGTCTCTGAGAAGTTTGAGGGTGGTGATGACCATCTCCTCGATCAGGTCGGCGTTTTGGCCGCCACCGGCCGCAGCCACCAGCTCTTTGACGAGCTGATCGACGTCGGTATCACCAATTTCGTAAGGGCGCATGAGGTAGACGGTAGTGAGCGGAGGCTTTAGAGGGGGCTCATTCCCAAACGGGAAGCGGATTGTCGGCTGTGGCCCAGGCCGGCTCAAACCCGCGGTCGGCGAGACGGAGGAAGGCGGTGTCGTGATCCTCGACGGTCAACCAAATGCGGTTGGTGGGCCGGTCGGGCGAGGGCGGGGCGGACAGGTGCCACAGGCGCAGCATGCGAGGCCGGGCCTGATTCACGTACACCGGCTGATGGAGGACGATCACTGCGTTTGGCAGTTGGGGAAACCGGCCGAGCTGGGTCTCGTTGCTGCGGGCGAATGTCGCATAGGTGCCGACGAGCCATCCGGCGACATCTGGGCCCACATGAATGGACTGGATGAGATGAAAGGGAATCGACTGAGGGCCGGAGAGGGTGGTCGGGTCCTCGATGACCAGGCGGTCGTTCTCAACGTATACCGACGGCTGGAGGAAGGCGTGGCGGGCGGTGCGGACGGCGATCGCCCCCATCCGATGGGCTACCAGCAGCCAAACGGCCAACAGGGGTGCGTCAGACCACCCGGCGCCGGTCAACGCCTGGCTGAAGACCCACCAGACGATGGCGGCGGCCGCGCCGAACGCCAGCGCCCCACCGTATCCGGCCAGGATCCGGTGACGAGCGTTGTGACGCATCCGAATATGTGCTGAACCCATGCACAGGTAATCGGCACATTGCAGGGATGAGTTAACAGTTACTGAGTCGAGTGAACAGTGACAGCGAACAGCCAACAGTCAGACCGCGTCGGCCACCCTTTACGCTTGCTGGTAGCTGGTAGCTGGTAGCTGGTAGCCGGTAGCTAGCCGAAGGCCGGTCCCTTGGGTCCGGTTCTGGCTACCGCGCTCCACACTGTCTCGTAGTGGTCGCGGTCGTAGGCATCCACATGGGGGAGCACGAATTCCTCCCAGGCAGATCGGAGTGGATCCTCCGATTCGGCGAACATTCGCAGGCCGGTGGGGAGCCGGTCGAGAACGGTCCGGAGGCTCATGGGTGTTTCGACCCGGGTGCGGCTGTCGCTGGCGGTGAAGGACTCGTTCACCTCAACCGCCAGTCGGGCGATGAGCTCTACGAAGTCTGGTTTCATGGTGGGGTAGCGGCGGGTGAGCATCCCGGTCAACTGCTCGGCAATCGGGAAGTCCTTCTCCCAAATAACCCACCGGTCGGCGAACGCTTTGTTGAGGGTCTGGGTGCCGGCATAGTCACGAAGGTCGGTCGGGTTCATGGTGCCAAACAGCCGGGTGTCTTCGCGCAGCTTGACGTTGTCACCGGTTGGGAGGTCGAGAGCGTGGTAGCGGTCGAGCAGGCCGTGCAGCGCAAACAGGGTCTCGGCCCCGGCCGCATTCAGCTCTGAGAGGTTGATGAGAGCCGTTCCCCGCAAGGCCCGGGTGATGTCCCCATCCTCCCACCGGCTCTCAGTGCCGCCTCGGCCGTCGCCGTAGAGCTTGACCGAGCCAATGAGAGTGATATCTCGCACCTCGCCGGTGAGGGGGATCCGGTAGTAGGGGAGTTTGAGGAGGGCGGCGAACTGCTCGAGGTCGTGGTCCTTGCCGGTGCCCATGTGGCCCCGCAACGCTAGGTGGAGGGGTACTTGCTCGTCGGCGTGGTCGCGGCGAACCTTTTCCAGGCGAGCGAGCCGGTAGAGCATGCCGAGGTCAACGTAGAAGGGGTCGGGCTCAGGAATCTTGGCGACCCGCTGCTGGCGGTCCGGGACTGACTTGGGGACCGTAAAGGTGTCGAGCTCGATGGGCTTTCCCTCGCCGGCGGGGTCTTCGAAGGTGACGGTCTTAGGCATGTACATTCCAGTCTTGGTCGTGCCACTGCGTGCGGGCCCACCAGGTATCGGCTCCCCACAAGGCGAGGCTGCGGCGGAGGCTGGAGCGTACTCCATCTACCATCGCTCGGGTAAGTGCATCGGGCTGCTCCACCACTTGATTGCGCCCGTAGGCGGCCTGGACGGTGCCGTCGCCAATGCCGATGCCGAGCACGGTGGTGCCGTTGGCCTCAGCTTGGCGGACCGTCTCGGCCAGCGTCTCGACCGAGCCGCGAGTCATACCATCGGCGAGTACCACCAGGATGCGGACGGTGGCCCGTCGGGCGGCCAGGCGCTCGGCGGCATGCGAGACGTTGAATTCGTCAACGTTGGCTGCCTTCTCGAACATGGACACCGGCGGGGCTTCGTCCCGGTTGCGGGAGGCCCGGGCAGTGGCGGCCCGCGGTTCGGCTGCCGTCCAGAACAATCCGGCCACCACGTCCTCGGTGGCCCGCCATCGCTGATCGAACGTCTTGAGCAGGTAGTGGTTGACGGTGCGGGTGAGTCGTTCGGCATGGCTCCCCTGGGTGCGGCGCAGCCCGGCCGCCGAGCCGTGCATCCGCTTGATGTAGGACCCCTCGGTGTCGTCGGGAGCGGCCGCGAAGGAGCGGTTGAAGAGGGCAACTTCGAACTCAACCTGCAGCTCATCGGCCAAACGGGCCAAGGTCCAGGCGCCCAGGGTGGCTGCCGCCAGGCCCCAGGGTGCCCGGCCTCCCCCCGCCAGGCGGCGGGCTTGCAGCATGGAGGCCGACCCGTCTACCAGCAGGCTGACGGCGTATGAGCGGCGGCTGGAGATCGCCCGGCGCTCGAACATGCGCTGGTACAGCCCGGCCCCCAGGAATAGGGCGGCGTAGGGGGAGAGGTCGCCGGCGTCGTAACCCGATCGCAGGCCTCGCCGCTGATTGGCGATGAACAGTGGCCACAATTCGCCAGAGATGTGCCGTTGGGCCACACCCCAGGCCCGGGCGGCACCGTCGAGGGATTCGCGGCCCTCGGCGGCGAACTGACGGAAGCGCTCTGGGAATTGGCTGACCACCAGCTTGCCGCCCTGGCCGATCGGCAGGTACACGAGCGGTGCTTCCGATACCCGGATGAGCTGCTCGGTTGATGGATCACCGCCGGCCTCGGAGTCCCCGGCATCGTCTGAATCGCCTGCCGTAGCCTCCATCGTCTCGTCGTAGCTCTCGACATCCTGGAGGATCGGACTGGTGAGGCGCACCCGGTCGACGCCGTCGGCGATGGCGTCCCGGTCCTTCTCGGATGCCTGTTCGTGGTCGCCGATCATCTTTGTTCCTGACACCTCGGTGAGCAGACCATGCAGGCGAGCGACCTGGAGCAATTGCAGTGCCCGTTCGGCCACCTCCCACACGTCCGTCGAATCCCGTACTCCGTCGAGAAAGGCCATGGCGTCATCGAGCGCCGCGGCCACATGGGGGTCGACCTGCTTCTGCAGGCGGTCTCGCTCGTCGTAGCCACCCACAATCATGAAGCAGGCCAGGGCAAATTGGCCTAGCGGCCGGGCGAGGGCCAGAGCATCGGGGGCGGCTGCGACATACAGGTCTTCGAGCACTGAACGAGCGCCTCGATAGGCCGACAGGTGAGCCAACTCCTGGCGGGCGTCTTCGAGTGCCAGGAATAGTGCTTCGGCCGCCGGTCCGCCGGCCTCGGCCAATGCGTCAAGCAGCGAGACGGGTTCCTCCGGCAGCTCCTCGATGTCCTCGGGCAACCATTCGGGCGGGATGGGCCGCCGCTCTTCGAAGTCGGTGACGGCCAGATGAACCACCTCGTGCAGGGCCGAGGCGAGGGCCACCTCGGCGGGAGTGACCGGGGCACTGCGGGCGTAGGCGGCTTGGAAAAGCCGGGGGTCGAGCACCACCTCGCCCGACCGGCTGGCCGCCTCCGAACCGAGCCGGACCCGCAAGTCTTCGTTCTTGCTCACGGAGCGGGCAAAGCGAGTCACTGCGGGCGCCACCCGTTGATAGCGAGCGACAACCGCCTCGATCGCCCGCTCGTCGGGCGGGAGAATATCGGTGAGGACGGTTTGGGTTCGATCGCGCATAACTGATTGACGATACAACGTCCCCGCCGCCACGGGCACTACGTTGAGAGCATGGATCTGTCCGTTGGTGATGCCTTTGTGATTCCCGAGGGGGAGCTGCACTGGACCTTCTCCACCTCAGGTGGGCCGGGAGGGCAGCACGCCAACCGCAATGCCACCAAGGCCGAACTCAGCTGGGACCTGTCCGCCAGCGGAGCTATCGCCGACGACACCCGGCGCACCATCACCCGTCGCCTCGGCCCGAAGGTGCGCGACGGAGTGATAACGGTGGTGGCCGGCGAGTCACGATCGCAGTGGCGAAACCGCCAGACGGCCCGACGCCGTTTGGCCGACCTGCTCAAAGAGGCTCTCCGTCCCGAGCGTCGTCGCGTCCCCACCCGGCCATCCAAGTCGGCAAAGGATTCGCGTATTCAGGACAAGCGTCGCCGGGGAGCCGACAAGCGGCTACGGCGGCCGCCGGAGATCGAATAGCCGTGGTCTACTCGTCGAGGGGCAGCCGGTCTTCTTCGGTTTCGTCGAAGTAGGCAAGCCGATCGACCGGCATGGTGAGGGACGTCAGCACGTTCATCAGGTGGGCGGTGATCCGTTTGAGATATCGGAAGTACAGTGCCCGCGGCACACCATGGTTTGAAGGTTCAGTCGACGTGACGAACTCATCGATCTTCTCATCGTACTCCTTGAGCAGGATGTCGCCTTCGAACAAATAGGTGCGAGCCTCCTCGGTAGCTCGATCCAGGAAGGTCTGGGCAGTCTCGGCGATCAACAGCGACACTCGCTGCCGATACGAGGAGAGCTGGTCGATGTCGGCTGCCCCGGAGAAATCGATGCCCTGGGTGGCCAGGTCAAAGATGTTCTTGGCATAATCGCCGATACGCTCGACGTCCTTGGCCACCGCCATATACGCCAGAACCATCGGAACATCGGTCCCGGATGAGTGAACGCTCACATGAACCACCAGGTCGCGTCGGATGTCGCGCTCGGTGGCGTTTATCCGCTTGTCGGTGGTGTGCACGTCCGCACCGACCACAGCCGGGTCGGCACCTGCCAGCAAGGCGTTGGAGGCCAGATCGAAGCTGTGGCGAGCATCGCTCAGCATCTGTCCGATCTTGCTTTCGGTCTGTTCGAGCTGACTCTCGGAGCCTCTCCTGAAGAATTCGAGAACCATCGAGTACCTCCTTATCCCAACAACACTATTCCAACCAGCGGCAGGATGACGAAGGTCCCCACCACGTAACTCACGGCCAATGCCCGGTTGCTCAACGCCACCTCGGCCAGTCTCTCGGCCGCCCGGATCGGCAGGTACCTCAACTGCGGGAGCGGATAGAACAGCAGAATCCCGGACAAATTGAAGATCGTGTGGGTGAGGGCGATCGCCAGTGCTTCGGGCCGGTCCGTCGCCAGCGACGCCAGCAATGCTGTGATGGTCGTCCCGACATTCGCACCGAGCGTGATCGGGTAGGCGTTCTTGAGGGTGAGCACACCCGCCGCGATGATGGGAATGAGAATCGAGGTTGTGATTGAGCTGCTCTGCACCGCCACGGTCAGCACCAGGCCGACGAGCATGGCGGCTATGCCTCCCCCACGCGACAGGATGTCATTCATCGACCGCTCGATCCGTCCGGCCAGGACCTGTTTCATGTTCTTGGTGATGAAGGCCAGGCTCAGGAAGATCAGCCCGAGGCCGACGATGAGCAGGATCGAGCCCAGCACGTTTTCGCTGGCCCCATCCAGGATCTCCTTGACCTGATCCACTGGCCACTTGACCGCCGATTTGAGAGGGCTGTCTCCGAGCTCACCCCCCTGCACACCCGCGTCGGACAACCATTCGGCCATCTTCTCGGCAATAGACGAGAGGAATCCAGTGATGAGCTCAAGGGGCAACAAGACACTGACCGCCATGAGGTTGAAGAAGTCGTGCATGGTGGCGCCGGCAAAGGCCCGCTTGAATTCCTCGCTGCGGCGGATGTGTCCGAGCGAAGCCAATGTATTGGTGACCGTCGTCCCGATGTTGGCTCCCATGATCATGGGAACAGCGGTATCAAACGGCAGCGTCCCCGACCCGACTAGGCCGACAATGGTGGCGGTGGACACCGACGAGGATTGCACCAGGACCGTCGCCAGGATCCCGGCAAAGAGGCCGGCCAGGGGATTCGAGATCCCCTCGAAGAGGTCGGCAGCCGCCTCGGAACCAAACGCCTTGATGCCACTCTCGAGGAACTTCACCCCGGCCAAGAAGGTGTAGAGCAGCCCGATAACCAGCATCAACCGGGCCCAGGTGGGGAGGTGTCGTTCAGATGTCGGCTGGCTTATCGCCATGGGTCTACCGGGCTCCGCGGGTACGGTTTTGTAGGCTACATCGCGCAGGTCCGGATACGCCAGTGCGAGTGCCATACTCGTGGCCGATGGAAGCCAAACCCCAGATCCTGTTCGTGTGTGTGCACAACGCCGGTCGCAGTCAGATGGCCGCTGCCCTCACCGAGATGCACGGGATGGGGCTCATAGAGGTGCTATCGGCCGGGAGCGAACCCGCCGACGAGATCAACCCGGTGGTCGCCGAAGCCATGGCCGAGCTCCGTATCGATATCACGGCCCGCCGGCCCCACCCGCTCTCGACAGAGGCGGTCCGTGAGTCCGATGTCGTCGTCACGATGGGGTGCGGGGATGCCTGCCCTGTCTTTCCCGGCAAGCAATACATCGACTGGGAGCTGGACGATCCGGCAGGCAAGGACCTCGATGCCGTTCGTGAGATCCGCAACGAAATCAACCTGCGGGTGATGGGCCTCGTCCAAACGCTGCTCGACGACGGTGAGCCTCGGCCACGACACGCCAGTCGCCAACCGGACTAGCCAACGTTCACTTCGGCGCGGCGGCTCGGTTGCTTGAATCCTCTACCTTCGAGGCAGCCACGGGCTGCATCCCACTCGTTGACATGCCGAGGTGAGTGCCCGCGAATGGGTCGAGCGGCCCTGACAGAGGACATTGGGTCCGGTTACCATGCGCTCGTCCAATTCGGATTAAGAAAGGATTCCCAAATGGGTCTGTTCGACTTTGTGAAGAACGCGGGGGCCAAAATAGGGATAGGCAAATCGACTTCGGAAGAAGCTGCGGAAAAGGCCGATAAGGCCGCTGCCGCTGCGGCTTCGCGGGCCAAGGCGGCCTCACGAGCCGAGGATCGCAAAGAGATCGCTGAATCGCAGGAGAAGGTAGCCGAAGCCCGCAAGAGCTTCGAGCTCGAGAAGCATGTCAAGAGCATGGGGTTTGAGGTCGAGGACCTCGACGTGACCTTTGATGACGGCAAGGCCACTGTCAAAGGGGCAGTTGAAGATGTGGCCACTCGCGAGCGGGTAGTCCTCACCATCGGCAACACCGATGGCGTGGCTCAGGTAGACGACCGCATGCGAGTGAAGACCAGTGTCGAGCTGGCAGCCGAAGAGGCTCAAGCGGCGGCGGCGGAGTCGAAGTTCTACACCGTGGTATCGGGAGACTCGCTCTCCAAGATCGCCAAGGAGTTCTACGGCGACCCGATGAAGTACCCGGAGATCTTCGAGGCCAACAAGCCGATGCTGAAGGACCCCGATCTCATCTACCCGGGTCAGGTGCTGCGGATTCCCGCCCTCTAACGACTCGAAACCATCTAGTGAGAAACGGGACCCATAGGGGTCCCGTTTCTTGTTTTATGACGGTGGATCACAGGAACGCGCTTTCACCCCACCCCTAGCCCCTCCCGCTCTGCGGGAGGGGTACGCGCTTTCACCCCACCGCTAGCCCCTCCCGCTCTGTCTGCGGGAGGGGTATGCGCTTTCACCCCACCCCCGCACTTTCTACGGCGTGAGCCATACAGGGTGCTCAACCAGGTTCATGGGGCTGCCATCCACGGCCGAGTCCGCCCACATGATCAATGCTCCGAGCTGTGGGGTGTCGACGGTGTAGGAGACACCGAACTGGAAAGTCCCCCATTCGGGTCCGCCGGTGCTGGCCATGGTGAAGCCCTCGTCGAGGGGGAGGCCGTCGTTGTCGTACAGCCCCCATTGCAAGTGGGCTTCAAACGCCCTGGCTATTCCGCTCACGAGTAGCGGGTTGCCGGCCTGGCCGAAGAAGCCGGGCTGGTCGATGAGGATCTCGGCCACCAGGCCCGACCCGAGGAAGCCATCCCGGGTGAGCGTCGGAGTGACATCCATTCCATGGCTGCCAAAGAACTCCACCTGCTCGCCCTCGATGAGCAGTACGACTTCGTCCACGGTCGGGAATTGGGTCAGGGTGAACACCAACTGGGCAAGGACGCTCATCTCGCCAAAGGTGCCACCAACATCTTCGATCTCACTCGAGAGGTCGATGCGGGCCACTCCGTCGGAGATGGTTAGTTCCAGGAGCTCGGTGCCATCCGGCAAGCCCCCATGGATCGCCGGGGTTCCGGCGCCCTCGTCGGCGGTCGGCCCGTCGATCAGTTGATTGATAGCCGCAGCCGCCACTCCCACTGTGGCTTCGATCTCCCGGCTAACGGGGCGGAGATACGGGCCGCCCTCGCCGGTGACGTCATCCACGAGGAAGTAGACGTTCACGTACTGGTCATCTGCCGGCACTACTGACGTTGTGGTCGTGGTGGGTTTTGTCGTCGTCGTAGTTGGGACAACGGTGGTTGTCGTGGTCGCCACGGTGGATGTCGTGGGATCGGCGGTTCCGTCCGACTCTCCACAGGCTGCGGCCACCAGCGCCAGCGCCACAAGCAGAAATCCCAAGCGTTTCATGAGTTGACCCCCTTGTCTTTCTTGTCACCCCTTAGACGCCGTCTCGGCCCGGTTTGGGTGCCGATTTTCTTTGCGCAAGGCAATCGTATGAGTTGTCCCGAAGTGGCCGATAGGTCCGTTCGGCACTGAGACGCACGGAAACACCCGGTCTGTTCCTAACATCTCGGTCTTATGCACTATCAACTATCTACGCTCTCCAACGGCCTGCGGGTCATCACCGATTCGATGCCCGACGTTCGCTCGGTGGCCCTTGGGGTATGGGCGGATGCCGGCAGTCGCGACGAGCACTCCAACGAAGCCGGCGCCGCCCATTTCCTCGAGCACCTGTTGTTCAAAGGCAGCGACAAACTGTCGGCCCGGCAGATCGCCGAGGCCTTTGACGCAGTCGGCGGGCGTTCCAACGCCTTCACCAGCAAGGAGCAGACCTGTTACTGGGCAAGGCTGCGTGACGACGACCTGCCGCTCGGCCTCGACATCTTGTCCGAGATGGTGCGCCGTCCCGCCTTTCGTCAAACAGAGATCGATTCGGAGAAGCACGTTGTGCTCGAAGAGATCAACATGAACGATGACGACCCAACCGACGTTGCGTATGAGGAGTTTGCCCAGGCCCTGTGGAAGGGCCATGCCCTCGAGCGACCGGTGCTGGGCACCAAGACTTCGATATCAGATATGACCCGCGACGACATTCACGGCTTCTGGGCGCGGCGCTACCACGCCGGGGCCACGGTGGTCGCCGTGGCGGGCCGGGTCGACCACGCCGCCATCGTTGAGCAAGCGGAGGCCCACTTTGGAGACTGGCACGCCGCCGATTCAACCCACGATCACCAGCCGGCCACCGTTACATCGCGTGTGCGGGTCCGTCCCCGCGATACCGAGCAGACCCACCTCGTGATCGGCGGCGAAGGGCTCCCGAGTGGCGACGACCGCCGGTTCGCCTTCGGTTTACTCAACCACGTGATGGGAGGCGGGATGTCGTCTCGCCTGTTCAGAGAGATCCGTGAGCAGCGTGGCCTGGCCTATGCGGTGTACAGCTTCAAGTTTCCGTATGCCGACTCGGGTGGGTACGGGGTATACGTTGGGACCACCCCGACTCAGGTAGAGGAGGTACTACACCTCATCGCCGGCGAGATCAAGAAACTCGTGGCCGACGGCATCACCTCGGACGAGCTGGAGCGGGCCAAGGGCCATACCCAGGGGAGCCTGGCGTTGAGCCAGGAGGATCCCAACAGCCGGATGATTCGCCTCGGTCGAGACGAGATCGGCGGCCTCGAGCATTTGAGTCTCGACGAGACCCTGACCCGCTACCAGGCGATCACTCTGGAAGCTGTGCACGAAGTTGCCGCCGATCTGCTCACCGGCCCCCAGGTCATTGGGGCCACCGGGCCGCATGAGGCCTCCGAGCTCGAGCCGTTCGTGGCATGACCCGGGTCATCGTCTCGGGGGCGGCCGGCCGAATGGGATCACTCGTGTGCGCCACGATCGACGAGCAGCCCGACCTGGAGTTGGTCGGACGTTTCGACCCCGGGAATGACCCGTCCCAGGACGCCGCCGGGTTGCCCGAGTGTGATGTGGTCGTCGAGTTCACCACCCCCGACGTTGTAATGGCCAACTTGGGCGAATGGAGGGCCCGTGGGTGGCACGCAGTGGTCGGCACCTCTGGATTCACAGAGAATCGGCTGGCCGAGGTCGGGCAGTTGTTCGGCGACGGACCTCCCAACTGCCTCATCGTGCCCAACTTCTCCATCGGTGCGGTGCTTTCCATGAGATTCGCCCGAGAGGCGGCCGCCCACTTCGCGGCAGCCGAAGTCATTGAGTTGCACCACGATCACAAAGCCGACGCTCCGTCCGGCACGGCGCTGGCGACGGCCAGGTTGATCGCCGAGGCCGGCCCCCAGTCTCGGGCGTTCGAATCGTCAGAGCTGGTTCCGGGTGCCCGGGGTGCCTCGGTCGAAGGGGTGAACGTTCATTCGGTCCGCTTGTCGGGGCTCGTGGCCCATCAGCAGGTCATCCTCGGAGGACAGGGCGAGACCCTCACCATTCGCCACGACACCACCGACCGTTCGGCGTTCCTGCCCGGAGTGCTG
>JAOTYB010000128.1 GCA_029862065.1 Acidimicrobiia bacterium | reverse complement strand
AATGATACGGCGGCCACCGGGATGGTCGTGGCCGGCAAGCGAGCCGCACCGTTCGGGGCGGCTGCCTTTAAGGCTGCGGCCGGAGCGCTAGAACAGCTGCCGGTCGCCATCGTGAATTCCGTTGGCGACGCCGTTGCCCGGCTCGAGCGACTCTCCGTGTGGACGGTTGGCCTCGACGTCGACGCCGACGAGTCACTGTTTGGATGTCAGTTGTTCTCTGAGCCGGTAGCCGTTGTCATGGGTGCTGAGGGCGGCGGCCTCAGCCGGCTGGTTCGGGATCGCGTCAGCAAAGTGGTGCATATCCCGATGGCTCCCGGAGTGGAATCCCTCAACGTTTCGGTTTCGGCAGCGCTGGCACTGTTCGAAGTGGCACGGGTCCGGCTCAGTGCTCGGCCCGGGTAAGGGCTCCGTGCCTTTCAACGACCGGCTCACCCGGTGCGTAGGGGACTGACAGAAGTCGCAGGGCTATTTGCACGGCCGGGCCGATCGACACGAGGAACCAGAGCGTCCCCCAGCCGACGGTGCCGCCCATGAGATATCCAGCCGTGAGGGCCGCCGCTTCTACAGCCGTCCTCGCCTTCCACAGCGTGACCCCCCGGCGGGCCAGTGCCGTCATCAAACCGTCGCGAGGTCCCGGGCCGAGACGGACTCCGAGGTACAGCCCGGACCCGATGGCTACGACCAGGGGTCCGGTGAGGGTCAGGGCGACTCGGGGCCACGTCGTGTTCGGCTCGTCGAACAGGAACAGTGTTGCGTCCATGGCCAGGCCGATCACCAGCATGTTGGCGATGGTGCCGAGCCCGATCGGTTCCCGCAGGATGAGCAATACCACGATGATGACGGCTCCCACGAGGATGACCGCGGAGCCAATCGAAATGGGGGTTCGCTCCGAGATCCCCTGGTGGAATACGTCCCAGCCGGGGAGCCCAAAGTCCCCGAGCACGATCATGGCAATGCCAATGCCGAACAGCACCAGGCCAAAAAGGAGCCGGGGCGTGCGCCGGAGCTGGGTTGGGATCGGGAGCATCGAGTCACGGTAGCCGGGTAGACGGGCGAACAAGTTCGCCCGTCTACCTTGGGAGTTT
Source organism: Acidimicrobiia bacterium (assembly GCA_029862065.1). Classification (GTDB taxonomy): domain Bacteria; phylum Actinomycetota; class Acidimicrobiia; order Spongiisociales; family SHLN01; genus SHLN01. Next base: position 4,952 of record JAOTYB010000128.1, on the reverse strand, counting down.
GAGCCTTCGGCTCAAACTCCAGGGCTCGAAGCGACTAGTTCCCCGCCCTGAGGGCGGGGTGGCTCCGCTGGAGGCGGAGACGGGGTGGGGGTGGCCGTGAGCTAGTCGGCAAACCTGGGAGCGGCTTCTGACCTCTCCCCAGTTCCGACCTCGATGTCCGATCCGCCGCTAGTAGCGGCCGAGCAAGCTGCGAGACGCGACCCAGGAACTCGCCGGTTGACGATCGGTTGGCCCGAATGGCCCCCGGCAGCGAACAGTGGCGGTGTCGCCGTGGATCCGTAGCCGCCGAAGGAGCGGGCACGCCCCGCACGTGTTGATCGAGACTTCCCCCCGAATCGGGCAGAGCACGCAATTGGTAGTTCCAACGTGAAGACGCATTAGGGTGCCCTCTTTCATCGTTCATAGGCGATGAAGGTTGCAAACCCCTTGCGCGCCGCTTGCAGCCGCGTTTGCGACCCACGTTCAAAGAGTGGGGATGTGGAGCTGGCGGTGGGGATCGAACCCACGACCTGCTGCTTACAAGGCAGCTGCTCTACCACTGAGCTACACCAGCAACAAGGAGAGAGGGTACCGGTTCCAGGCGCACGCGTTCCGATTTTTGGCGCTCGCGTTCGGATGTGCGGCGCTCGCTCCGCTCGCTTTCCGGTGTCCGGCGCTCGCTTTGCTCGCTTTCCGGTGTCCGGCGCTCGCTTTGCTCGCTTTCCGGTGTCCGGCGCTCGCTTTGCTCGCTTTCCGGTGTCCGGCGCTCGCTTTGCTCGCTTTCCGTCCTTGCGTTGACGAATCGAGAGGGGAACGATGCCGGATGCCGGAGAGCGTCTACTGTTCACTCGATGGCTCGCGCTCACCGCGCGATTATCTCTCTCAAATCCCACTACCCGCGCGAGAGCTGCTTTACCCTCTGGCCGATGCTTACCGATCGCGAGAAATCGGTCCTCGAATTCGAGGGCTCTTGGTGGTTGTACCCCGGCCCAAAGGACCGGGCTATCCGCGACTACTTAACTATGAGCGCTACTCGCTACTACCAGATACTTCGACGGGTTCTCGACCACCCTGAGGCCATCAACTATGCCCCGCTGACCGTGCGCCGATTGCGCCGTGTGCGCGATGAGAGCCGGGAGCGTCGGGTGATTGAGCGGTTCCAGGGCGGCGACCACCCGAGCCTGTAGCAGCCGTGGACCGCGAGGCCGCATACGGCTCAATGCAACGCCTTGGCGTTGTCGCCTGGAGCGCCCTCGGCGCCATCGGCCTCATGTGGGTGGCGATTCTTGTCGGGTCGAAAGTCGCCATCATCTTTCCGCCGTTGGTGCTGGGAATTGCCATTATCTATCTGGTCAATCCGTTCGTCAGCTATCTGGAGCGGCGCCGGGTTCCCCGCCTCGTGGGGTCGGTGCTCGCCTACGTCGGGTTGGTAGCGCTCTTCAGTGCGGCGGCCTTCTTCATCGTCCCGGTCCTCGTTTCACAGGGTCAGGATCTAGGGGACCGCTTCCCTCAGCTCATCGAAGATGGTCAAGAGGAGATCTCCCGGATTGCCGACCGCTTCGGTCTCTCAGTCGATGTGTCCCTTCCGACCGGTCAAGAGGTCTCCGACTGGTTCTCGGATCCGGACAACCAGGACCTCATCCGCAGTCAATTGGGGACCGTCGCCGACGTCACGTTGACGGTCTTCCAAACGGTGTTGGTGGCCTTGGTGGCGCCGGTCGTTGCGTTCTATCTGCTGCTCGACCTCCCTTCGGTGACCGAGAGGATTCGCAACCTGCTTCCCGAGTACTGGCGGGACGAGGCGATTCACGTTTTCGTGCAGATGTCGACGGCCGTCGGTGGGTTCGTCAGAGGTCAATTGGTGGTCGCCTTCATCGTGGGAATCATGACCAGCATCGGGTTCTGGATCATCGACCTACCGTTCTGGCTGCTCATCGGGATGATCTCCGGCTTCTTCAACATCATTCCGTTCGTCGGTCCCTGGGTGGCGGGCGGTCTCGGCTCGTTGGCCGGCCTCACCTCCGGCGACCCCAGTAAGGCCCTGTGGGCGGCGCTGGTCGCTCTGATCGTTCAGCAGATCGACAACAACCTGGTGAGCCCGGTCGTGCTTCGAGCCACCGTTCGACTCCACCCGGCCACGGTCTTGCTGGCGTTGTTCGCCGGTGGTGCCGTCGGCGGCCTGTTCGGCGTGTTGATGGCCGTGCCGACGGTGGCCGTCATCAAGATCATCACCGGCCACCTCTGGCGCACCCGGGTCCTGGGTCAATCGTGGGATGAAGCCAGGGATGCCCTCATCGATGATGAGCCAACCCGGGAGACGGTGTTCACCCGGCTGCTTGATTCGGATGAAGGGGAGGGTCCGCCACCGGTGGATCTCGAGGACGAGGTCTAAAGCGCGAAAATCGTCCTTAACCGGTTTAGGCTTCCGGTGCTTCCCCTACCGAAATTCCCAGCGTGCTCGACTTCCTCCTCGGCATATTTTTCGTGTTCCTGTTCCTCCGCGGGTGGGCACGCGGCTTCGTCAAAGAAGCAATGGACCTGCTGGGGGTCATCTTCGGGCTGGCGATTGCCTTCCGCCTGAGCCCGGCCGCCGGAGCAGTCGTGTCCGGCACTTTCGGCTCCAGCCCCACCGTTTCGCGGGTGATAGGCGGGCTTGTCCTATTCGTCCTTGTGGGCGGAGTGGCAGCCCTGCTCGCCCACTACTTGCAGCGGGTCGCCCGTCTGCCGGGTCTGGCTTTGGGGAACCGACTTACCGGCGCGGGGCTGGCCCTGGCCTGGGGAGCCTTTCTCGCCACCCTCGTGCTGTCGGTCGTCTCCCTGTTTCGGCTGCCGGTGGCGGTGGCCGGACAGATCGAGGAATCGACGGTTGCCTCGACCCTTACCGATCCGACAGGGATGCCGCAGGCTGTATTTGCCCAGGTCTCGGGCGACCGGGTTCTCGGTGTCCTGCTGAGGCTCGACGAACTGGTGGGGGGGAGGCGGGCCATCGTCGACGGCACTGAGACGGTCGAACTGAGCCCGGTCGACGCCGACTCCGTAGAACCCGATGCGCGGGCTGCGATCGACCTGTTTGAGGCGCTAAACGCCGAACGGGCTGAGGCAGGCTTGCCGGATCTGGGTTGGTCTGCGGACCTGGCGGATGTGGCCTACGCCCACGGGTCGGAGATGTATGCCGACGGCTACTTCTCTCATCAGTCGCCTGTCACCGGCGATGTCGGTGCCCGGGTGGCCTTGGCCGCCGGACGATACGCCTACATCGGTGAGAACCTGGCCCTGGCCGCCGACGCCGTTGAAGCTCACGATGGCCTGGTGGACAGTCCCGGCCACTACGCCAATATGGTTGCGGAGGAGTTCTCGTCGGTCGGCATGACCTCCATCCAGGGCCCGCTCGGGCTGATGGTTGTCCAGGTCTTCGGCGGTTGATCAGACGGTTGAGTCAGGATCCCAGGGTGGCTCGACCGCCTGATCCTCAGGCGGGGTTTGATCCACGGACACCGGCTGGTCTTCCGGGGCGATCGACTTGGTTTGACGCATAGGTTGCGGGGTGGTGGTGGCTTCTTGGTCCCCGGTAAGCCGTGATCGAATGGCGATCAGGAAACCGAAAGCCGTGGCGAGCGTGACCACGATGATGATCGCAGTCCACGGAATCGAGCTGCCTTCCGGTTCGAGCGTTGATCTTGCCAACACCCGGGTGTCAGAGTCCGCGAACGGAATCGCCCAGCTCAACTCGCCCGGCCCAATACGGGTGCCGGTAGTCGTCGACAACTCACCCGGGATAGCCATGGTGAGGGTCACCGTCACATCATCGGCGAATTGGGAGGGGTCGGCGTCATCGAAGTAGGGCTCCACATCGTCCACCGACGTCAGCGGGTTGAGCAAACCGTCGAAGACGAGCTCCGAGCCGGTCCTGTCAATCGTGATATTCCCGATGCCGGGGACCAGGTCCTCCAGGATGCCCTCCAGGGTCTCGGAGACCACAACCCTGCTGGCGGCTGAATACCGAGTCGTCGCCCCGGGGGTCACCTCGAAGGCCAGGCCTACCTCCTCGCCCCGGGCGGCGACCAGGTCCTCGAAATCACGGCCGGTGAGCTCATGAAGCTGGTGGAACTCTTCGTCGGCGACGATGTCAACGGTTACCCGGCCGGCGCCGGTCTCAGTGAGGCTGACATCGATGTTGATATCGAGCGTGCATGCGCTCGCTGCCATGGCAAGCAGTGCAATGAGCGCGAAGCGCCTCACACCCCCTCCTTTGCGTGATCGGGGAACCCTAGAGCGAGTAGGGCTGAACTCGCGGATAGGCTCGCCAAATGGATGTTTCGGCCGCTGCTTTGCATCAGGCATTCGTCGGCGCTTTTGGCCACTATCTGAATGAAGTCACCGGCCCGCTGCAGGGCAATCTGCCACGTGAGGTCATACGAGAAGCCACCGATTGGCTCGCGCGCGAGTTGGCGAGCGTGCTCGAGCTCCCTTTTGCCGAGCAACGCCGGTCACCGCTGGAGATCGTCCAAGAAGCCACCGCGGGTCCCAACCAGGCGCTGGCTGAGGCGGGGGTGCGCCCCCCGTTGCGGGATCCGGTGTCGGTGGCAGCGCTGCCCGGCGACACATACGGGCTTGCCCCGGCCTCATCGTCGGCGCTCGGGGAGGAGGCCTTCCATGCTCACCTGGCGTGGGGTGTCGAGAAGGCGCAGGCTCTGGCCCCTCTGGTGTCGGGAGAGGGCCGAACGGTGCTGCTGGTCTCACGAGATTTGATCGACCGCAGTCGGTTCGAAGACGCGGTCAACGCGGCCGGATTGCAGCTGGTGGTGTGGGGGAGCGATCTGCCGGTTGCCCCGGTGGTTGCCTTCGTCGACCTCACCCACCCCGAGGCAGATGAGGCGATCCGCTCCGTTGTCGAATCGGTGGAGGTCATCGCGTTTGGGCCCCACGTTGATGAACCTGCCTTCGACCGCGCCCTGCTTCTCGGTGTTAAGACC
>JAOTYB010000127.1 GCA_029862065.1 Acidimicrobiia bacterium | reverse complement strand
CGAAGGATGAGATGTTCGCCCACACCGATATCAAGCAGGCACCGTGGTATGTGGTGGACGCTGACGACAAGCGGCGAGCCCGGCTAAACACCATCAGCCATTTGCTCAGCATGATTTCGTACGACGACGTCACCCGGCCACCGCTCGAGCTGCCTCCCCGGGAGGACAGCGGTGCCTATGTGCGACCTCCGCTATCGGACCAAACCTTCGTCCCGGAGCAGTATTAGGACTTCACCGCTCGAAAGCGAAAACGGCTCTCGGTGGCATCGACCTGCACCTGACGGAATCCCGCAGCTTCGAGGCGATCACCGAGGCTTCCCGGGTCGACCGGATTGAAGTTGTCCCGGATGTGATAGATCCGCATTCGCATGCTGGTTCGGCTGTCGCTGCCCGCCAGGACACCGCCTGGCTGGAGAACCCGAAACGCCTCGTGCAATACGGCATCCTGACCAGCGGTCGTCGGGACATGATGAAGCATCGTGCAACACAGGACGGTCGAGAACCCGCCGTCGGGCAGGGCCATGTCCTCGCCATCTCCGGTAACCACCCGTACGGCATCGCCGAACCGCGACCGCAATCGGTCGGCCGCCCCCTGCTCAATTTCGAGTGTCGTTAGATCTTCGACGCCGTAGCGAACCAATGCTTCCGTCACCAGCCCGGGTCCTGGACCCACCTCGAGTACGGGCCCTGACAGCTCTAGATCCTCCAGCACCCACGGCAGAATCTCGCCCACCATGACGGACTTCCACTTCTCCGAGGCGCAGTAGCGGTTGTGAAAACGGTTCACCTCACCACCACTCACCGGTCACGGCCAGCCGGGTGAGCTGCAGAGCGGCGGTGGTGGCATACGTCCGGATCCGTTCCCGATCACCTGGCATGTCTAGCGTGCGGGCCCGGGCGTCTTCGGGCGTGGCCACTGCGATCACGATGGTGCCGACGTCGCGCTCCTGCGGGTCGGGCCCCGCCGAACCGGTGATCGCCACCACTACATCTGCCCCCAGCACCTCCCGAGCACCGCTGGCCATCGCGATAGCAGTGGGTTCGCTCACAACCCCGGCCCCCAGTGTCTCGGTATCCACCCCCAGGACCTGCTCCTTGACCTCGGTGGCATAGGCCACGACGCTCCCCCGCACGTAGTTGGAGGCGCCGGGGATAGCCGTCAGGGCGGCCGCAACCATCCCCCCGGTCGCGGACTCGGCAGTACCTATGGTCCAGCCCCGCGCTTGCAAGGCGTCGAAAATGATCTGTTCGACCGTCTCGTCGTCGGCGCCAAAAACGGTGCCCAGCCGCTCCCGAACCGCAGCTTCGACGGGAGCGATCAGGGCATCGGCTTCCTCAATAGTGGAAGCCTTGGCCGTGAGTCGCACCTTGATCTCACCGGCCGACGCCAGGAAGGCCATAGTCGGGTTGGTCTGACGCTCGAAGATGTCGGCCAGCAGCTCGGCCACCTTCGACTCCCCCATACCGTACGAACGAAGCACCCGGCTCCGGAGGACGGCCGGACCGCCCCCTAGCTCTATAAGGGCCGGGATCACATGACCGTGGAGCATGAGCTCCATCTCGGCGGGAACGCCGGGCATAGCGAAGATGCGTTTGCCCTCGACTGCCAGGTCGAGGCCCGGGGCGGTGCCACGCGGGTTGTCAATCAACACGGCGCCGGCCGGATGCTGGGCCTGCTGGTAGTTGTTGGCCGGCATCTCCCGATTCCGAGCAGCCCACCACGCTTCCAATCGAGCCGCCCAGTCCTCGCTGTATTCCATCTCCAAACCTGTGGCTGCGCAGATGCCCTCGCGGGTGATGTCGTCCTGGGTTGGCCCGATGCCACCGGTGAGAATGAGGGCATCAGAATCATCGAGGCCCTGGCGGATGGCCTGGGAGAGCCGGTCGAGATTGTCACCCACCACCACCTGGCGGTAGGTGTCCAGCCCGGCCTCGGCCAATGCCCGGCCAATGGTCGCCAGGTTGGTGTTGATGATCTGGCCGAGGAGCAGCTCGGTGCCGATGGCTATGACCTCGACGTTCACCGGCCCACCTCCCCGGCCCGCAGTTCCGGCCGGCTACCCAACGACGGTCCCCGCCAACTCGCTGCCGTATGAGGCGTCGATGACCACCTCGACAAAATCGCCAGGCTTTCCAGTATCAAACTCGATCACGCCATCGATTTCGGGAGCCTCCCGATAGGACCGGCCGTACGGACGTCCCTCTTCGAGACCGTCGACCAGCACGCGAACCTGCCGACCGACCATGGCCTCATTTTGTTCGGCGGTGATTTCCTCTTGAATCGACATAAGGTACCTGAGCCGCTCGGCCACCTCGTCGCCATCGACCCGACCAGGGAGCTCGGCGGCGGGCGTGCCGTCTTCAGCCGAGTAGGGGAAGAAGCCGGCCCAATCGAGCTGGGCTCTCTGCAAAAAGTCGGCCAGTTCCTCAACTTGCTCTTCCGTCTCGCCCGGAAACCCCACGATGAAACTGGAGCGGGTGGCCGCTCCCGAGTTGGCCGCCCGGATGTCGGCGATGAGCTCGAGGTGGCGAGCAGCATCGCCGGGCCGCTTCATCGCCCGCAGCAGCGGTCCGCTGGCATGCTGAAGGCTGAGATCAAAGTACGGGACCAGTTTCGGGTTGGCGGCGATCTCTTCGATGAGGCGGGGCCGGATCTCCCGGGGATACAGATACAGCAGGCGGATCCATTCGATCCCGTCAACGTCGCTCACGAAACGCAGGAGGTCTTCGATGCCGCCGGGAGCGTCGATGTCCCGTCCATAGGCGGCCAGGTCCTGGGCCACCAGGACGATCTCACGCGCGCCGGCCTCGGCTAGCCCGACCATCTCATCCCGGATATTGACCGGCGGACGCGAGCGCTGCTTGCCGCGGATGAGGGGGATCGCACAGAAGGTGCAGGGCTTGTCGCACCCCTCGGCAACCTTCACATATGCGTACGGGGTGCTGAGCGTTGGGCGGCGCACCGTGTAGAGGATGTCCATCGGGCTCTGGGCCAGCCGGATCGGCTGCCAATCGGTGAGGCGGTCGAGGGTGCCCACCAGCTCGCCGTAACGATCGAGGCCGAGCACGGCGTCGGCCTGCGGAAAGGCTTCCGTCACCTGCATACCGAACCGCTGGGCCATGCACCCGAGCACCACCAACTTGGCATCGTCGCGCTTGGCCGATTCCATGTCGATGATGGCGTCAACCGACTCCTCACGGGCTGCCTCGATAAAGGCACAGGTGTTGACCATCACGACGTCCGCCTCGTCGATAGAGGTGGCAGCCGTGTAGCCGGAATCTTCGAGGACGGCGGTGAGCTTGTCGGAATCCACCTGGTTTTTGGCACACCCGAGCGTTGTGAGCCACACCCGCCGGGTGTCGCTGGTCATGGAGGTAGCGTAGCTGCGGCCATGCGAACTCTGACGATCCCCCAAGCCCGCCGGATCGCCCTGGCGGCCCAGGGTTTCACGGACCCGCGTCCGCAAGGCCGGGTCGACGTCCGCCACTTCCGGCGGGTCATCGGGCGCATCAACCTGCTGCAGCTGGACTCAGTGATCGTGGCGGTGCGGGCGCACTACATGCCGATGTTCTCCCGCCTTGGTCCGTACGACCGGGATGCCCTCGACACCTGGATCAACGGGCCCGAGATGTTCGAGTACCTCGGTCACGTGGCGTCGGTCATGCCGACCACCGACCTGCCGATGCTCCGGTTCCGGATGCAGGGCCGCACGGGGTACAACCAGACCCGGGAGCTGCTCAAGCGTCATCCCGAGTACTTCGAACAGGTGTACCAGGAAGTGGCGGAACATGGGCCCCTCACCGTCTCGGACCTTTCGGACCCGGGGAGCCGCACCGGCCCCTGGTGGGGCCACGGACAGGGAAAGGTGGCCCTCGACTGGCTGTACGTCACCGGCCGGCTCACCATCCGGGGCCGGACCAAGAACTTCGTCTCCATCTATGACTTGCCGGAACGGGTGTTCCCGCCCGAATTGCTGGCCTCCGAACTGAGCCGCGACGACGCCTACTCGGAGATGCTCATGCGGGGAGCCCGGGCGCATGGGGTGGGCACTCTGGCCGACCTGGCCGACTATTACCGCATCGCCCACGCCAAGCCCCACCTGCGAGACCTGGTCGACGCCGGCCGTTTGGAAGAGGTGGAGGTTGAGGGCTGGAAACAGCCGGCCTACCTCCACCCCGAGGCCACCCTCCCCCGGCAGGTGCCCGCCCGGGCACTGCTCGCACCCTTCGATCCGGTTGTGTGGTTTCGCGACCGAACCGAGCGGCTCTTCAACTTCCACTACCGGATAGAAATCTACGTTCCCGAACCCGACCGCCAGTTTGGGTATTACGTCTATCCCTTCTTGCTGGGCGATGAGATAGTCGGCCGGGTTGATCTCAAAGCCGACCGCCAGGCCGGTGTGCTGCGGGCCCTCGGCACGTTCTTCGAAGAGGGCCAGGATCCGGACCGGGTCGCTCCGGAGTTGGCGGCCGAGCTCCGCCTGATGGCCGAATGGCTGGGCTTGAGCGAAGTCCACGTGTCCAATAAGGGCAATCTGTCCCGGGCGGTGCGGAAGGCAGTCGGCTAGGCGCATTCGGTAGGGTTCGGCGATGGCGATCTTGCACAAAGCCACTCTGACACCGTCGAAGGACGAACTTCTGAACGCCCATGTGGCGACGATCCCGGCGCTGGCAGACGTCGTCGGGACCGATTTGTCTCGAATCGCCGCCTACCGCTTCGATGATCCCGCCGGTGAGGTGGGGGTCGAAACCCACCTGCTGCAGCGTGATTCAGGGCCGGTGGCCCAAATACCGCTGACTTATCGCGGGTCCCCGCTGGCCGGAGCCGACGAGTGGCTGGTCGACACCATGGACCACTCGGTGCTCGGGAAGCGCTGGGTGTATAACGCGTGTGGGGATCCGGTTTACGTGAGCGAGTTGCTGCGGGCCATTTTGACCGGCGGGACCCAGGTCGAGCAGTACCTCGAGACCGACGAAGGTCCAGTTCTCGTTGAGCCGACAGCGAGAGTCATCGGAAGCGGCACGCCCGGGACGCCGGTTCCGATCATCGACGCGGTGCTAGCTCACCTCCAAGGAACCGACACGGTGGTGACCGCCGGAGGATGGGAACTCGTCGTGCGCCACCTGATCGTCGACCACCCAGCGGCCACCGGACCCTCGCTTTCGGGCACGTGGCCAAGCAATGAGACGCCGGTGCTGTTGGCATTCATCCGCCCGTAAACACCCTCAGGAGAACGGCCGGGCGCTTTCGACGGTCGGGTCAATCTCAGTTGCAACGGCAGTGCGATGCCGCCTCGCCCGCCAGAACTCCTCGGCCAGCACTAAGCCGACGATGGTGAACAACACCATGCCGGCGGCGCCTGCCGCGTAGGCGATGGCCCGCCCTGCGCCTTGATAGAGCGCGCCGACAACGATGGCGGTGATCCCGGCCACGAGCGCCTGGCCTGCCCCCATCACGCCCTGGGCACCCGCCTGGCGTTCGGCCGGCACCGACATAGCGACGGCCACCCCCGAGGCGGCGATGGTCAGGCCGTCGGTGACTGCGTGAACCATCGATACAGCGAAGATCCAGCTGCCGGTGGGCAGCTGGCCGTAGATCAACATGAAGGTTGCTCCCGCCGCAAGTCCCAGCGCAGCCACCCGGAATGGTCCAACCCGCTGGGCCAGCCGGCCACCGGTCGGGCCAAGCACCACCAGGGGGAGGGCAAACAGCGTGATCCCGAGGTTGGCCATCCAGGTGGGAGTGTTCAGGTCCTCGTGCACGACGTCCCACAGCGCATCGAAGGCACCGAACATGAGAAACACGGCGGCACCCAACACCACTGCCCCTGCGACCACCCGGGAGCGCAGGAGATCGAGGGCCAGCCGCTGGGAGGAGATCTCCTTCGTCTCGTTGGCACTGACGAGGAGTGTCAGGGGCAGCAGCAGTCCGGTCATGGCGGCCACCACGATGAACGGCGCCGCCAGCCCGAGCGGGCCCACCAGGGCCGCCGAAATGGCCGGCCCAACCGCGAAGCCGAATACGTCGGCGGACAACAGCCTGCCCAGGTTCTGCCCGAGGTTCTCGGGGTCGGCCAGCACCACGATCCGACGGATGGCCGGCTGGGCAGCACCGATGCCGATGCCCGAGATGATCCGCCCGGTGAGGATGGGGCCAAGACTCTCGCCG
>JAOTYB010000126.1 GCA_029862065.1 Acidimicrobiia bacterium | reverse complement strand
ACCAGGTTCTCGGCCTGGACCTCTTGCCACCGCTTGAAATAGGGGTCGGTGATTTCGTCGGGCAGGACGCGGTTGACGACCACCCCATCGACTGCGTATCCGAAGAGGCCGAGGTAGGTGTAGGTGCGGCGGGCTTCGTTGATGACCATCTTCTCGGGGTTCATCACCAGACGGGCGCTGGTGACAAACGGGTTCGTGAGAATGTCGCGGACACCCTGGATGCGGCCGTAGAAGCCCTCGGCCGCATCGAATACCTGGTCAGTGGCGATCGGCATTGAGACGACCCGGCTGAGCACCGGCCGCATCGCCTTGACCACTTTCCGCTCCATTGGGAAGATCTTGTCCATGTACCAGCCGAGAATCTCGGGCAGCGACAACAGTCGAAGTGTTTCAGCGGTGGGCGCACAATCGACCACGAGTAGGTCGTAGGCGCCGGACACAGCATGATCCTTGACGTCGGCGAGGGCGAACAGCTCGTCCATGCCCGGGAACACCGATAGTTCTTCGGCCTCGATGCCCCGCAGCCCACTCCAATCAAAGAGATCGGTCAGGTACTCGCGCACCTCTCCCCAGTACTGCTCGAGGCGATGCTGGGAATCGATTTGCTGAGCGACCAGGTTCTCGGACACTTCCAACGGTTCATCGCCCAGCGGCAGATCGAAGGCATCGGCCAGGCTGTGGGCTGGATCGGTCGACATCACCAGTGTTCGATAGCCGAGGTCGGCTGCCTTGAGTGCGGTGGCGGCTGCCACGGTGGTCTTGCCGACGCCCCCCTTGCCGGTGACCAGCAGGACCCGCATTAGTCAGAGGCCGAAGCCAGCTCCTCGGCCCGGTCACGCAGACCCCGCAGGGCCGTTCCAACGATTTGCTTCTCGGCCTGGCGGCGCAGCAAGCCGGGAACCTTGAAATTCGGCTCGACCTTGAGGGCGTACACCACTTCGGTGCCCCCCTCTTCCAGCTCGTAAAACTCGTACCGGCCGTCCATCTCGGCGATGTCGTCGCCGGGCTCGGCCGACCAGGAGATGCGGGCAATGCCGTCGTACGTGTAGTTGAGGGTGTAAGTGATCGTCCGGATCATGCCGTCGACGACCAGAGTTGCCCGCGCCGGCGTGCCGTCCTCATTGGTGTCCAAGACCTCGGTTTCCCGCACGGCCGCCGCCCACTCCGGAAACCGGCCGACGTCGGCGGCGACGCCGAACACCACCTCGGCTGGGGCGTCCACTTGGATCGTCTGTACAGTGCCTTCGGCCATCGTGCTCCTTGCACTCCGTCGGTGATTAAGGGTAGCGGTGCTCCGAATTCAGCGGGCGGGGTGGTGGAGGCCACGGCCGGTAGCCCGGAAGTACCCGACATTGCGACACAAGGTGTCGCCCACCCACCACTCGGAGGCTTGGGGCTGATGAACATCCCCGAAAAAGTGGAAGCGAGGCTGGTGGCGCTCAATATGGGCCAGCACAGCCGCCGACCCCTTCGACATGCCCCCCACTACGTCGCGTTGCAGCGCGGGAATTGCCGGAGCCACGTGGGTGCACAGGATGTCGGCCGAGGCCAGGCCCTCCAGTCGCTCCCCCATCTCCACATCGGTGAGCTCACCGGGGACATTCAGACCCGATTTGATCCCGCCACCCATGATGCCGACGGTCCAGCCTTCGATCTCAAACACACCGTGGTCGACGAAGATGCTGTCATCCGGCAGGTGCTTCTTCATGACCCCGACCCGATCGACGTTGCCGTAGGTGACGTAGGCATTCGCTCCCTGCAGCGAGGCTCCGATGTCGGAGTAGGCAGCCTCGACCAGGGCTATTGATCGGGCCCGCAACTCCTCCTCCTGGCCCTCGGCCGACTTCTGCCACAGCTGGCGTGCCTCATCGAACCGGCCGGCCATCCGCAACTCGACGAGCTGCTTGACGAAATCACGACCCGACAGATCGGCCAGGATGCCCTCGTAGGTTCGGTAGTCGGTGAAGTTGATGAGGTCACCAAGCACCAGCAGCTCCTGATCGAGCGACTCGACCAGGCGCCGCATGTATTCGGCGGCGCCGTGAACGTCGGCGATCAGGATCATCGAGAGGCTGCGAGCAACCCGGCCGCCAGTGCCCCCGCAACGGCCGCCCCGATGGCCAGTGCGATCGGCCAGCCGGCATAGGCAGCCGATAGGCCCGCCATCCCGAAACCGAGCACGCCGGCCACCACTCGACGCCCATTCAGGCCGAACCGGGCGTCGGGGTCGACGCCTTCCCAGCCGTCAACCGAGTCGGCGACGGCAACGGCGGCAATCCAGCCGAGGACAGCCAGGAACCCAACCGCCAGGGCTAGACCAAACACCGCTCTCACTTCGCGTTCCTCATGTGGAGTCAGGGTACCGGCGTTTGGCTAGCCGGCCTCGGCACGCTGTCGAGCCACGGCCAGCTCGCTCTGCACCTCCGGGTCGGCTTCCGAGGCTTCCGCACGGGCGAGGGCATCCACAGCGATTGAGCCGCCGAGCCGTCCGAGCGCCCACGCCGCATGGGACCGCAGCACCGCGTAGGACGATTCGAGGTAGCCGGCGACGACGGGAACGGCGGCCGCGTCGCCGCTGTGACCCAGGGCGACCAGGGCGTTGCGACGGAGGAAACGCGCATCGCGACGCGGTATGTAGAAATGGGAGTGCCGGTCGAGCAGATCCTCATCCGGCGCCGCCAACACCTCAAGCAGGTCGATGCGCCCGCCATCCCCGCCGGCCTGGCTCACCCACCGCTGACCGGGCGGACAGGCGTCCAGGCAGTCGTCGCAGCCGTAGAACCGGTCACCCCATTGCTCCCGAATCTCGAGCGGGATGAGACCGGGGGTCTGGGCCCAGTAGGAGATGCATTTGGTGGCGTCCAGCCGTCCCTCGTCGTTGAGGGCACCGGTCGGACAGGCCGGGATGCACGCCACGCAGGTGCCGCAGTCCCGGGCCATCGGGGCGCTCTCGGGCAGTGCGACGTCGGTGACGACGGAGCCCAGCAGTAACCAGGGTCCGTATTTGGGGGCCAGCGCCATCGTGCTCTTCCCCCACCACGCCACCCCGGCCCGGACCGCCGACGCCCGGTCGACCAGCCGGTTGTCGTCGGACAGCACTTCGGCCCGGTATCCGGCGGAGCGCAGGTGATCCGCAATGGCCTCGAGGGCCGATCGCAGCGGGGCGTAATGGTCGCCGGTGGCGAAGCGGGCGATGCGCCCCGAATTGGGTCGCGCCGGCCCCGGGCTCCCGGCGGCCGGCAGGTAGGTGGCACTCCCAACGATGAGCGAGCGCGCCCAGGGGAACGATCGCTCAGGCTCGGTGGCGACTTCGACGTCGGTGTAGGTGAATCTCTGTCGCCCGGCGGTGCCGTCTTCGACCCGGCGGGCCATCTCGGACCGGACCCCCAGGAACGGCTCGATGGACGAGACACCGTAGCCCACCAGTCCCTGGTCGACGGCGAGCCGACTGAGGGCTTCACCGAGGGGGGCTTGATCGCTCATGTCGGCAGACTATCCGCACCCTCTAACATGCCGACATGGCCGACCAGCTCAACAAATACAGCAGCCGCCTCACCCAACGTGCCTCCCAGGGGGGTTCGCAGGCGATGCTGTACGCCACGGGTCTCAGCGAAGCCGACATGGACAAGGCCCAGGTTGGCATTGCGAGCATGTGGTACGAGGGCAACCCCTGCAACATGCACCTCAACGACCTGGCCGCCAGGGTCAGGGAAGGCATGACCGACGCCGGCCTGGTTGGCATGCGGTTCAACACCATCGGTGTGTCGGACGGCATGGCGATGGGCACCGACGGCATGAGCTACTCACTGCAGAGCCGCGACCTCATCGCCGACTCCATCGAAACGGTGATGCGAGCCCAGTGGTATGACGCCAACGTGTCGATCCCCGGCTGCGACAAGAACATGCCCGGCTCGGTTATGGCGATGGCGCGGGTCAACCGGCCGTCCATCATGATCTACGGCGGCACCATCCGGGCCGGCCACGGCGCCGACGGCCAGCCCCTCGACATCGTCTCGGCCTTCCAGAGCTATGGCGAGAAGATCGCTGATCGCATCACCGAGGAGCAACGCTTCGACGTAATCCGCCATGCTTGCCCGGGTGCCGGAGCCTGCGGCGGCATGTATACCGCCAACACGATGGCCTCGGCGATCGAAGCGCTCGGCATGAGCCTCCCCTACAGCTCGTCTACGCCGGCCACCGACCCGGCCAAGCTGGATGAGTGTTTCGCCTCGGGCGCCGCCATCCGGATCCTGCTCGAGAAGAACATCCTCCCGACCGACATCATGACCCGGGCTGCCTTCGATAACGCCATGGCCATCACCATGGCATTGGGCGGATCGACCAATGCCGTGCTGCATTTGATCGCGATGGCCCGGGCGGTGGAAGTGGACGTCACCATCGACGACTTCCAAACAGTGAGCGACCGGGTCCCGTTCCTGGCCGACTTGAAACCAAGCGGTCGGTACGTGATGGAAGATCTGCACGCGGTGGGAGGGACGCCGGCAGTCCTCAAACTGCTGCTCGAACATGGCGCCGTCGACGGCACCTGCTTGACGGTGACGGGACGGACCCTGGCCGAGAACCTGGCCGACCTGCCCGGGTTGACCGACGGCCAGGACGTGATTCAGCCGTGGGACACGCCGATCAAGGAGACCGCTCACATCCAAATCCTGCGCGGTTCCCTGGCACCCGGCGGGGCAGTCGCCAAGATCACCGGCAAAGAGGGCCTCCGGTTCAGCGGTCCCGCCCGAGCATTCGACAGCGAAGAGGAGATGCTGGCAGCAGCCGAGGCCAACCAGATCGGGCCGGGGGACGTCGTCGTGATTCGCTACGAGGGGCCCAAAGGTGGTCCCGGCATGCCGGAAATGCTGACCCCAACCTCGGTCATCATGGGCGCCGGGCTCGGGTCGGAGGTGGCACTGCTCACGGATGGACGGTTCTCCGGTGGCTCACATGGTTTCATCATCGGCCACGTCACTCCCGAAGCTCAGGACGGCGGGCCGATTGCCCTGGTGGAGGACGGCGACACCATCACGATCGATGCCAACACCCGTTCGATTGAGGTTGAGGTGAGCATGGAAGAGCTTGATCGCCGGCGAGCCGCCTGGACGGCACCGCCGTTGAAAGCCACCCGCGGCACACTCGCCAAGTACATACGCACAGTGAAGTCCGCCTCCGAGGGCTGCGTGACCGACGAGTAGGGCGGCGAGCCGCCCACGGTCAGCCGACGGCTTCGAGTCTTTGGAGGTGGTGGTTGGCTACTCGTTCGATGCCTTCCATGAGTAGGTCGTGGTGGTAGGGGGGGAATTTGGGTCTGACCGGTTGGTGGGGGGTCCCGAATTTGTTGATGAAGGTGACTTTCCCGTTGGGGTTGCCTTGTATCTGCCAGTGGTCTTTGTGGATGAGTCGATGATGCCACCCGCACAGGGTGATCAGATTGTCCAGATTGGTTGGTCCCCCGTTCGCCCAGTGGGCAATGTGGTGACCGTGCGTCCACCGGGTCCGGTGACAACTCGGGAACCGACACCCACCATCGCGACCATCTAACGCTCGACCTAACCAGGCCGGGATCTGGCGACTCACCCGTCCAATCCCGATCGTTACCCCATCGGGATCATCAATCGCTGGCTGCAACCGAGCGTCACACGCCAACCGCAACAACTCATCACGATCCACCAACCGGCCCGCCACCGACACCGACACCTCCGGATCATCAAGCGCCTCGAGGGGAACATGCACTACCAGGGTCGCTCGATCATGATCCCGATCCTCAGCCAAAGACTCCGACGCCATCTGAATCAACGCTTCGGCATCCCGAATATGCGCTTCCCGATACAACCCATCGGACTCACCCAACGGGGCCTTGGTCGCCAACCGCTGCAACGCTGACTCCACCAACACTCCATCAGCCCCCGGAATCGCCCCCCGCAGGACCAAGGCCGTCTCATCCCACCACATATGCAACACCGGCTCCTCCCGCTCCGGTTTCACCGCAACCGGAACCGCCACGAACTCACGAACCGCAGCAGCCAACTCCCCCACCGGGACCTCACCACACAACCCCACCAACGCCACCACATTCTCGGAAGTCACAAACCGGGCCAAAATCAACACCTGATCCAACGACACCGCCCCCAACCGGAACGCCTCCTCCAACACCGGAACCTCAGCC
>JAOTYB010000125.1 GCA_029862065.1 Acidimicrobiia bacterium | reverse complement strand
GAGCCGCCAAGCGGCTCACTGTCCGCTGCTCTAACCAACTGAGCTACGGGCCCCACGGTGAGAGTGTACGGGGCTACGACCGACGGATACCCATACATTGCGAGCCGCCAAGCGGCTCACTGTCCGCTGCTCTAACCAACTGAGCTACGGGCCCCACAGCCACGATTGCACAACCGTTCGATCCCACGAGTTGACGAAGTCAACTCGCAAGCTCCCCGAAGGGGAGCCGGCTACGACCGACGGATACCCATACATTGCGAGCCGCCAAGCGGCTCACTGTCCGCTGCTCTAACCAACTGAGCTACGGATCCCACAGCCACGATTGCACAACCGTTCGATCCCACGAGTTGACGAAGTCAACTCGCAAGCTCCCCGAAGGGGAGCCGGCTACGACCGACGGATACCTGTTCTGTTGTTGCCGCCGTCTTGCCAGAGCGGTTGGTTTGTCTCCCCCCGGAGGGGGGAGTCCGGCGTCAGCCGGGAGGGCGACCACCCTTCGAGCTACACCCGCACTCGCCACGCCCCCTCCGGCCCTTCGGGCCACCTCCCCCTCCGGGGCAGGAAGGCTTCAAGTAACCGGCCGCTCCATGGTGGTGGCGGCCGAAAACCCCAAGGCTTTCCTGATGAACGGGACCTTCTCGGTCTTGGTCGGTACGAATCCCACGCGCTGATAGAGCCGATGGGCTGCTGGATTGGTGTCGACGACGTCCAGCCGAACCACTCGCTTCCCGTGCTCGGCCGCCACCTCAAACACCCGGGTGAGCATTTTAGAGCCGATGCCGTGGCCGCGGCGGTCGGCCCTAACGACTATCCCATCCATCAACAACACGTCGTCGGGGGCGTCACGGTGGAGGATCGAGGCCCAGGCGATCCGCTTGAAGGACCTCCGAAGCCCGAACTCCTTGATGATGTCTCGAACCCCGATACGGGTGAGGGCTCGGCCCTCCAGCTGAAAGCCGGCCAGGCCCACGAGTTCGCCGTCTTGCAGCGCAACCACTGCCCGGGTGGGATCGAGGCCCCGTTCGATCAGAGCGATGCCGCGTTTCCGGGGGCCGATGGCTTTCTCGAGCTTCCGACCGAAGGCATCCCAATACAGGTCGGCGGCAGCACTCCGATGCTCCGGTCCGAACCCAATGGCTATCTCAACGTCAGCCTCAGTCACGGGAGCCGATCAGGCCCCCGGCTTGACGACCATCGCCCACACGACGATCACCAAGAACACGAACTCGGCGATCTGGATCGTCCGCATGCTCTTGAGAGCGGCGACCGATTCGGCACCCCCTAAGCCCCCAGACCCAATGCCGGCTTGGAGCCGCCTGAGAGCCTTCGGATAGAAGGCCATACCCAACCCGGCTCCAAGAATGACGCCAAGGAAGCCGAGCGAGATCCATGCCTCTGAGAACTCGTAGTCTGCCTCGATTACGAGCCAAATACCGGCGGCCAACGTGATGATGCCCGCCGGGTTGAACACGGCTTTGCCAAGTGACTCTCCGGTCTTGGCGAGGCCGAGCACCGTTGCCTCTTCGCCCGATCGAGCCGTCAGAGCGAATAAGACAATCATCATGAACGCCCCACCGACCCAGATGATCACGGCTATGACGTGAATGAGTTTGAGAACTTCTGCGAGTGACACTGGTAACCCCTGTTTGGACAGTCCCTGAAAGCTAGCGAAAGCGATGCCTGCTGTCGGGCCTGACTAGTCCCCCACTTCACAGACTTCTTACACCAGCCATACCTCCCGGGTACAGGTCATGCCGAATAACTAACGGTAAGCAAGCCAAGACAAGGGAGAGACGGCATGCGACGAATCGGAGTGATGCTGATGGTGGTGTCGGTGGCGGCGGCCGGGTGTGGAGCCCGGGCGACCGTGCCGACACCTAAACCGGCGTCGAACACGAGCACTGAAACGACCATCGGCGAACCTGTGGAAGCAACCGACCCGGCCCCCGTGCCTGGTTCGACTAGCCCTCCACTGTTGGAAGCGCCGAGCCCAGCGCCCGCCGAACCGCCCGATGTCGCGGTCGACGAGATCAACTTGATGCTTCAGGGCATCGACGAGACGCTCGCCGAGCTCGACCAGCTCTTGAACGACGCGGCCGCCGCTCTGGCAGCCGAGGAAGGGGAGATCCTCCCATGATGATGAAACGACTAGTAACCGCCGGCCTGGCGGTGGCCATCCTGGCGGCAGTGCCGGGAGTGGCCGTGGCCCAGGAGGCGCCGGCGCGACCGACGAATGAGCAAGAGGTCACTCGAGCCGATCGCGGAGCACAATGGGTCGACGCACTCAAGAGCCGGGCGCTGGAGGCCATCGAGAAGCGGCTCGTCACGATTGGCGAGCTGGAAGCAGCCATTAATCGATCAGAAACGGTGGAGGCCGACCACGCCGCCCAGTTGCTCAACGAGCTGCGCGCCTCGGCCGCTGGTCTTGAAGCGCTGGCCGGTGAGATCCGGGCGGCCGAGGATCTGGAGACCCTGTGGGCTCTGGTGCCCAAGATCTTCGAGGATTACCGGATCTACGCGGTGGTGGCGCCGAAGGTGCACCTCGTGCTGGGTGCCGATCACGCTGGCAGCGTGGCCGACCGGATAAAGAACGCGGCAGGGTCGCTTGGAGAAGCGCTTGACAGTTTGGACGAAGCCGGATTCGACGTTGCCGACGGCGAGAAGCTGCTGGCCGAGATGGAGAGACTGATCGCGGCCGGTGCTGAGCAGGCTGGTTCGATTCCCGGCATGGTGCTGGGTCTGACCCCGGCCGACTACCCCGGCTCATCCGAGACGCTGCGGTCCGCCCAGAGTGTCCTTCAATCAGGTACCGAAGATCTGAGGGCGGCTGGACAAACAGCCCATGAGATCGTCCGCTTCATCCTGAGTGTCCTTGCAGGAGATTCCACCGAGTAATCCGAACCCAGGGGGGATAGAACGACGGATGGGCGCCTTCGGGCGCCCATCCGTTTGGGCCTTTCGGTTCCTTGCAACCCCCTGGTGTTTCGGTGAGGCTGGTGGCATGGATGACAGCGGTGCCATCGTCACAGCGTTTGTGGCCGCCGCCGGCCTCGGGGCCATCATCGGCCTTGAGCGTCAGGTCCAGGGCACGGAGAAGGATCCGGCCGATACCGACACGTACGCCGGGGTCCGAACCTTTGCGCTCTATGGCGTCTGGGGTGCCGGGGCCGGGTTCCTTGGTGACCGATTCGGGTCAAGCGCCTTTCTCGTTGCCACACTCGCCTTCGGGGTGCTGATCGTCGCCAGCTACCTCGGGGTCGGCCAGGCCACGAAGGATTGGGGAACCACCACGGAGTCGGCCGCCTTCGTCACGTTCATCGTCGGCGCCCTGGCCTGGGCCGAGCAATGGGTGGCCGCCCTGGCCTTGGCGGTGGGGATCGCCTACCTGTTGCGGTCCAAGGAGTTCCTGCACGGCTTGTCCCGCCGTTTCTCCGAGGACGACATCCAAGCGGTTCTCCAGTTTGGAGCCATCACCGCCGTCGTGCTTCCCCTGGTTCCCAACGAGGATCTCGGCCCATTCGACGCCATTAACCCTCGCAAGATCTGGCTGATGGTCATCTTCGTCGCAGCCATTGGGCTGGTGGGGTACGTTTCACTTCGCCTCCTCGGCTCGCGAGGCCTGACACTCACCGGCCTGCTCGGTGGGCTGGTCTCTTCCACGGCCGTCACGCTCGGATTCTCGCGGATGTCGAAGACCTCGCCGGCGACTCTGACGAATGCGCTGTCGGCAGGAGTAATCGCAGCTTCGGGGCTCATGTACGGGCGCGTCCTCGTTGAGGCGTACGTCATTGAGCCCGAATTGGGCCGAAGACTGTTGGTTCCGCTCGGAATCCTGTTCGTGGCGGTGGAGGGCGCCGCCTTCGTCTGGTGGAAGCGGTCGCAGGGCTCGTCCACGAAAGACCCGGAACTCGAACTGGCCAACCCCCTCACTCTGACCTCGGCCCTCCAATTCGGCGCGTTGTACGGCGTCATCATCTTCGCCAGCAAGGCCCTGCTGGACAGGGCGTCAGAAGCATCCCTCAACATCGTGGGAGCAGTAAGCGGCATCAACGATGTCGACGCCATCACCCTGTCGACGGCGGATCTCGTAGAGACCTCCGGCCTCGATCCTCAGGTAGGCGCCCAAGTAGTGATCGCGGCGGTGGCCGTCAACACTTTGGTGAAGGCCGGGATGGCCGTCGCTCTCGGCAACCGCCAACTGGGGCGGACGGTTGGAGGCACCCTCGGAGTGGCGGCGGTGCTGTCCGGTCTGGCCTGGTTGGTGGTCTAGAAACCCTTGCGGTCGCCGAGGGCCGCCGGGAGCGTCCCCAGCAAGATCCGGACGTCCTCGGCCAGAGACAGGCGATGGATGTACTCGAGGTCGAGGTGGGTGGCTTCGTGCAAGGGGAGTTCCCGGGCCGACACTTGCCACAGCCCGGTGATGCCCGGCTTGACGGCGTGGCGGGCGTGCTGCCAGTCGGCGTAGCGCTCGACGATGCCGACCATCTCGGGACGAGGACCGACCAGGCTCATGTCCCCGCTTAATACGTTGGTCAGCTGCGGCAACTCATCGAGGCTCCATTTGCGCAGGAACCGGCCAACCGGACGAATCCGCGGATCGTTCTCTGACTTGTGGGTCAGCCGCCGATCGGGGAAGCGGCTTCCATCCCCAGCCACCGTGCGGCGGTCTTCCTCCATGGTCCGGAACTTGTTGACCTTGAACACCTTCCCATCGCGCCCCACGCGAGGTTGACGGAAGAAGATCGGCCGACCGTACTCGGCGTAGACGGCAACTGCGACCGCCAGAAGCATCGGCAAGGTCACGACGAAGAGGATGGCGGCCGCCGTCCAGTCCAGAACGGGTTTGAGAAAGCGCACGTATACGCCGTTTGTGGTCGGCGGATTCTCAGCAAGGACCAGCGCCGGGCTTTCCGGGGCTATCAGGTCGGTGTCAATTGTGTGCGCGTTAGAGGTCATTCAACTCCCGTGTTGCAAATAAGACACGGATTGAGGTGGGAAAGTTCCCGGATAGTGGGCGACAACAAGCCTCAATTCGGGGATGTGGAGGGTGGAAACCCTTCTCATACAAGCTTCCCCTCTCGCGGTGTGGATTGCCTTCCGCAGTCCACGGAACCCCCATCCGGTGACCGTACGCCCGAAGTGCGAAGCTCGGGAAGAGTCGAAGGTCACTCTGTGTATTTATGAAACATCCCACAACGTCGGATCGGAGCCGACCTTGTTTCCCGACTATTGCTTTCTTGCCTTTGGACGCGAAGGGACCCCCGCCGGAGCAGGGGTCCCTCTCACG
The DNA here is from genome assembly GCA_029862065.1 of Acidimicrobiia bacterium. Taxonomy (GTDB): domain Bacteria; phylum Actinomycetota; class Acidimicrobiia; order Spongiisociales; family SHLN01; genus SHLN01. Next base: position 899 of record JAOTYB010000125.1, on the reverse strand, counting down.
GTCTCGCTTGAGTACTAGGGGGTCAGATCAGCACATCTCGCGGTGACGAGAACCGTCCGACCAGGGCCCTGAACCCGCGCCTGCACCAACCAGCCTTCGCCCGACATACTGCTCGACGTCACGTTGTCGTCGGCGACCGCAAGCTGGAAGCCCCCGCCGGTTACTTGATCTCCAGGGTCACAAAAGGCCTGAACCACCACGAACTCGACACCGGCTGAAGGAGGCGAGACGACCGAGACGTTGTAGAAACCCAAGACGCCGGGCGGACCAGCCGGGCCAACTGCCCCATCAGCCCCAGGGAGACCATCAGCGCCAGGAGGCCCAGGCGGCCCAGCAGGACCCACTCCGCCATCGATACCGGAAGGTCCAGCGGGACCTTCCGGACCCACGTCGCCGTCGGCTCCGGGGAGGCCGGGCTCGCCGGGCACACCCTGAATGCCCTGGATGCCGTCGGCTCCAGCAGGTCCCTGAGCGTTCCAGGTGATCACCGTCTGCCACGGCTTACAAGGACGATCCGCCTCAGTATCCAAGTGGATCTTGATGATGTCCCCACCAATCCGGCGGCACGCCGAATACACGGGACCTTCACCCTCACCACCACTGTGAGCCGCACCGGCGGTGCCACCCAACAAAGCTGCCAGTAGCCACAGGGCTACCACTGCCACCATCAGGGGCGTCCTGATTACACGATTAACCATTCGAATCCTCCTGCAAGAGCGGCGCCGGCCCAGATGGCCACCACCTAGCGGCAGCGACCATAAACCCCTAAGAACGAATTTCGCGGTCTTTGGCATAGCTCATTGCTCGGGGCAGAAGGGGGGCGGCAGCGGTAAGGCGGATTACGGCCAGCTTCTCATTCGGTTTCGCGTTCAGTCGCTGCTGAATTGCGTGGCTCCGGG
>JAOTYB010000124.1 GCA_029862065.1 Acidimicrobiia bacterium | reverse complement strand
CGGGGCCATGGTCGTGGTGGTCGTCACCGATGTTCCCGCAGTGGTAGCGGAGGCGTCGTCGTCGCTCCCACAGGCGGCAAGCGTCGCCACCAGCGCGAGCCCTGCAATCGAGAGACGTAGGACCAGTGAGTAGAGGTTCCCAGGTGTCATGTGACCTCCCGTAGCCATTGGCTCAGTGCGGCGGGGCATTGCAGACGAGTCACCCCCCACTTCGAGGCACCGATCATATGTGGAGCACACGAGGTAAAGAAAGGGTCGAAAGTCCGTGTCGGCAGGTCGGATCTTCTTGCTCGTCGTCGTTCGGGAATCGTCATCCGGAGTCGATGACGGAGGGCTTCAGCTGTTCCGGTCGGGTTTGGCGGAAATGGTTTGATGTCCCAGTCCGAAGGCCTCGGCCAACCTTCGCCAGTGGTCGATGGTGACGTCGAGGTCGTTGTCGGCGGCGAGAACCTGGATGCACACGTGGTCGGCGCCGGCGTCATGGTGTTCCTGGACCCGGCGCATCGTGGCGTCGATGTCACCGCAGGCGACGATCCCATCGACGAGCCGATCCGTCACATCGTCGATGTCGGCCTGGGTGAATCCACACCGAAGCAGATTATTCGTGTAGTTGGGTAGGCGAAGATACCGAGCCATGTGGGTTCGCGCCACGCTGCGGGCCCGGTCCAGATCGCGGTCGATGACCACCATCTGCTCGGGAGCCAGAAGTGGGCCCTCCCCGAGAATGTCGCGGGCCATGGCCGTGTGCTCAGGTGGAGTGAAATATGGGTGGGCACCGTCGGCCGCTTCTGCGCTCAGCCGCAGCATTCGCGGTCCGAGGGCGGCCAGCACTGTCGGAGGCTTGGTGGCCGGCTCTACCGCCAGATACGGGGCGTCCGCCATCGCCTCGAGATACGCCACCATGTCCGAATACGGGGTCCGGTAATCGAGCTTGCGAATGCCCTCCACCGATGGGGCATGGGCCACTCCCAGGCCGAGCAGGAAACGGCCGTCGTGAGCTTCGAACAGCGTCTTCTGGGCGGCCGCAGTGGTCACCGGATGCCGGGCATAGATCTGCGCGATACCAGAAGCCACGATCAACCGGGAGGTGGCATCGAGCAGGACACTCGACGATATCAAGACATCCCGACCGCTCGACTCGGGTCGCCACAACGTCGGCCAGCCCATCTGCTCGATCTCCTGAGCCAACTCACGAACCCGTGAGGTGGGATGCTGATCGAGGAGAAACGTCCATAGCCCGACTCGACCGATATCCATCCCCGAACCCTACCGCCGGCCTTTCGAGCAACCGCCTGTCTTCGAATCCGCGGTCTGTCGATTGGGCGAATCGACGCTGGCGGAGCCACCCCGGCGATGGTATAAGACACGCCGATCCCGCCTTTGGTGGGCGTGATTGGACCAAAGACCCTGCGCCGTTCCCGCTGACGCTGCGACACTTGTCACCCACCTGAAAGGTGACGCTCTGCTCTCTCTTGTTGACCTGCATAAGAGATTTGGCGACGTGGTCGCGCTCGACGGTGCCGGCTTCGAGGTCCAGCCGGGACGGATCGTCGGATTCCTCGGCCCCAACGGTGCCGGCAAGACCACCGCAATGCGGTGCATCCTCGGCCTCGTCGACGCCGACCGGGGCCAGGTGTTGTGGAACAGTCGCGCCACCGAGGGATGACCGGCCTAGTGGCGCTTGACGCCACCGTATTTCATTCGGGTGTGGGCCATTGAGGCGATGTCGGCCTCGTCGTCCCGTACCTCGGCGGCCACTACCTCTCCCAAGAACAGCGTGTGGGTGCCGACGTCGATCGAGTTGCGCACCTCACACTCAAGGTGGGCGACCGCTTCTTCAAACACGGGGGCACCGGTCTGGCCCTCACGAATTGGGCGGTCGTTGAGGGTCATTCCCTCCTTCGTCGCCGGCTTGGAGAACTTGACGAACGTGCGGGTGTCCTCGGCATCCCAGAGGTTGATCGTGAATACCCCGCTGTCTTGAATCAGCCGGTGGGTGATGGCGCTCTGATCGACGGAGATGGCGATGAGAACCGGTTCCATCGAAACCTGCGTGACCCAGCTCTGGGTCATCCCGTTCCATTCGTCTCCGTGCCGGGAACCAACCAGGCACAGCGCGTTCGGGATCTTCCAGGTGACTTTGTTGATGAGTTCGATGGGAAGCTCGGCCATAGTGGATTACCTTGTTGTCGAGACGATCACTGTACGGGAATGGTGGCGGCTACCAATCGCCGGCCAGCCGAAGCTAGCCTCAGCTGCGATGAATGTCCTCATCGCCACTGCCGGCGTACTCCCGCCCGAACCGGTTGCCGCCATCGTCGCCCGGCTGGTCGATGAGCGGGACACGGTGAAAGTGGTAACGGTTCTCGAGATTCCCCGGTCGTTCCTCAATGAGATCCGATCCGAGGAGTGGCGTCCCCTCACCGAAGGCGCACCGGCGTGGGAGGAGGAGGATGCCCTCATCGCCCGGTATGTCGAGGAACGGGGCCAGCGATTGACCGATCCCGTGGTGGCAGCCCTCCAGAGTCGTGATGTGGCCGCCGAGGCCCACCACCTGGAAGGCGAAGACAAGGCGGCGGCGATCGTTGCTGCTGCCGAAGAGATCGATGCCGATCTGGTCGTTCTGGGGGCCACCCGCCAAATCTTCGCCGAATCGGCCTGGGAGAGCATCTCGGCCCGGGTGATGGCTGACACCCGGCGCCCGGTCCTGGTTGTGCCGGGGCATGTGCCGTCCGACACCGAGGTCGAGGAAGATGAGTGAAGTGGTTCGGACGCCAGATGCGGCGTTCGACAACCTGCCGGACTTCCCGTTCGACGCCAACTACTTCGAGTGGAACGACATTCGCATGCACTACCTCGACGAAGGTGCCGGTAAGCCGGTGGTGCTCTTTCACGGAGAACCCACCTGGTCGTTCCTGTACCGGACGGTCATTCCCCCGCTGGTCGAGGCCGGCTATCGCTGCATCGCCCCCGACTATGTCGGCCTCGGCAGGTCCGACAAGCCGGTCGACGACGCCTTCTACACCTACGACATGCACGTCGAGTCGGTCTCGGCGCTTCTCGGATCGCTGGCACTCGAGGATGCGACGGTGGTGGGACAGGATTGGGGCGGGCCGATCGGCTTGCGGTTCGCGGTGGAGAACCAAGACGTCGTCCGGCGCCTGGTGGTGCTCAATACCGGTATCTTCACCGGACAGGGAAGCATGTCCGACCAGTGGATGGCCTTTCGGAAATGGGTGGAGAACACCCCCGATCTACCGGTCGATTTCCTCATGTCACGAAGCGAGGCGCATCCGTGGGGAGAAGCCGTGCTGGCCGGATACGCCGCTCCCTTCCCCAGCGTTGAGTTCAAGGCCGGGATCCGACGGTTCCCGATGATGGTCCCGCTGTCGGAGGACGACGCGGCGGCGGCGGCCATGTTGGCGGTACGCGACGGCCTTGCCCAATGGGAGAACCCGGCATATGTGCTCTTCTCAACGGGGGATCCGATCTTCTCCACCCGCATCGGTGAACGGCTGGCCGAGCTGATCCCCGGCGCAGGGACGCTGGACACCATCGCCGATGCCGGCCATTTCCTTCAGGAGGACCAGGGAGCAGAGGTCGGCCGCCGGATTGCGGCCTGGCTCCGATCGACCGAATGAAGCTCCGCTCCGCCGTCCTCGTGATGGGGATTGGCCTCCTGGCAGCCGCCTGCAGCAGCGGGCCGAGCCTGACCGACTACGCCGCCGACCTGGAGCAGCTGGTCTCGACCATGAATGGTCGGCTCGACACTATCGACGTCATCTTCGACGAGGAGGCGCCCTCCCTGGATTCGATCCGCGGGTACGCCGACGATCGCATGGCGGCCCGCAATCAGTTCCTTACCGGATTTGAAGCGTTGGATCCGCCGTCGGAAGCTCGCGACATCCATGAGGCGGGACTTGACGTCCTACGAGCCCTCGTCCAGGCCGAACAGGAGGTGGCCGACCTGGCCTTCGCCTCCGACGACATCGCCACTGTCTCGGCGTTGTGGGAGAGCCCTACTGGTCAAGCCGCCCGGGCCGCCGATCAACGAGCGATCGAACTGTGCCAGGCCGCCGAGCAAGCCCTCAACTCCACCGAGGAGCGCCAGCAGTTGGCGGGGGTCCCGTGGGTGCCTACCGAGCTGCAGCAGATCGTCACGGTTGCCTTCGGGTGCCTGGCCGAGGACCGCTGAGACCCCGCACCGGCGATGCCAACCCCCACTGGACGGAGCCTTATCCGTCCCGGTCACGCCCCCTGGGTCAGATTATCGAAGTAGAGCTGGTCCACCGGAGCCAACAGCAGATGCTCGCCGTCATGGCTCAGGAACAGGTCGGGGCTGACCTCCAGCCACACATGCTTGGGAAACACATCGAGGTGGGCCCGCCACCGGCCAGACGGCGGCCGGTACAACAGAACCTCGGGAGCCGGCGCAGAGAGCGCCTCCAACCGGCCGACCAGGTCGTACTGGCCGAACAGGACGGCCATGCCCTCGGCGGGATCGAGCCATTCGCCCCGGCGGAACCAGCCGACCTCACCGCAATCGCCGCAGCTGACCACTTCGATACCGGCGGTCGCAATGGGTATGTGAGTGCATGTCTCTGTCTTCATGCCATCACTATGACAAGCGGGTGTGACAGAAACGGAGCCCACCGCCGACCGCAAGAACGAGCCTCACCCTTCCTAGGTGAAGCGGTGCCAGACGATGAGCGCCAGAACGATGGCGATGACCGCCACGCCCAGAAATAGCCACGGATTGCGGGTGAGGGCGAAGAAGCCGAGAGCAGTGCCTGCCAGCACGAGCGCTTCGATCCCGAAACCGGTTTCGAAGAGCAGATCGAACAACGGCTCCTTGGGGGGTTGATTGCTCCGCATTCCCCCGAGGTAGATCTCGCCCTGGTTGCTCGCACGCGAGACAACCGGCCCGTGGGGGGCCGGTTGTTCTTCGCTAGAAGGGCAGATCGGACAGGGAGGATGCCCTCTGCCACCTCTCCTGGATTGCTAGGCGTTGAGGCCTACCTGGGCGCCATCGCCCACGGCCGGACCGAATCCACCGCCGGCGCCGGGACCGCCACGGCCGGGGCCGCGCTTGCCGGCGCGGCCACGGGGACCATCACCCTCACCGGGCACGGTCTGCACCCGCTCGGTGATGCGCTCGGTCATCTCCGCCAACTTGGCATCGGCCTCGTCCTGGGTCAGGGTGCCGTCGGCGACCTTCTCCGCCAGGTCGGCGGCGATCGGGGCCGTGAGGCCATCGACCAGCTCGTCCAGGCTCACGCCTTCACCGGCTGCGATCTCTGCCAGGGTGATCTCACCCTCCTGCAGAGCGGCTTGGATGTCATCGAAGGGGATTCCGACAACGTCCTCGACCGTTTGCTGACGTTCGGCCTGGCGGGCTTCACGCTCGGCCTGCCGCTCAGCCCGCTGGGCTTCACGAGCCGCCCGGATCTCCTCTTGGGTGGAGTTGACCATGGTGGTGATCTTCTCCGTCGCCTCAGCGAGGATCTCGTCGGCCTTGGCCTGATCGATGCGCTCATCGGCGACGGCGCCGTCGAGCTTCTCAGTCAGGCCGGCAACCAACTCGTCAACGAGGGCCGGGCCGCTCGAACCGTTGGCCGCTGCGATGTCGGCGAGGGTGTCGCCGGCCTCGAGGCCCTCCCGGATGACATCGGCGTCAACGCCGAGGATGTCGGCTACCTGGCTCAGGTGGCCGGGGCCGCCCTTCATGCCGTGGTGGCCGCCGCGGCCCCGGAAGCCGGGACCCTCGGGGCGAGTTTCCTCGACCTGGGCGTCGCCCGCAGGAGGGGCCGTGTCGTCGGTCCCATTGCTCTGGGCGTAGGCCAGGCCGCTGGCGGCCATGGCCGCCACAACCAGGGCAACGAATCCGATCTTCAGACTCTGTTTCATCTCTGTTCTCCTTTCAAGAACTTGTGACAGTTCCCAGGATGCGATCTGCTGATACGGAGTCTGTTAAGCCAACCTGAGAGGTACCTAAGAGTCTGGGCGGGCTTCGCCCTCCTTGGAAGCTGCTTCGCAGCTTCAAGCCGGGGACCGACTAAAGGGCCGGGTGAAGCGCGTACTATCGACCCATGTTTGGGCGCAAGAAGAAGAGCCAGCTCGGAGCGTACGAGGCAGCTCGACCGGAGGACAAGCTGGTGCTGGCGGCCCTGGTAGATGCCGGGGCTGATCTGGCCGAG
>JAOTYB010000188.1 GCA_029862065.1 Acidimicrobiia bacterium | reverse complement strand
GCCCTGCTCCAGACGGATGGTTCGCCGGACGGCGTCGGTGAGATTGACTTGACCTTCGATGAGATTCGCCCAGGTGGGTGAGGTGGAGTCCTCGAAATCGGCCATGAACACGTTGGCACCCGAGTTGAGTGCGTTGATGATCATTTTGCGATCGACCGGTCCCGTGATCTCGACCCAGCGCTGCTGTAGATCGGCGGGGATGGGGGACACATGCCAGGTGCCGGCTCGAACGCCTTCCGTCTCCGGGAGGAAGTCGGGCAAGGCCCCGGCATCGAGCTTGGTCTGGCGCTCGGTTCGGGCCGCCAGCAGGGCCAGACGGGTCGGATTGAATCGGCGATGGAGATCCTCGACGAATGCCAACGCCTCGGGTGTAAGGATCTCCTCGTAGCGAGGGCCGGGTGCGCCTGTGACTGTGATCATGGATATCACTTTCTTATAGATTCCGCGTCGCCACAAGCTATGCTGCTGATAAGAAAGGCTTTTCTTATCACTATCGCGGATTCCAGGTGAATTTATGATCGATCTCCTGACGTTTGGCCAGAGGCTGCGGCATTTCCGCAGGGCCCGGGGTCTGACACTCGATCAGCTGGGGGACCAGGTAGGCAAACCCGGCCCCTTTCTCTCCAACCTCGAGAACGGCAAGCGCGAGCCCAAGCTGTCACTGGTCTCGGAGTTGGCCGGGGCTCTCGGCATCGAGGCCTCAGAACTGCTCGACCCGGCCCCTCCCTCCCGGAGGGCCCAACTAGAGATCTTTGTCGAGAGGGTCCAGGATGACCCGCTCTACCGGGAACTGGGTCTGCCCCACCTCAAGCCTTCGGCCAAGGTCCCCGACCTGGTGCTCGAGCACATCATGCGCCTCTACGCCGAGCTCAAAGACCGCTCGGTGGTTCACGCTGCCTCGCCTCAGGAAGCGTTGGCCGCCAATGCCGCCCTCCGCCGATCGCTGGAATCATCCGACTTCTATCTGGAGGCGATCGAGAAGGTGGCAGCCGACGCCCTCGAAGCCGTCGGTTTCGAAGGTCCCGGGGCCGTGCCCCAGACGACGCTGGTCGACCTGGTAGCCCACTTCGGGTTTGAGATCCAACAAGTGGCCGACCTGCCCACATCGGTCCGGGCATTGGCCGATCTGCGAAACCACCGGATTCTCATTCGGGGGCGAGACGAGTTGCGGACCCGGCGAGCACGTACAGTGGTGCTCCAGACGCTCGGGCACTTCGTCCTTGCTCACGGGTCGCCGGCCAGCTACACGGAGTTCCTCCAGCAGCGGATGGAGGCCAACTACTTCGCCTCGGCAGTCCTGGCGCCGGAACGGACGCTCGTGCCCTACCTGGTAGACGCCAAGGCTGAGCGGCGAGTGTCGGTCGAGGACATCAAGGAGCTCTATTACACGACGTACCGTCAGGCCGCCCAGCGGTTCACCAACCTCGCCACCCGCCACCTCGACATCCGCACCCATTTCATCCGTTCTGACGAGCTCGGCGTCATCTGGAAGGCCTACGGCAACTCCGGTGTCCCGTTCCCGACCGCCGAGGATGGCTCCATCGAGGGCCAGCGCTTGTGCCGGCAATGGGGCACCCGCTCGGCCTTCTACTCGTCGGACAAGTTCGGAATTCACTATCAGTACACCGACACTGCCGAGGGCACCTTTTGGTGCGCCACCCACCTCGAAGTCGACCGGGAACCGGCCCACGCCGTCACCGTTGGCTCGGCCTTCGAGGACGCTCGCTTTTTCCGCGGCGGCGACACTGATCGCCACACCGTTTCGCAATGCCCAGACGGCGTGTGTTGCCGTCGGCCGCCCACCCAGCTGGCCGAGCGCTGGGCCGGATACTCCTGGCCGGCGGCTCGGGCGGCGAGTCTCAATCCGCTCGGGTTACCGTCCGGAAACCTGCCGGGCGTGGACCTCAGCGAGATCTACGAGTACCTCGAGTCGGTCGACGGGGGGGAGTAGCGCAGGAGGCTCCCGGCGGGTCCGGGAGGGGTCGGGCGGAGCTAGCGTGACAAGTTCCAACAGCTCGGAGACAGCCCGTCATGGCAACACCCCCAGGCATGTTCGATGGGATGCGGTCGGTCGCACCCCTCCTGGTCGGCGTGATCCCGTTCGGGCTCATCTTTGGCGTGACCGCGGCCGGCAGCGCAGTGGGAGGTGGCCTCGGTTATGCCACCTCGCTGATCATCTTTGGCGGCGCCGCTCAGCTGGCGGCAGTGCAGCTCTTCACCGAGGGGGCGGCCGCCGCGGTGATTATCGCCACCGCGCTGGTAATCAACGCCCGCCACTTGATGTACAGCGCCGCCCTGGCTCCCCATTTCCGGGAGTTCCCGCGGGTATGGCGACTTGGCCTTCCCTACATCCTTACCGACCAGGTGTTCGCGGTAACCATCATCAAATACGAGACGGAGCGCGACCCGGTCTACCGACGCTGGTTCTACGTGGGTGGCGGCATGGCTCTGTGGATCATCTGGCAGATCACCACGGCCACCGGAGTTGTGCTTGGTGCCTCGATACCCGAGTCGTGGTCCCTGGACTTTGCCATCCCTCTCATGTTCCTGGCTCTGTTGGTGCCGGCGCTTCGCAATCGTCCGTCAATTCTGGCGGCCGTTGTCGGGGGAGTGATGGCCCTGGTGGCACATGACGTGGCCTACAACCTCGGTCTGATGATCGGGGCGGTGGCCGGCATCAGCGCCGGAGTCTTGGGCGAACGGGTGGGGCGTCGTGGGTGACTGGGTGATCGTCGTCGTGATCGGCGTGGGTACCTACCTGCTGCGACTCTCGTTCGTCGGGGTTTTGGGCACTCGCCCGATGCCGCAGTGGGCAGAGCAGCCGCTCCGGTACGTGGCGCCGGCGGTGCTGGCGGCCCTCGTGGTGCCGGCGGTGGTGCTCTCCGATGGCCGTGCCGACATCACCCCGCTCGGCAATCCCCGGTTCGTGGCCGCCCTTGTGGCCGCCGTCATTGCCTGGCGGCTCAAGGGCGTGGCCGGCGTCATCATCGCCGGCATGGGGGCGCTTTGGATCCTGCAAGCCATCGGCTGAGCGAATGCACTAGCGCCGGTGGCTAGTACCGTCGGAGCATGCACAGACTGACTCGGGCTGTCGCCTTTCTCCTCGTCCTGACGGCGTGCACGTCGGCCACGACGGAGTTGGGCGCCGAGGTGGCCACCACCCGGCCGACGCCAACGCCAACCACAGTGAGCCGGGCATCGTCCACGACGACCGTCGCTCCCACCACCACGACCACCACGATCTCACCGTTCGCCCGCCCCACCTGGTTGGGAACCCGACCATTGCCGCTCCGACCGGACGAGCACGGCGAGGTGCTGCCCACTCCGGCCGAACTGATCGACCGGCGGCTGGCAACACCCGACGTCCTGCCCCCGCCACTCGACGACCAGTTCG
>JAOTYB010000123.1 GCA_029862065.1 Acidimicrobiia bacterium | reverse complement strand
CCTGATTACGGATCAGGAGGTTGGGGGTTCGAGTCCCTCCGGGCGTGCTGAAACTCTCGTCACGGCACCGTCGCATAGGCCGGCTCCAACAGTGTCGTCCGGAAGCGATAGGCGGCGACCGCCGGGATGATGACCAGGGCGGCGCCGATCAGGCACAGAGCTGCATAGCTGGTTAGCCCGAGGATCACTCCCGATGACAGCCTGGCGGCCGCTCCGGAGCTCCACACCACGGTGTCGGCCAGGCCCTCCAGTGGTAATCGCAGTTCGACCGGTGCCTTCTCGCTGAGGTAGGCGCTGCCGGCGATGAAGCTGAAGTTCCAACCTACCCCGAGCAGGAACAGAGCCACGAACAAGAGCACGGTCTCCTCGCCGCCTGCGTTGGCGGCCAGCAGGGCCGACAACAGCAGCACGACGTGACCGGTCAAGATGACTTTGGGTCGGCCAATCCGGTCGGCCACCCGCCCCGTCAACGGTGAAAGTGCAAACATCCCGAAGGTATGGGCGGCAATGACCAGACCGATAGTTCCCAGGCCGTCGCCGGCTCGATCGATGTGAATAGGCGTCATGGTCATGATCAGCACCATCATTACCTGGCCAACCGCCAGGGCGATAACGGCGAATCGCACCGACGGCAGTGCCAGTAGCGCCACTACCGATCCCCGTTCTCGCTTCTTCGGTCGGTCGAGCGGCACGTCCACAAACGACAGCGGATCGGGCCGCAATCTTGCGAAGATGACGACGGAACCGAATAGCAGCCCGACGATGGCCAACAGGTAGGGGCCGGCCAGGCCTTCGAGGCCCATTGACTCAGCCAGGCGCTTTGCCGGGCTCAACAAGACCGGGCCGACGATTGACCCGGCGGTGCCGGCCCACACCACGATTGAAATCGCGAAGGCGCGTTTCTCCGCAGGGGATATGTCGGCCGCGGCATATCGGGCGAGCCGATCACCGGCTGCTCCAAAACCGAGGATGAACATGCCGATTACGAACAGAGGAAACGAAGTGAGGCCGATAGCGAGGGCGGCGATGCCAGCACCGGCGCTGGCAACCAGGAGACCGGATGCAATGCCGATGCGGCGTCCCCGCCGTGCCATCAGGAGGGCGATGGGGGTCGTACCCACGGCAACGCCGATGGTGGTGGCTGCGGCCGGCATGCCACTGAGGGTGACGGAACCGAGAAGGTCTTCGGCGACGAGGGAGGTGACGGTGACGGCCGCAATGAACCCGGTGCGCACCAGGCCACTTCCCACCAGGAGTGTTCCGAGCAGGCGACGACGGACCGGGGTTGGGGCAGTAGCCACGGGGGGACAGTAACAAACCCCTCCCGTCCGGATAGCACAGTACGACCGCGGATTGGTTTCCCTATTGGGATCGCGGAGTCATCTCCCGGTGTTCCACCTGACCGTCGGCATGCAGGGCGAACCGGCCTTGACTCCGGTCGTGGACGGGGTCGGAGCTCGACCACGGCCATCCCCCGAACTGGGTTGTCCGGTAGTCGACGAAGGCCTGCTGCAGCTCCTCAGGCGTGTTCATGACAAAGGGGCCCATCTGAAAGACGGGAGCACCAATCGGTTGGCCCTGCAGGAGGAGGAACTCGGCGGGGCCGTCCCCGGCGTTGATCTCCACGCTGGCCTCCGGGTTGAGCCGCACTGCTTCCTCTTTTCCGACCGTGGTGGACTCCACCGTGGTTCCGTCTCCCACAAAGCAGTAGAGCATGCGGTTGACACCCGCCGATGCCGGCGGAAGGCTCCACGTCGTCGCGGCAGGCATCTTGATGAGCCAGATGGCGAGATCGGATGCGGGCTGGGAGGCCCATGAGTCGGGCGGGGCGGCCGGAGCTTGATTGCCATCCAGGTTGCCGGCGATGACGTCGACCGACACCCCGGAGGGCAGCGCAACGGTGGGGATCTCTTCACTCCACAGCATGCCGAAGTAGGCGGGCACCATTTTGTTGGCGGGCGGCAGGTTGAGCCAGATCTGGAAGAGCTCCATGGTGTTGGGGGCGTCCTGGTGGATGAGGGGAAACATCTCGGCGTGCATGATTCCCGATCCGGTGGTCAGCCACTGGACGTCGCCCTCTCCGTAGCGGGCGGTGGCGCCGAGGGAGTCGGAGTGATCGACGAAGCCGTGCCGCACGACGGTGACCGTCTCGAAGCCACGATGGGGGTGCCGGGGAAAGCCGGGGATCTTGTCTCCGTGATACATGCTCCAGCCGTCCTGATAGGTGAAGTCGGTCCCGATCGGCCGGCCAGACAGGAGCTCGGGAGCCGGCCCCTGATGCTCATCGCTCTCCGGGTACAAGTCGAGGTGGTGGACGGTGAACAAGAAGGGATCGAGGCACGTCCAGGGAAAGTCGAGTTTCAGGTGTTCGAGTACGGCAGGCATGGCCGAACGTTACCCGAGGTTGGTTGTTCCACGAGCAAAGCCCCCACCGGCCCGCCTCCTCAACTTCAACCAAAATGCCGTTTGTTTCGCACATGTTGCCAAAGCCGGCCAATAGCTTCGCCTTCCCTGGCAGTAACCAACAGTGAACCGGGTCCGTACCCGCCAACACTTCTCCCAACCGCCTTCACGAGTTCTCCACAATCGGTTGCGACCTTTATGTCAACACAACGAGAGGAGAACCGTGTTTTTCATATTCGCACTGGCCGTCATAGTCCTGGCCTTCATCGGGGTAGGAACCGTCTTCGGCGGGACGATCGGCGCTTTGTTCCTGCTGCCCATTCTGTTGATGAAGGTTGCCTTCTTCCTGTTCCTGTTCGGGTTCATCGGACGGTCGTTCGCCCACCGCGGCCGTCGGCCCGGTCCCTGGCGGGACGGTCCGTGGCAGGGCCGCCGTCCCCGCCGCGATCGCGAGCCAGAGGAGTCTGAGACAGACAAGTTCGAGGAATGGCATCGGGTGGCCCACGCTCGAGAGGAAGTCGACAGCTGGGTCGAAGACGTCGTTGGACCAGAATGACCGGATGAAGAAGATCCTGGTCGTCGAGGACGAACTGAAGATCGCCCGCCTCGTGCGTGATTACCTGCACGAGGCGGGCTTCGCCGTGATCGAAGCCGCGGATGGGGCCGCCGCCCTCCAGCTGGCCCGGGCCGAGAAGCCCGACATGATCGTGCTCGACCTGGGTTTGCCCGAGATCGACGGGCTCGATGTCACTCGCCGACTCCGAGCTACTTCTGCGGTCCCCATCATCATGCTGACGGCTCGCAGCGAGGAGGCCGACCGCATCGTCGGCCTCGAACTCGGTGCCGATGACTACATCGTCAAGCCCTTCAGCCCCAAGGAGCTCGTGGCCCGCGTCCGGGCCGTGCTCCGGCGGGCCGATGCCACCCTCGGGGGTGGAGAGATGATCCGGGCCGGAGGAGTGACCATTGATCTCCCGAAGATGCGGGTCTCGGTTGATGACGAGGTGGTCGATCTCACCTCTACTGAATTCGACATCCTGGTGACCTTGGCCCGCCATCCGGGGCGCATATATACGCGCGCCCAGTTGCTCGATGCCATTCACGGGGTCTCCTTCGACTCCTACGAGCGTTCGGTCGACGCTCACGTCAAGAACATCCGCCGCAAGATCGAACCGGACCCCCGCCGACCCAGCTATCTGCTGACGGTGTACGGGGTTGGATACAAGTTCACCGATGCCTAGGAATTTCGACCGGGGATCCGGGCACTGGCGTCAGTATCGGGGGGAGTGGTGGAGTCAGGCCCCGCCCGGCTCGCAAGCCTGGCAGGGCTTCGGCCGCCGCATCTTCATTCGGTTCCTGGCCTTCCTGGGGTTCGTGGTCCTGGTGGTCGTAGGTCTTGGCACGCTGATTGCCACGCTGATTCCCGATGTGACCGGGTTCCAGGCCGTGCTGTTGGTGCTGGCCGCCCCGTTTGTCTTCATCCTGACGATGGGCTTGCTCGGTCGGCTCTTCTTCCGATCGTGGCGGCCGGTTCGCCAGTTGATATCCGCCGCCGGCGCACTGGCCGACGGCGACTATTCGGCCCGGGTCGACGCCAACGGTTCACCCGCCATGCGACAGGTGACTGCGTCGTTCAATGACATGGCCCGCCGCTTGGAGACGGCCGACGAGCAGCGTCGCCGACTGTTGGCCGACCTCGGCCATGAGCTACGTACTCCGTTGACGGTGGTGCGAGGTGAGATCGAAGCCATGCTCGACGGGGTGCACCAACCCGATCAGGACAACCTGGAGATGCTGATGGGCGAGGTCCGGGTGATGGAGCGGTTGCTGGAGGACCTTCGCACTCTCAGTCTGATTGAGGCGGGAGCACTGGCTCTTCACCCCGAGCCGACCGAGATCGTGGCTTTGGTGGAGGATGTAGCCGAAGCCCACCAGCGGAGGGCGGCCGAAGCAGGTGTCTCCGTCGAGGTCCATACCGGCACCGATCCCATCGAGTTGCTCATCGACCCCGTTCGTATCCGGGAGGTACTCGCCAACCTCGGGTCAAACGCCCTGCGGGCTTCGGCCGATGGAGGGATGCTGACCTTTCGGGTCCGGCGCGTCGAACGGCGAGTGGTGATCGAGGTAGCCGACACCGGGGTCGGCATCGAACCTGAGGAAATCGACGAGGTGTTCGAGCGCTTCCACAAAGGCTCGACTTCTCGCGGATCGGGCCTCGGCCTCACCATCAGCCGCGACCTGGTCGAAGCCCACGGCGGCTCGATCACCCTCGAAAGCCAAGCCGGGATCGGTACAACCGCCAGGGTGAGCCTTCCGTACGACGGCACGTGAACGAGAAAGAGCCCCCGGTCGGAACCGGGGGCTCTTCGTATTTCGGTTAGGCCGGTCCTAGGGGGCGGAAGGAATCAGCACCGTGTCGATCACGTGGATGATGCCCGTCGAGGTCACGATGTCGGTGGCGATGACGTTGGCAACGCCGTTGATCACGACTGTGCCGTCAACCACTTCGATCGAGATGTCCAGCCCGTTCAACATGGTGGCGGTTTCGAGGGTCACGACGTCGGCGGCCAGCACCTCGCCGAGGATCGCGTGGTAGGTCAGGACGCCGGTCAAAGCCTCGGTGTCGGTCAGCAACCCATCGAGCGTACCCTCCGGCAGGGCCGCGAAGGCCTCGTCGGTGGGGGCGAAGATGGTCACCGGACCCAGCGCAGCACTGGCGAGCGCCGAAGTAAGTCCGGCCGCGTCGGCCGCAGCCAACAGGGTGGTGAAATTGCCGGCGGCCGCAGCCGTCCCGATCAAGTCCATCATCTCCGGCTCGGTCGTCGTGGTTGTTGTGGGTGCCACGGTTGTGGTCGTCGTAGGAGCGACCGTCGTGGTTGTTGTGGGTGCAGCGGTGGTAGTAGTGGTGTCGGCGGTGTCTGAGTCACCGCAGGCGGCGGCTACCAGCGCCAGGGCCGTCACCAGAATGAATATCTTCTTCATAACGCGTGTCTTTCTGTGTTCTGGGCCGGCGTTCGGTGCCGACCGGCGAGCATCTTACGAGTAAAGCCACCCGATTTCACGCTAAGTCTTTGCCAAATGGGAGAACCCCCGGGTGGTGGACCCAGGGGTTCTCTTTCAGGCGGTGCAGCGGGGGAGCCGCACCGGTCTCAGCTATGCAGAGGGAGGAATCAACACAGCGTCGATCACGTGGATGATGCCGGTCGACGTCACGATGTCGGTGGCGATGACATTGGCAACGCCGTTGATCACGACGGTGCCGTCGACCACTTCGATCGAGATCTCGGGGCCGGCAATGGTGGTGGCTGAGGTCAGGCCGACCACGTCGGCGGCCAGCACCTCACCCAGCAGCCCGTGATAGGTGAGGACACCAGTCAGGGCCTCGGTGTCGGCCAGCAGCCCATCGAGCGTTCCCTCCGGGAGAGCCGCGAAGGCCTCGTCGGTGGGAGCGAAGATGGTCACCGGACCCAGTGCGGCACTGGCCAGCGCCGAGGTGAGGCCGGCCGCTTCGGCCGCGGCCAACAGGGTGGTGAAGTTGCCGGCGGCGTCGGCCGTGGCAATCAGATCCAACATCTCGGGCTCAGCGTCCGCCTCGGCGATCGACGGCGGCAGGATCACCTGGTCGATGACGTGCACGACGCCGTTGCCGGCTTCGATGTCAGTGGCTGTAACGGTTGCGCTGCCGTTGAGGACAACGTTCCCGCCGTCGACGGCGATGGCGATGTCCTCACCCTGGACCGAGGTGGCGGACGAGAGTCCGACAACGTCGGCCGCCAGAACCTTGCCGGCCACCACGTGGTAGGTCAACACGGCGGCGAGAGCCTCGGCATCGGCCAGCAATCCATCGAGTGTGCCCTCAGGCAAG
>JAOTYB010000121.1 GCA_029862065.1 Acidimicrobiia bacterium | reverse complement strand
CGATCTGGTACACACCTCGCGGCCGGCAGACGATCTCATAGTGGGCGGATACCGTGGTGTTGCGCTCCGCCCGGGCTGTTGCAAACCGGGCCCGGCCCAGCTGAGAAACCTCGTCTTCGATGATGAGCGGTCGTAACGGTCGGCGGGCGAACAGCCGGATCTCGACCCGGGCCCGGTCGCCTTCGTGCACCTGAAGGGGAGTCACGTGGCGGGTCAATTCGGCATCGGGCCGGGATCTGCGGACGATGAGGGCTCCAGTGATCACCACCCCGATGAGAAAGATGCCGCCGGCCAGGAGCTCGGTCTCTCCAAAACCAACCCACAAGAACACGAGTGCGGCGGCGGCACCAATCGCCGCCCACCCTCTCGTGGTGATCATTTAACGTCGACGGTACCCGGTACCGGAACAGTTGAGGCGATGCGTGCCAGGACCTCAGAAACTGAGGCAGCTCGCATCTGGGCCTCGGGGCGGAGTATCACGCGATGGCTGAGGGTGGGGATCAGGAGGGCTTTTACGTCATCCGGTGTCACAAAGGTGCGCCCCGAGGCCATCGCCCGTACCCGGGCGGAGCGTTGCAGATAGAGGGTGGCCCGCGGCGAAGCGCCGAGCAGCAGGTCGGGGTCGGTCCGGGTGGCTTCGGCCAGGTCGACCAGATACCCCTTGAGCTCCGGGGCGACGTGAACCGCGGCCGCTTGTTCGACCATTTTCACGACCTCGGCAGCATGGATTACCGGCTCCAGGTCGTCGAACACCGAGCCCGAGCCGTGGGCGTCGAGCATCTCGAGCTCCTTGGCCCGGGCGGGATAGCCAAGGGTGACCCTGGTCATGAACCGGTCGAGCTGTGCTTCGGGAAGCGGGTAGGTGCCCTCATGTTCGATGGGATTCTGAGTCGCTATCACCATGAAGGGAGCTTCGAGGGGCCGGGTGATGCCATCGACGGTGACCTGGCGCTCTTCCATGGCCTCCAGCAGGGCAGCCTGGGTCTTGGGGCTGGCCCGGTTGATCTCGTCGCCGAGCACGATATTCGAGAACACCGGGCCGCGGCGGAACACGAATTTGCCTCGCTCGCGGTCCCACACGGACACACCGGTGAGGTCGGAGGGCAGCAAGTCGGGAGTGAACTGGATCCGATGGAAGCTGCAATCAATGGAGCGCGCCAGCGACTTGGCGAGCAGGGTCTTGCCAACGCCGGGAACGTCCTCGACCAGGGTATGGCCGCCGGCGATGAGGGTTTGAACGACCAGATGGATCTCGTCGTGCTTGCCCTGCACCACCCGCTCGATGTTCGAAACGATGGAGTCAAACTGCTCTATGAACCAGGCAGTGCCCGCGTCTTTTGGCTCAGCTGTCAACTCGGGCTCCTCTGGGTTCGATCGAAGAACAGCCTATCAAGGGTTGCAAGATTAGAGTCAGAGACCCGATGTTCGCGTCCTCGATTTTGCCTGCCATTATCCGACGCCCGACGCTGTGGGGAGAAGCGATCCGGGCATTCTTCGCCATGACTCCTGCGAAGTGGTGGAGGATGTCACCGTTCCTGCCCGTGCCCCGCCGGTCGTATCTCAATTGGCGCCTGCAGACCGCCTATGGCTCAGCCGAGGTGCGTCCTCAACCCGTCGACATCATCCGCTTCCTCGAGTGGCGCAAGGCCCAACGATGAACCGCGATATCGACGTCACCGCCGCCCTCCGCTCGCTTCCCGGTGTCGCCGACGCCGAATTGGCCGAGGACACGGCCGAAGGGGTGCGCGTGCGACTGTCGGCCGATGCCGATCCGACCGATGTAGCGGCGGCGGTGCGGGACGTTCTTGCCGAATACGGCCTCAAGGGTCGGATGGCGCCGCCCCAGGCCAGGATCGAGCCGACCGGCCCGCCTCCGCCGCCGGCCGAAGCCGTGGCGGCTCTGACGGGTCCCCGCCTGGTGCAGACCACCATCATTCCCGAGGCAGAGCCAGAGCCGGCGGCCGACGAGCTTGAGCGCTTCATCCGGGATCCCGAACCGGTGGCAGAGCCGGAGCCGGCGCCGGAGCCGGAATCCCTGTCGGATGTCTCGCCCGGGGCTTCCAGCTTGTTGGCCCGGGTGAGGGTGCAGGAAGACCGTGACGGTGTGGCGGTGACGGTCGACACCGACGACGGCCGCACCGTCACCCGACGGGGCCGGCCGAGCGACGCCGGCGTGCGTGAGGCAGTGGTGGCAGCGGTGGGGGAGCTATCGGGGGATCAGCCTCCGCCGGTGCTCTTGTCGGTGGAGGAGCACAGGCTGGGCGACCACAACCTGGTGACGGTTCTGTTGCAACGCCACGACGGCAGTTATCACGTCGGGTCGGCGCTGGTGGGGGCCGAGAAGGCGTTCGCTTTGGCACGGGCGGCCTGGGCCGCTCTCAGCCAGGCCACGTAACAAGGCTGGATGGGTTAGGCGTCGGAGGCCGGAATGAGTTCGACAACGACCTCGTCGCCCCGGTCGTCGGCATCTTCATCTTCGTCCTCGGCTTCCATCATCGGACGGGCCCACTCGTAGTACTCCTGCAACCGAGCAAGAACGTCTCGCATGAGCTGCCGTTCCTTGGTGGGAGCCAGCAACAGCTGCTGGTCGGCATCCTCTATCGACAGGACGGTCACGCCTCGTCGGCGGAGGTCCCAGATGGTGATCTCCTGAGTCATGAGATCGGGGGACAGCGACGAGAGTGAGGGCACCACCACCCCGTCCGCACCCTGGCCCGCCACAATCCCGAGCAGCGCTTGATAGCCCTCCCGGCCGAGGCCGTGGCCTTCCTGCCGGACGTCCTGGCACACTGCGATGAGGTTGTGGCCGGTGCTGCGCACCCAGCTACGGATCGCCTCTCCCTGCACGAATGCAGGATCTGAGTCCTCAGGACCGAATGATTCTCGAACGTATCCAACGACCCGCATGAGTCCTCGCGTGTTGCCAGCGCCACGTAGCGTATCAGGGCGATGACCCTGAGTGTTTCTTTGAGGTCACAGTCAACAGTCAATAGTCAACAGTCACCAGTCAGACAAGCTCAATTCGCCGTCGCTCATCTTGCTGTGAACTGTCAACGGTGAACTCCTCAGAACGCCCCTGCCAAGTACGGCTGCCAAGTGGGATGGGGTGGAGCCCCGAGATTCACCAGCACCCAGCCGTGCCGACGGGGGGCAGCCGGCTCGGAGCGGAGGGGCATGTCGGCCTCCGACGGGGTCCGGTCACCCTTGCGAAGGTTGCAGCGCTTGCAGGCGGCGACCACGTTCTCCCACGAATGGGGTCCGCCGCGGGATCGGGGCAAGACGTGGTCGAGGTTTTCGGCTCCGGTACCGCAGTACTGACAGGAATGGTCGTCGCGGGCGAACACGGCCCGGCGGTTGAGGGCCACCCGGCGGGCGTATGGCACCTTGACATACGAATTGAGGCGGATCACCGACGGCATTTCGAAACTTGACCGTTCGGAGTTCCACACGCTGCCACTCTGCTCGAGCACGATGGCCTTCTGCCGCAGCACAAGGACAATGGCGCGGCGGGCCGAGACGATCGAGAGCGGCTCGTATGTCGCGTTCAGTATGAGCGCCCGCATGACGGCGAGAATAGCCCGGTTGGGAGGGTTCTAGTCGCGGATCAGTAGGACTGAACAGGGAGCGTGGCGGGCAACTTTCGTCCCGGTTGAACCGATCATGCCCTCAAACAGGCCACGTCCCCTGGCACCCATCACTACCAGATCCGCCTTCTTGGCGCGGAGGTATTCGATAATCATCCTGGGCGGATTCTCGCCGTCGAGGATCTCGATTTCGACTTTCATACCGGCCCCAGCCAGGGCCGCAACCATTGGCTTGGTCCGCTCTTCTTTTTGGTTGGCCAGATATTGCTCGATGATGGCGTCGTCGCCGGGGAAGTCGGGGTCGACCCCGGCCAGCTTGGGGCTGATGCCGACGTATTCGGCGTCGCTGTCGACCGCCACCCCGCGTTGTTCTCCATACACGGACCGGAGGTCGGCGAGCAGTCGGCGAGGGATTTCGATGACTGTCAAGACCGTGACGGCGCTGCCCTCAGCGTGGGGGGCCACCAGGCTGGCGGTCTGTTCCGGGTCGAGCGACCCGTCCGTAGCTACAACGATATGCACACATTCCCCTTTCGGTGGGGCCAGCCTAACCCGACGGGTTAAGCGCCTGCCAGCGGATCGGCGCCGATGAAATCCCGAGCATCGAACTTGCTCCCGGATGGTTCTCCCGGCTCGGCCCGGGCCAGCCGCAGGAAGATGGGTGCGATGTCGGCGGGGGAGGGGATGGTCGCCGGGTCCTCGTCGGGCATTGCCTCGGCTCGCATAGCAGTGGCCGTCCCGCCCGGATTGACCGAATAGACCGGACCCTCCCACTCATCGGCCAACACCTCAAGCCACCCCTCGAGCGCCGCTTTGGAGATGGCGTACATGCCCCACTCGCCCCGCCCCACCCGGCCGACCGAGCTAGCTAGGCCAATGATCGTGGCAGTTGGCGCCAACAACGGCACGAGGGCTTGATGGAGCAGGTGAACCGAGGTGGCGTTGATGTGGAACACCTCGTGCCAGGCGTCCTCGGGGTAATCGGCCAGGCGGGCTTTAGGGCCGAGGATGCCGGCGGCGTGCACGACCACATCGATCGGAGCGATCCGCAAGGCTTCGGTGGTGATGATCTCGCGTCCCGTCCGGCTTCCAAGATCGGCCGGCACGATGAATGCTCGGTCTGGATCGAGGCCCTCGATTGTCTCGAGCAAGGCCGACTCGCGGCGGGCGGTGGTGAGGACCCGGGCGCCGTTGGCTACGAATTGGCGAACGAGCTCACGGCCGATCCCTGAGGAACCGCCGGTGATGAGGACTGATCGGTCGGCAAGCATTCGTGCAGCATACGGCGGCCGGTCAAGCAGACACCCGAGCCAGGACGAAGAGGCGGGTGAACGGAAAGACGGTTTCCCGGCGCTGGTCTGGGGGATAGGCACCGAGCAGGCGGCGCGCCAACTCATCGAGAAACGCCCCGTGCTGGTCGGGATTGATGCGATCGAGGAAACGTTTGACCCCGGTTGACGACACCCAGCGGAACACCGGGTTCTCACCGGACAGTACGTGGTGGTAGGTCGTCACCCATACCTCGGTTTCGGCCAGGCCCGCCAGAACCTCGAGGTAGTCGCCCGGTTCCAGGGTGGGAGGGGCCGCGATGCTGACGTCGTATTCGGCCCCAAGCTCCCGGAGAATGCTATGAGAAGGCTGATCCCATGACAGTGGCATCTGAACCGCCAGGGTCCCGCCCGGGGCCAGCGTCGAGACGAGGTTGGGGAACAGAGTCCGGTGGTCGGGGATCCATTGCAAGCTGGCGTTGGCAAACAGCACGTCAACCGGGGAGGTCGGCGTCCATGTTTCGATATCGCCGAGCTGAAATATGACACCGGTGTCAGGCGCGGACGCCAGCATTTCGGCCGAGCGGTCCACACCCACCACATCGGCATCTGGCCAGCGAATGGCGAGTTCGCTGGTGAGGCGGCCGGTGCCGCATCCGAGGTCGACAACGGATCGCGGTGAGCTGTGATCGATGCGCACAAGCAAGTCGTGCCCGGGCTGATGCCGCTCGGCGAAGAACTCCTCGTAGTGGCCGGGATCCCAAGTAAGCATTCGGGGCGTACAGTATCAATCCATGGAAGCCGTAGTAACCGTCGCCGTCGACGTCCCCCTCATCGGTGATGAGCGCCACAAGAACTGGGCCAAGGTGGTTCACAACGTCGACACCGACAAGGCGACCGGGTGGGCGTACGACGGGGAGTTCGTTGCCACCGGTGGTATCCAGGATCTCGATGCCCCGTGCGTGTTGCTCATCTACGGCGAGAAGGGCTCGAAGGCCAACCCCCAGATGGAGGCCAGGGTGTATGTCGTGAACACCGACGGAACTCTCAGCCAACACGGCGCCGCCACCGGCCGGGCGTGGGCCCGCACCATTCGGGACACCGTTGCCGAACTCCTTGTCTCCGACGTACCGGCGGCCATCGCCTCACGGGAGTGGGGGCCTGAGTTGATGGAGTACGCCGACGACGCTTTGCGCACCGAGCTGAAGCGGCGCGAGGCCTAGAGGGCCGGGTGGCGGCGTCGCCGACGAAGAACCCAGGCGCCGGCAAGGAGTATTCCACCGAGACCCACGCCCATCCAGACGGCCTGACTGCGATCGGCCTTTGGGCTCGCCAGTATCGGACTGCCTTCGAGGGAATCGGCGGCGGCTGCTTGGGGGGCGGAGATTTCGATCCCGGTGCTTGTGAGGTCCTGCGGGTTGGACACCGCTTCTGTGGGCTGTGAGTCGGCAACGG
>JAOTYB010000122.1 GCA_029862065.1 Acidimicrobiia bacterium | reverse complement strand
TGGACCGGATCGGCCAAGAACCTCCAGCTGTGGTCCTTCATCGTTATCGACGACCCTGCGCAGAAGGAGAGCCTGCTGGAGGCGGGCGACTTTATGACTCCCGTGAGGAACGCGCCGCTGGCGATTGCACTCGTCTCCCATCCCGATGGCTATGCATTCGACATGGGCCGGGTAGCGCAGAACATCATGCTGGCCGCCGCTGCCATCGGGGTCGGCAGCTGTCCAGTCACCATGCACAGGCAGGATGTTGCCCACACGATCCTCAATATCCCCGAGGGTTACCAATGCCGATACGCAGTCGCCCTCGGCTATCCCGACGAAGACGCCGAACTGGCGGGCCGGTCTGCTCAGCGGGCGGCGATGCCGCTGGGCCGCAAGCCACTCGACGAATTGGTCCATCGCAACCAATTCGGTCAGTGACCACGTTCAACCCCGGAGATCTCGAGCCGCAGGACCTTTACAAGCTCCTCATCGGTCTCGTGGTGCCGCGGCCGATTGCCTGGGTGGGGACCGTCTCCGCCGAAGGCGTCCCAAACCTTGCTCCCTTCTCGTTCTTCAACGTGTTCGGAGTCACTCCACCGACAGTGGTTTTCTCTCCGATTGGGAACGTTGCCAAGGACACTCTCGAGAATGTCACTCTCACCGGAGAGTTCACGCTCAATTCCGTGACCGAGGAGGTGCTGGCGGCAATGAACCAGACCGCCACAACGGCCTCGGTGGACGAGTTCGCGGTTGCCGGGCTCACCCCGCACGAATCTGACGTCGTGGCCGCCCCCAGAGTGGCCGAGGCCAAGGCATCCATGGAGGCGTTGGTGCGACAGATCATCCCCATCGGCGACGGACCCATGCGGGCCAATTTGGTGGTTGGCGAAGTTGTGCGTATTCATGTGGCCGACCACCTGCTCGACGGCACCCGCGTTCTCCCCCATGAGCTCCGGGCCGTCGGCAAGTTGGCAGGCCCCGACTACGCACTCACCCGGGAGATTGTCAGCCATCATCGCCCCGGATGAGCAGGCCTAGCCAATCTTCGGGTTTTCTGTAAGGGCACCCGAAGGTAGCCTGTTCGGTACATGCAACAAGCGCATCACCTCGTGGTCGACAGCGTGACCAAGTCTTTCGACGGCAATGCCGTCCTTTCCGATGTGTCTCTGTCGGTGGCGCTGGGGAAGACCCTGGCGTTGCTCGGTCCCAGCGGCAGCGGCAAGACCACCCTCCTTCGGATCATCGCCGGCCTCGAAACCCCCGACGCCGGCGGGGTGCGAATCGACGACGAGGTTCTCACCGACGCCGATCGCGTCGTCGCCCCGGAGCGCCGCAACGTCGGACTGGTCTTCCAGGATGGAGCGCTCTTTCCTCACATGTCCGTCGGCGACAACGTCGGATATGGACTGGCGCCTGCCAACCGGTCCGCCAAGGTGGCCACCGCGTTGGCCATGGTCGACTTGACGGGCTTCGAGAACCGTAAGCCCCACACGCTCTCGGGTGGCCAAGCCCGTCGGGTAGCGATCGCTCGCGCCTTGGCGCCCGAGCCCCGCGTCTTGCTGCTCGACGAGCCTTTCTCGAACCTCGACACGGAGCTTCGGGTCCGGGTGCGCACAGACGTCGCCCGTCTCCTCAATGACGTCGGCATCACTTCGGTCTTTGTGACCCACGATCAAGAAGAGGCCTTCGTAGTCGGCGACGAGGTCGCCGTGATGAATCGGGGCACCATCATCCAAACGGGAGCCCCCGCCGAGATCTACCAGCAACCCGCCACCGCCTGGGTGGCCAGGTTCGTCGGCGACGCCAACGTCTTCGCCGGCCATGTCCAAAGCGGCGTCGCCGAAACGCTGATTGGGCCCATCCCGGTAGCTGATCACACCGAAGGCCTGCGCGAGGTCATGGTGCGGCCCGAACAGCTGGTGCTGTCGAGCGAAGGTGAGGCGACGGTGATCCACGTGGAGTTCTACGGCCACGACACGTCCTACAAGGTTCAGGTGGGAAGGTCCGAGGTACTCGTCCGTTCGATTTCGGCACCGCGGTACCGCATCGGCGACCGCGTGAAAGTCTCCTATCAGGGGACAGAGGCGATCACCTACCCGGGCACGGTATCGTTTGTTAGGGCTTCCTGACACGTAAGGTCAGCCGAGCTTGACGTTGGCGTTTCTGCAACATTAGGTTTTTGCCGATGCGATATGTCATAGGTCTTCTCATCGCCAGCCTGGCAATGGCCGCATGCGGAGGCGCCGGCGATCCGCTCACGGTCTACTCGGGTCGCAGCGAGGAGCTCATCGGGCCGCTGCTCGAGGATTTCACCGAAGACACCGGAATACCTGTGGAGGTCCGGTACGGCGGCTCCGCCGATCTGGCGCTGCTCATCGACCAGGAGGGCGAACGAAGCCCCGCCGACGTCTTCATCTCGCAGAGCCCAGGCGCGATCGGGTTTCTCGCCGAGCGAGAGCACCTGGCACCCATAGCCGCCGAAACGCTCGAACTGGTTGAACCGTCGTTCAGGAACGCCGACGGACGGTGGATCGGGTTGTCCGGTCGAGTGCGGGTGCTGGTGTACAACACCGACTTGGTGGACGCGGCCGAGCTTCCGGCGTCTGTTTTCGAGCTCACCGATCCTGCCTACGAAGGCCGGGTGGCGCTCGCTCCCGCCAACGGGTCATTCCAGGATTTCGTGACCGCCATGCGACAGGTGCAAGGTGACGACGCAACGCTTGGGTGGCTCGAGGGCATGGCCGCCAACAACAGCCCCGAGTACGCCAACAACTCCTCGATCGTTCAGGCCGTGGCCAGGGGCGAAGCGCCGATGGGCCTCGTCAATCACTACTACAACTTCCGAGCGCTGGCCGAGGACCCGGGCCTCCCGTCACAGAATCACTACTTCGCCGGAGAAGACCTCGGCGGCCTGGTGATCGTGACCGCGGCGGGGATCCTGCATGCCAGCACCTCCCAGGACGACGCCAATACTCTCCTGGAGTATCTGCTGGGAGAGTCCGCCCAGCAGTTCCTGAGCGAGGAGACCTTCGAGTATCCCCTGGCGATGGGTGCGACTCCGTGGGAGGGGTTGCCGCCGCTGAACGACATCGGTGGAGCCACCCTCGATTTCGACAGTCTGGGCGGGGGGCTCGAACGCACCAAGGAACTGATCGACGCCAGCGGCCTCGAAGGGCCCTAAGGCACCGTGCGCCGGCCGACCACCGTCGTTTTTGTGTCGATCGCCGTCGGCGTTCTCTTCCTTTTCCCCCTCGGATACCTGGTCTACGGCACCGCCTTCCAGGCGGAGGATCCATGGTCGATCATCACCTCCAGCACCGCGTTGGGCCCATTGCGCAGATCTCTCCTGATCGGAGTGACCTCGGCAGCCGGGGCGGCGGTCGTCGGAACGGCGCTGGCATGGCTGGTCGTGCGGACCAATGTGCCGGGTCGGCGTTTTTGGCGCGTGGCGGCCGCCCTGCCTCTGGTCATCCCCTCGTTCGTCGGGGCAGCCGCCCTGCGGGCCGCCTTCGGGCCGGGTGGACTCGTGGAAGCCATCCCCCGACCAGACGGCTTTGCCGGCGCTTGGATCACCCTGGTGGCATTGAGTTACCCCTATGTGTACCTCCCGGTGGCGGCCCGTTTCGCCGCCACGCCACCCAGCTTGGAGGAGGCTGCCCGAAGCCTCGGCGACACTCGGCGTCGCGCTTTGTTGCGGGTCACGCTCCCCCAGGCCCGAGGGGCCATCGCGGCGGGAACGATGCTCGTGATGCTGTACGCGCTGAGCGACTTCGGGGCGGTGTCGTTGATGCGCTACGACACACTCACCCGTGCGATCTTCTCGTCGCAACTCTTTGCGCCGTCGGTGGCGATCACGCTCGGCCTGCTCCTTGCCGTGGTCGCCCTCGTGGTTTCGACTGGCGAGCCGGTTCTGAGCGGCAAAGCGGTCGCCACGGCCGACACACGGCCCCCGCGAATCCATTCGCTTGGTCGCTGGCGACCTTGGGCGGGCTTGTCGGTCCTCGCCATCGTGTCTGTTGCGTTCGTGGCGCCTGTGGCGGTGTTCCTCGTCTGGTGGCTACGCGGACCAATCGCGGGACGCCAAGAGCTGGCCGACCTGGTCGAGTCGGTCACCGAGTTGACTGGGCCGGCGGCCGGATCGACGGTGGCGGGTGTTGTTGCCGCGCTAGCCGCAGTGCTCGTGACGCTGCCCGTCGCATACGCCGCCGTGCGATCCCACGGACGGGTCTCGGCACGGGTGCCGGCTGTGATCTCGAGCGTCTTTGCGCTTCCCGGGCTCGTGGTTGCCCTGGCCATTGCGTTCTTCGCCCTCCGAGCGCCGGATCTGCTGTTCTCGCTCTACCAAACGTTCCCCCTTCTCATCCTTGCCTACGTGCTCCATTTCGGTGCCCAGTCCATGCGGGCGAGCACAGTGGCTCTCGGCGCCCTGTCCTCCAATGTCACCGAAGCCGCCGGGACGCTCGGGGCCGGCCCGGCGCGCCGGTTCCTCACCATCGAGCTGCCCTTGATGGCGCCCGGTCTGGCCGCCGGAGCAGGCTTGGTGATGCTGTCGGTGCTCAAGGAGCTGCCGGCCACTTTGCTCTTGGCGCCCATCGGGTTCGATACGCTGGCCACCCGGATATGGCATGCGGCCGAGGATGGATTCCTGGCCGACGTGGGCATTGCGTCCTTGGCGTTGATTCTCCTATCGGGGATTCTCACCTGGCTACTCGTATTGAGGCCGGCCGCCACCTAACCACTTCCTGAGCGAAAGGTACGATCACGTCATGGACACCACCTACTCAGTGCGATACCGCGAGTATGTCGAGGCGATCTGGGAGATCGAAGAAGAGGGTATCCCTGTGATCCAAGCGCGGATCGCCGACTGGCTCGGAGTGAGTCGAGCCAGCGTCTCGGAAATGGTCCACCGCATGGCCGAAGAGGGCCTGGTGACCACCGATCGAGAAATCCTGCTCACCGAAGAAGGCCGCCATCTCGCCAGTGTGGTGGTTCGCCGCCACCGGTTGGCCGAACGGTTTCTCTCGGAAGTGTTGAAGCTGCCATGGGCCAAAGTTCACGCAGAAGCCGAGGTGTGGGAAACCACCATCTCCGACGACGTCGAAAAGGCGATGTGGGCGGTGATGGACGACCCGAAGACCTGCCCACACGGCAACCCCATTCCAGGGGCGGGGTACAAGCCGCCGCTGATGAAACCGATGGCCGATATGCGGGCCGGTGAGGTCCAGCGTCTCGAGCGGATCTCCGAGGAACTAGAGCTCGACGCCGACATGATGAGGTTCCTCGACGAATCCGGCCTCAGGCCCGACGCCCAAGTGGAGCTCGTGCAGGCCGATCCTCACGGGGCCCTCACCGTAAAGGTGAACGGGGATGCCGTGGGCGTTGGCACTTTTGCCTCGCAGCGCCTCTTCGTTACCGCCTGAGCGGCCCCATCGCCCAACCCTGATTGACCGCCGGGAATCCTCGCGACCGAATCTTTGCTTGCTTACAAGCGTTAGTGATTGTTATCATTGCTCTATGGTGATCAAGATCGACCCAGGGGCCCTCCGGACACGAGCCGGCAGCCTGCGTTCCATCGCCAACAACCTCGACTCGACCCGGTCCGAAATCCTCCAGGCCTTGGCCACGATCGGCAAGACGTCAGGCAGCACGGCGGCGCTGTCGGGGGTGGTGTCGAACCTGCGAACTCGCGCTCTGGATCTGGAGAGCCGGGCGTCTTTTGTCGAACGTCTTCAACCCATCGAGCTGGTCGCCACTGCTCCGTCGTGGAGCCCGGCCGGATACGACAGCCTGGTTGACGCCTCGATGGCCGACACTCAGATGTTGATCGATGACCTGAGCCACCGAATCGACCATTGGTCCGGATCCGACAACGACCCAATCCTCGACGAGTTGATCGCCACCAGGCGGGCGTTGGAGCATTCGGCTTCGACGAAGGCCGCCACGCCGCTGTCGCACATCGAACGCGAGATCGCCGACCTCGAGGTGATCTCCGGATACGTGAACGTGTCACATCTCATCGCCGAGAAGAAGGCGGAGCTGGCCGAGCTCACCGCCTTGAAAGCCGACGCCCTCCGCCAATCCCTCGCCACAGTGGAGACACTCGAGAACATCCCCTACGGCGGCACCGAGGAGATTGCCCGCCTCTACCGAGAAGCGCGGGCCGAGGTGGAGGCGCTGCAAACCGAGCTGGGTGTGACCGCCGGCGACTTCCGGGCCGCGGTGGCGGCCATGCAGGATGGCATGATGCCTGAGGAGACCGGGCTTTCTCCTTTGCTGTTCGATCCTGCCTACCTGGAGCGGACTGCGCTGGTGGAGGACGCCCAAC
>JAOTYB010000120.1 GCA_029862065.1 Acidimicrobiia bacterium | reverse complement strand
TCTCTCCACCCCGTACCGGAGTGTCTCCGTGGTCGAGATAGTCGCGGCACAGGTCGACGAGGGCGTCGGCCCGGCGCTGGGTGGGAGACCGATCATCGGTCTCATCTGTCGTTTCGGACAACGCCCGTAGCGCGGTCATGACCGCCTCGCCGCTCTCCGGGTCGAGTTCGAACTCACCACGCACCATGCCCTCGAAGGTGGAGGCGATGCTCAGGCGTCGGCGACTGCGCTGCAGGGCGGTGTCCACATCGTGATGATCGAGGGCTTGACGCCAGTAGGCGATGAGCCGGGAGGCGTCCCGGGGGTTTAGCACCCGCATCTCTTCCACCAACGTGGCCTCGTGGGCCACGAAGGTGTCGGGGTGTCGTTTACGGGCGGAGGTGAGGAGGTCGACAACCGGCACGGTGAGCTCACCGTCCTGATAGGCGGTCATGGTGTGCGGCATCGAAGCCAGTGACCGGGCTCGGTGAACTCGTTTGGTCGCCTCGCGAACCGATATCCGGCAACGGTCGCGCAACCACGAGGTGGTCGAGAGGTAGCCCACCTCCTCATAGCTTCCTCGTCGATCGATCTCGGTCAGCCGCCTCGACCGCTGGGCGCTGAGCCGCACGATCTGTTGATCTAGCTCGACCAGGTCGTCCTCAAGCTGCCGATTGTCGACCAGCTCCAATCCTTCGCCAGCCAGCTCATCAACCACCGAACGCAACGTGCTCATGGCTTCGCTCCCACTTAAACGCTGGTTTTGTTGTATCACCCGGGTGTGACACAAAGGGGGGACATTGGACAACAAACCGCCGGTCTAACGCTCAGCGTTGAGACACGCTTCCCGAACCGGTGGTTTGCGAGTCAACAACCGGATTGCCGAGGTACTCGACGCTTCCTGAACCACTGATACGGACGTTCAGGTCGTCGGAGACGTTGACCACTGCCGAACCGCTGCCCGATATCCCGATGTCGCCAACCGAGGCGACAAGACCCTCACCTCGGAAGTTGCCGGATCCGTTGATGTTCACGTCCACCTCAGCGCAGGTCCCGTTCGGTTCCACGTCTCCCGAACCGTTGACGGTGACCTCAAAGCGGCCTGTGTCAACGCCGGAGGCCAGGAAGTTGCCGCTCCCGTTGATGGTCACCCCGTCGAGGGTCGCAGCCGTGATTGTGTAGGTAATCCCCCTCGTCGCCGAGAACGGCTCGTCTGACCCGAGCTCGAGCCGACTGCCGCTCAGGTCGGCGGTCAACAGCGGCATGATGTTGTCCTCTGCTTCGATTGTGAGGGATTCGGTGCCCGTGACGTCGATAACTACGTCGCCGGATCCCAACAACACGATCTCGTCAAATCCGGAGACGCTACGTGACTCGGTGATGAGATTGCCCGACCCGCGCACTCCGTCGTTGGTTACGTCAAGATCGTCGCAGCCGAGAAGCACCAAACCGGCCAGCAAACCCAATAACAACCCCACCCATCCACGACTGCTCACGGCAACCCCCTCCTTCGCATCCCCCCCAACGGTACGAGCTGGGAGGTCTGTTGACTAGGGCCGACCGGCCTCACCGTGGCCGTGAGGGTCGGCGATCGCACGCAAATTGCGGGCCCGCCGCTCCTGACAACCGAACACCCGGTGGTCGGACTAGGGCCCGACGGTGCCGGCCGCATAGAAAGCCGGCGGGTACCTGACCCGCCCCCGGTAGGCCGGCGTACAGCTGGGCAGCAGCTTCACCATGAAGGCCTCGTCGGGGATGGCGGGCGACGGCGGTGTGATCCCGTGCGGTGACGCCCGCTCGAAACCGAAGCGCGGGTAATAGGAAGGGATACCCTCAACCAACACAAGCGGCTCACCCCGCCGCTCGACGAGGCCAAGGCCGTGATTCACCAGCGCTGAGCCAATCCCCCGGTTCTGCCAGTCCGGGTGGACCGCCAGCGGCGCCAGATCGAGGATTGGTAGATCACCGTCGGCCGACTCCAGAGTCATGTAGCTGAACATGATGTGGCCCATCACGGTGTCCCCCTCAAGCGCCACCAACGACAACTCGGGGACATACAGGTCGCTTTGACGGATCAAGTCGATCAGGTGCGCTTCGTTCTCGGTTCCAAAGGCGGCGTTGTTGACCGCAGCCACGCCGGCGAAGTCGGCCTCTGCCTCGGGTCGGATGAGCACTAGTCCTCGATCAGTTCTACTTCTACGGCGACCTCGCTGGGGATGGGCGGCTCACCCCGGCGGAGATCGTCGGCGATGTCATCGATGAGAGCCTGCGAGTTCCGCCACCCCTTGATGCGCCAGGCATGGTCGGGGCTCTCATAGCCGTCCTTGGTGGCCTTGATCACCCACGGACGGCCGGTGAGTGTGTTGTAGAGGATCCAGCCACCGACCACCAGCCAGAACAGCAGATACTCGGCGAGAAAGACCAGCGAGGGAACAAGCACGAACACCGTAAAGAGGGCGGCCACCACCACCGCCACAACGATGGCAACGTAGAGCAGGATCTTGGCGAGAGCAGCAAGTAACCCACCCCCGGCGGCGGCTGCTCCGCCGCCCCCGTCCCGGTCGCCTCCCCCGCTGCTGCCGCCCCGGCTGCCCCCACCGCTGCTGCCGCCCCGGCTGCCCCCACCGGAAGAACCACCAGAACTGCGCCCGCCGAAGCCACCGAACCACCCGCCGCCGCCGGAACCGCTCCCCCCCGAAGTGTCGCCACCCCAGAAGATCCACCGTGGGCGGCTGCCCCGCTCTCGCCGAGCGATCTCACGATTGTCCCGGTAGGGGTTGGGTAGGGGCGGCTGGACGGCCGAGGGGTGCGGCCGATGGATTTCGGGCCGGCCAACCAGGGGAGGCTCAAACACTCGTTCCTTCCGGCCCACCCGGAAGCGATAGCCAAAATACCGGGGGCGTCGGGCCAGCCAATGACGCTCGACCACCCAGCGCCGACCGTCGGGAGCCTCCACAAAACGCTTTCGGAATCCTCTCGCCACGGGAGATATCCTACGGTCGCCCTACGAAAGGACCCCGGAGGTGCTCGGTCGGACTCGCTCGATCGCTCTGCTAGCAACCATGATTTCGCTCATGGTTGCCCCGGTCTGGGCTCAGTCCACCGGTCCGGCCATTTCGGAACTGTCGACGGGATCCGTCTATGTAGAAGCGGGGGCCGAAGCGATCGATATCTCAGCCGCCCAGCGGGCCATATCAACCGCGGCAGGTTTCGACATCGATCTCAAAGTGGCCGTGTTTGCCGGCGGCAACGCCGAACAACTGGCGAGCGAGATTGCCGATGGGCTGGGGTCGGTCACCGTGTTGGCTTTCACGCCCTCGTCCTTCGGCGTTTTCAGCGACGAGGTCTCTCAGAGTCGGCTGGAGAAGGCGCTGGATGAGGCCGGCGATGATTTGCGTGGGCCCGACGCGGCCGCCGGAGCCGTTGCGTTCGCCGATGCTCTCGCTCCCAGCGACGATTCAGGCGGCATTTCGACCGGATTGGTGCTCGCCGGCGTTGTGGCGGTGTTGGTGATCGTCGGTGTGGGAGGCCGCATATGGGAGGTGCGCACCCGCGAGGCCCGACACGCTCGTCGCCGGGAGCGGCGCCGGGAGGAGCTGCGGGACCAGACGATGCAGCTCGGCAGCCGGGTCATCGAAATGAGTGACGCAGTCGAGCTGGCCGAGGACAAGCAGCTCAGCACGAAGTACGCCACTGCCACCGGCCTGTTCGATGAGGCCGAGACCGCCATCACGTCTGCCTCCACGATGCATGAGCTCGATGGGGTCGCCGGAACACTCGAACAGGCCCGCGGGCTGCTCGACGAGGTGGCCAGCACCCTGTCACCTAACCGACGCTGATCAGCCCGATCCCCAAAGCCGCCAAGCCGAGTCCGTAGAGCCGCGGGCGGGTCAGTCGTTCGTCGAGGACCACCCTGGCCAAAACGACGGTGCTCGCCGGATACATCGCGGTAATCACGGCCACCAGGGTCAGCAGACCCCTCCGTTCGGCCAGTAGGAAGAGCAGGTTGGCCGTCATGTCCAGCGCCCCGGCACCGGCAACGATCCACCCCACCCCCCGACCAGGTCGAAGCGGCGCCCCCGCAATGACAGCGATCAGCGCTACAACAGAGATCGAGGCCAGCCGGGCGAACGTCATCGTCCACAGTTCGGCCGACTCGGTGTTGGCGATGAGAACAAAGAACAAGCCGAACCCGATGCCGGCTCCCACCGCCTCGAGCACCCCGGGCCCTATCTCCATCCTCCGACCGCCGCCGCTCACCAACACGATGGCCGCCAGGGCCACGGGAATCCCGATCATCGCCACCAGAGACGGACGCTCGCCGGTGAGAATGCCCCAGCCGACCGGCACCAGCGCCCCCATGATCGCACTGAGGGGGGCCACTACGCTCATGGTCCCAATCGCCAGGCCTCGATAGAGCAGCAGAAGACCGGCAGCTCCTGCCAGGCCGCCGGCGGCCGCCCACCCGATGTCTTCGGCTACGAGGTCGCCGCCGACGAGGACCAGCGTGACGACTGCAACGCTCAGACCGACGATCTGGGAGGCAACCACGACCGAGAACACCCGATTGGACGTGCGGGTGGCGATACCGCCGAGGAAGTCGGCGGCACCAAAAGTCACTGCCGAGATCAGTGCGAAGAAGACGCTCATGGGTGCGGGACCCTACTGAGCTAGATGGTCCCGATGCGAGGCGACCTGGTCTGCCAACTCGGGAAATCGTGGGTCGATCTCGTATCGATAATCGTCCCAGTAGCCGTCGATCTCGGGCCGATACCTTCTCGGTTCGGCCATGGAGCCACCAAGGGCGGCGTCCTTGAGCAGGTGTTCGATAGCGGCGGCTTCGCGGACGGCCCGGTCGGGAGGTACCGGCGGGAACACCCGCACGCTGATCGTTTGGCCGAAGCGCACCAGCGGCGAATACGGGTACTCCCATACCCGGTGGCTGCCGGTGAGGGCGACCGGAAGCACCCAGGCATCGAGCCGCTCGGCCAGCCGGAAGGCTCCCTTCCAGAAGGCAACTTCGATCCCAAGAATCGACCCCTGGGGGAACACGACCAGGGCCTCTCCACTGTCCAGGACGGATTGGCCGGCCGAGAGCAAGTGCCGGTAGGCCGTGCGCCCTCGCTCGGCCTCGACCAGCACCTGATGGCTGGCGAGCAGGTATCGGCCAAGCGTCGGCCACTCGCATAGCTCGTCGCGAGCCACGAATCGCAGGTCAGGGCCGAGCCGCAGCAAGGCGAGAGCATCGGCGAACCCTTCATGCAACGGAAGAACGATGGTTCGCCTGTCGGAGACCACGTTGTCGAGGCCAGCCAGGTCCCAGTCGATATCCAAGAAGTTGGCGACCTGCTCGGCCCACCGGCGTTCCCGCCGATGCACGAGCGGTCGATCCTCAGACTTGGCGGCCCGGGATATTTGCCGGGCTTGCGGGCCTAGGAACCAGGCTGCTCCAACCCCCAGCTTGATTGATTGCGATCGTGAAGCCGCCGCCAGCCGCCCTCCCGTGAGGGGAATGGCAGTGGTCGGTGGTGAGTCAGCCCGCAAACGTGACTTCGATGAGGGGGCTGTCGGACATCCATCGGTCGATGTGGTCGCGGTACCCGAGACGATCGAGCAACACTTCAAGCACTGTGCGTTTCTCTGTCTCGTCCAGGATCGGCCGGGCTGTGGCCGCCAGGTCCTCCTGAGCTGACTCTTTCAGGTGAAAGGTGAAGGCCGGGTTGGCAACCACGTTGGCGTACCAATCCCTGCTCCCCGGCATGCCGGTGATGTAAATGCGGCCATCGACGTTGTGGAACCACATCTCGAGGCGCCGTGGCTCACCGGACTTGCGGCCGGTGGTGGTGATATCGATTACTCGATCGCTCTCGAGGGCGGAGGTGATGGTGTCGTTCATGGATCAGACAACCCCGGGAACAGCCGGCCCATTCCGTATGCCAATTGACTCACCGACCCCCGGTGGGTTGGATGGAGCCATGACGGACATCCGCACCAAGCGAGCCTGGGACCCTCATCAGCCGACCGATGGGGCCCGCTTCCTCGTCGATGGCCGCTGGCCGCCCGGAGTCCGCCATGATTCCCTGCGGATCGTTCTGTGGGTGAAGGAGGCGGCCCCCGGCCGCAAGCTGATGAAGCGCTACCGGGCCAATACCCATCAATGGAGCGAATTCAAGACCGACTACTTCAAAGAGCTGGATGCCAACCCGGCGGGTTGGGAACCGATCGCCCGCCAGGCCCGGCTCGGCCCGGTGACGCTGGTCTACGCCATGAAGGATCGGCGGCACAACAATGCGGTCGCCCTGGCCGAGTACCTGGCCACGCAGCTTTCCGAAGGGGCC
>JAOTYB010000119.1 GCA_029862065.1 Acidimicrobiia bacterium | reverse complement strand
CTTGCCCGGCTCGCTGGTCGGCGAGTACTGACCCTTGGTGAGGCCGTAGATCTGGTTGTTGAACAGCAGGATCTTCACGTTCATGTTGCGACGCAGGGCGTGGATGAGGTGATTGCCGCCGATGGAGAGGGCGTCTCCGTCGCCAGTCACTACCCACACCGATAGCTCGGGACGGGCCGCCGCGATGCCGGAGGCGATGGCAGGGGCTCGACCATGGATGCTGTGCATCCCGTACGTCTCCATGTAGTACGGGAAGCGAGCGGCGCAGCCGATGCCGGACACGAACACGATGTTCTCCTTGGCGATCCCGGCATCGGCCATGAAGGTTTGAACGGAGGCGAGGATGGTGTAATCGCCGCAGCCCGGACACCAGCGGACCTCCTGATCCGACTGCATGTCCTGGCGACTGTAGGTGACGGTCATCGGCTAGCCCTCCAGCAATTCGGCGATCTTGGCTTCGATCTCCCGAGCCATGAATGGCTGGCCCTGCACTTTTGACAGGCTGACTGTCGGTACCAGGTACTCGGCCCGCAGCAGGCGGGAGAGCTGGCCGCGGTTGAGCTCGGGGACCAGCACGGTGTCGTGGCGGGCTAGTACTTCACCCAGATTGGAGGGGAAGGGATTCAGGTGGCGGAGATGCAGCTGGGCTACCTTGCGACCGGCCGCCCGGCTGTTCAACACGCCGGCGGTGACGGCCGAGAAGGTCGAGCCCCACCCGACGACCAGCAGCTTGGCGTCGGCGTCTTCGGTGATCTCGATGTCGGGGATGTCGTTGGCGACGGCTTTCGTCTTGTTCTCCCGCAGGATGGTCATGGTCTCGTGGTTGAGCGGGTCGTAGCTGACGTTGCCTGAGAGCTGGTCTTTCTCGATGCCGCCCACCCGATGTTCAAGACCGGCGGTACCGGGGACCGCCCACGGCCGCGACAGCGATTCGGGATGTCGGAGATACGGCATGAAGCCGTCGTCGTGGTTGACCTCGGTCGTGTAGGAGGCCGGGAACGATGGCAGCTTGGCAACGTCGGGCAGTAGCCACGGCTCGGAGCTGGTGCCGATGTAGCCGTCTGACAGCAAGATCACCGGTGTCATGTACTTGATGGCTATGCGGCAGGCTTCGATGGCGGTGTCGAAGGCATCGCCGGGGCTGGCGGCGGCGATTACCGGGAGGGGAGCCTCGCCGTGGCGGCCGTGGATGGCCATCATGAGGTCGGACTGCTCGGTCTTCGTGGGTAGACCGGTAGAGGGCCCACCGCGCTGGACGTCGACGATCACCATTGGAAGCTCAGCCATGAGGGCCAGGCTGATGGTCTCGCTCTTGAGGGCGACGCCCGGACCGCTGGTGCCGGTCACGGCCAGGTGGCCGGCAAAGGCCGCGCCCAAGGCCACGCCCACTGCCGCAATCTCATCCTCAGCCTGAAAGGTCCGGATTCCGAAGTTCTTGTGCCTGGCCAGTTCGTGGAGCACGTCGCTGGCCGGGGTGATGGGGTAGGAGGCGTAGAACAACGGGAGGCCGGCCGCCTGCGCTCCGGCGATAAGGCCCCAGGCCAACGTCTGATTGCCGACAACGTTGGTGTATTCGCCCGAGGGGAGGTCGGCCTTGGGCACTTCGAAAGTGGTGTGAGCGAACGCCTCGGTGGTGATGCCGTAGTTGTAACCGGCTTTGAAGGCAGCCGTGTTGGCAGCCACCACTTCGGGCTTGCCGGCAAACTTGTCCTCAACCCAATCGATAGTGGTGTCGCTCGGCCGGTCGAACATCCAGGCGAGCGCCCCCAGGGCAAAAAAGTTCTTGGAACGGAGCACGGCTCGTCCGGTGACTCCGCTGTCTTTTACCGCCAGCTTCGTTAGCTCATCCATGGGCGCACTCAGAACATTGAATCCGTCGAGCGTCCCGTCCTCGAGGGGGTTGGTGTCGTATCCGGCCTTGTCGAGGTTGCGCTCCTCGAAGCTGTCGGTATTCACGACAATCACGCCGCCCGGCTTGAGGTCGCCGATGTTCTTCTTGAGGGCGGCCGGGTTCATGGCCACCAGCACATCGGGCTCGTCGCCCGGCGTGAGGATTTCTGACCCGGCGATGTGGATCTGAAAGGCGGAAACGCCCGGCAGGGTGCCGGCCGGGGCACGGATCTCGGCCGGGAAGTTGGGGAGGGTG
Organism: Acidimicrobiia bacterium; assembly: GCA_029862065.1. Classification (GTDB taxonomy): domain Bacteria; phylum Actinomycetota; class Acidimicrobiia; order Spongiisociales; family SHLN01; genus SHLN01. The sequence continues at coordinate 4,182 of JAOTYB010000119.1, read as the reverse complement.
GCGAGGTCGTTTCCGAAGGCGGCAGAGGCGTCGGTGAAGCGGGCACCGGCCAGCTGCATACCGTCGCCGGAGTCGCCGGCAAAGCGGATGACGACGCGCTCGCGGCGCTCGCGCTCGGTTAAGGCTGGGGCAGGGTCTTGTTTGGTGGCCACGGTCGCCTGAAGGTTAGAACACGGGGGATGGTAGCGCTGCCCTTTTGTCCCTAGGTCGGAGGCCGGTACCCCACCACCCCGGCGCGTTCCAGAGCCAGCCCGATCTCCAGCAAGCGATGCTCTGACCAGTCCGGTCCGACGAATTGGATGGCCGGTGGCGGGTCGCCGGCTTCGTGGAGTGGCAGCACGATCGCCGGGTGGCCGGCGTGATTCACCAGGGACGAGAAGGTGGCGAACGCACGGCGATAGGTCATCTCAACGCCATCGACGATCACAATGTCGACCCCGATCTGCTTGCGGTTGCCGGCGACCGCCGGTGTGAGTAGGACATCGCAGTGCCGGAACAGGTCGAAGGTGTGCTCACGAAGCTGCTCCCGCCACTTCTTGGCCGCCACCCCGGCCGCCACGGTCACCGCCATGGCCGGCCCGAGCCGGTCGGCTATCTCCGGCCCGTACTCGTCGGCCCGGGAAGGGAACCACTTGCCGTGGACGATGGCGATCTCGCTGTACGCCGAGTCGTCGATCCGCCCCGGGGGCTGGACAAAGTCGTCTTCGAGGTGGCGAATCTCGGCGCCGATGCCCGCCAGACGGCCGAGGGCTGCATCGAACGCCGCCCGCAGCTCGGGGTCCACGGGATGATCGACCCACGGGTGGGGCACGCCGATAGTGAGGCCCTCGAGCGAAGTCTCCGGGTTCGGCTCCTTGACCGGCTCGATCAAGGAATAAGGGTCGGCCACGTCATGTCCGGCGATCGCCAGGTACACCCGGGTGGCGTCGTCAACGCTGCGGGTGAGGGGCCCGACGGTGTCGAGGCTGGGCGCCAGCGGGAACACCCCGGTGAGAGGAACCCGCCCATGGGTGACTTTGAAGCCGACGACCCCACACACCGCTGCCGGCACGCGCACCGATCCGCCGGTGTCGGTGCCGATCGCCACCCCCGTGAGGCCGGCTGCCACGGCGGCCGCCGAGCCACCGGATGAGCCTCCCGGCGAGGTATCGAGGTCCCACGGGTTGCGGACCGGGCCGAACCAGTGATTCTCGGACGAGAAGCCAAAGGCAAACTCATGGAGACCGGCGCGGCCGATGATGACCGCTCCGGCTCCCTCCAGCCGTTCGACAACTGTCGCCGACTGCTTGGCCACCTCTCGGTAGAAACTGGACCCGGCGGTGGTGGTGAGGCCCCTCTGGTCGATGAGGTCCTTGAGGGCCACGGTCACACCGGCCAGCGGCCCGACCTCTTCTCCGGCAAAGATTCTCCGGTCAATCAACTCGGCCCGTAGCAATGCCTGGCTCCGATCGAGGTGGGTGTAGGCGTTGATTGAATCCTGGGTGGCCTCGGATCGGTTGAGGTATTCGGTCACCTGTTCACGCACGGTCATCACTCGTATCCGCACGAGCTCGGCGTGATCGGCAATCGAGGCGTAAGGGTTGAACATTTGATGAGCCTAGATTGGAGATATGTCTGCTTACCCAACCGATCCGTACGAAGCCATCCTGGGATTGCGGGTGGTGCGCAAGTACCGGCCCGAGCCGGTGGCCGCCGAGGATGTTGCTGCCATCCTCGAGGCCGGACGCTGGACCGGGAGCGCTAAGAATGGGCAGGATTGGGCCTTTCTGATCGTCGAGGACGGTGAACAGCAGGAGCGGCTGGCCAAGTGCGGGCAGTTCTCCCAGCCGCTTAGGGATGCCCGGCTGCTGGTAGTCCCGGTGCGCACACCCGATGGGTATGAGTTCGATATCGGGCGGGTATCACAGAACATGATGCTGGCGGCGGCCGCCCGCGGCGTCGGTTCGTGTCCTGTCACCTTGCACGACGAAGCGTGTGCCGCCGCCGTGCTCAATCTTCCACCCGACCACTACGCCCGGTATGCCTTGTGTTTCGGCTATCCCGACGATGAGGCGGCGCGTGAGCAGCGAGCCGCTCGCTCGATGGGAGGGCGCAAGGCGCTGGACGAGTTGATCGTCCGCAACCGCTACTAGCTCAGCGGACCTGACCAATGCGGTTGGCCGGCCAGTACCGGACCTCGACACGCCATAGGTCTTTGAGTGGCACCGGCCCGAGCTGGCGGCTGTCGACCGTCGAGGCCAGACGATTGTCGGAGAGAACGATCACCTCGCTGGGGCCCACCTGCCACTCGTGGGATCCGGCCAGCGCGCCCTTGGCCCACGGTTCGGCCAACACGTGCCCGTTGACGATCACCTGGCCGTGATCGATGCTGGCCGACTCGCCGGGCAATCCGATCACTCGTTTCACCATGAGGAAATCGGGGGAGCCGGGCGCAGGAAGAACGACGACATCGCCTCGGAGCGGAGCGGAGTCGAGGCGAGTGGCCAGCAGGTAGTCGCCGTTCTCGAGGGCCGGCGACATTGAGTCCTCCGTTACCTCGAATCGCCTGAGCCGGCCTCGCCACAAGCCGAAGCCCACCAGGATCCCGCCGACGACGGCGGCTCCGAGGGCTCGTGATCTACGCATGCTGGTTCCTCCAGGCCCGAGTGTATCGTGGGGTCTTCGCCCAGAATTCAGGAGTAACAATGGGAATCTTCAAACCAAGCCGGGTGGCACACGCCCACTGTCATGTACCGTGCGGGATCTACGACCCGGCGTTCGCCATCAACGCTGCCGAGACGGTCGCCAAGATGGTCGAACAGATTCAAGCCATGGAAATCCCGGGTGCCGATGCCTCGGATGCCGACAAGATCAAGTTCCATCACGACCTCAACCGGCGGGTGGACAACAAGGAGGACCATGCCAAGAAGTGCAAGTACGAGCTGCTCGACGTCCTATGGACTCAGTACTTCAAGCCCGAGCATCTGGAGCGCTGGCCCGACCTGCACGAGAAGTTCCACCGGGCGGGCCATCTCTGCACTCAGAACATGCAGAACATCGACGCCGGGCTGGCCGGCGAGCTCTACGACCTGACCAAGGAGATCGGCGAGATTTTCGCCGCCTCTAAGAGCTAGCTCTCTCTGACTGCCCGGGCCGTGCCCAACCAGGCGGCCAGGGCGAGGAAGACGGCGGCGGCGGCCACGCCACCGGCCGCCACCTGGAGCACTGCTCCGGCGAAGCCGTCGGCCACGTCCTGGAGCAATCGAGCGATGCCCCAGGCGACCGCGCCGGCGGCCACGGCCGGGACGATTGCCCGTCCGGCAGCCCCAGCTACCCCGACCCCCGGTCCGGTGCCGGTGCGGTGCAGCCAAACTGCACCGAGCACGAGCGTGTAGGCGGCGATCGAGACGGTCGAGGCCAGGGCGATGCCTTCGACGCCCATGGCCTCCTTGAGGACGTAGTAGACGGGCACCGCCAGAACTGTTGCCACTGTGCCGATGACGACCGGCGTCCACATTTGGCGCCTGGCATAGAACCCTCTCGCCAATAGCTGCTGCACGCCCCAGAACGGAATGCCGAGCGCATAGAACACCAGTGCCCCGGCGGCGGCGGTGGTGTCGGCCGGACCGAATTCTCCCCGCTCGAAGAGCGCCCGGATGGTCGGCATCGACAGGGCCATGAGCGCGGCGGTGGCCAGCAAGCTGGCGACTACGACATAACGCACAGCCTTGGCCAGGGTGCTCGACAGCTCGCTCAGTTTGCCCTCTTCGGCCAACCGCGACAGGTAGGGGTAGGCGGCTACGCCGGCGGCTTGAGCCACCACCCCAATGGGCACGAGCATGGTTTGGCGGGCGAAGCCGAGCTGCGAGGTTGGCCCATCGCCGAGCTGAGTGCCAAACACCCGGGCGAAGGACTCATCGAGCAGCACCAGCGACTGGCCGAGCATGAGGGGGAGGGCCAGCAGGAGGTACTCGCGCAAGATGGGGCTGGCCAGGGGCTCGCGGCTCGGCCATCGCAGTCCGGCCCGGAATGCTCCGTAGGCCTGGATGAGGAAGTTGCCGATGATGGCCCCGGCCAGAACGCCCCACGCAAATCCATCGGCGCTGGGGTCGGCGTCGTCGGTGAGCAGAAGTCCCCCCAGGATGATCGCCAGGTTGTACACGAGGGGGGCCAGAGTCGGGATGAGGAAGCGCTCCCGGGCAT
>JAOTYB010000118.1 GCA_029862065.1 Acidimicrobiia bacterium | reverse complement strand
GCGACAAGCGGGCCTGCAAATCCCGCAGCTCCTGGCCACCCAGCCATAGCCGAAGCGCCCGGGCCTGTTTCCGCACATCGTCGTAGCGGGCGGCGGCGTTTGCCTGACGCTTGAGGGGTCGCATCTGGCGGAGCAACTCCTTGTGGATGTCTTCCAGACGTTGCACATCGGCCCGGGTGCGTTCGAGTCGGCTGGCGGCCCGGGTGCGCCGGTTGCGGTGCTTGAGGACGCCGGCGGCCTCTTCGATGACGGCCCGGTGGTCCTCCGGGGCGGAGTTGAGGATCGAAGCGACCTGCCCCTGGTTGATTATGACGTGCTGGTGACGGCCGACCCCGCCGTCGGACAGCAGTTCCTGGATGTCGAGGAGCCGGCAGGGCGTGCCGTTGATTTCGTACTCGGAGGTCCCGTCCTGGTGGAGCCGGCGACCAATCGTGACTTCCGCCAGATCGAGCGGGAGACGCCGCTCGCTGTTGTCGAAGGTCAGTTCGACGTCGGCCTGGCGGTGGGCCGGCCGGGTGGTGGTGCCGGCGAAGATGACTTCCTCCATCTTGTCGGTCCTGAGGTGCTTGGTGGCCTGGGTGCCGAGCACCCACGAGATGGCATCGACCACGTTGGATTTTCCGGAACCATTCGGGCCGACGACCACCGTCACACCCGGTTCCAGTTCGAGCCGCGCTCGGTCGGCGAACGACTTGAAGCCGTGGATTTTGAGAGTCTTGAGATACAAGGCAGAGCCAGCCTACTAGGCGTTTTCTGGACCGAATGCCAATCGTGTAATTAGTCGAGGGCCCAGGCACTGTAGGAATTTGGACAACTGCCGATTTCTCTCAGATCGCATTTCGGGAGACGCAAACATGAAGAGAATCGCGGGAGCCGCCGTATTGGCCGGAGCCGCCATCTTCGGCGGTGCCGGGGCGTTCGACGACAACACCGTCCGCGACGACGGCGGCGCCATCGTTGAGGGTGGTGGCCTTGGGGCTTTCGCCCTCCAGGTTGGAGACTGCTTCAACTTCCCCGAGGAAGACCTAATCGTCTCGCTCGAAGCCCTCCCCTGCTCGCAGCCGCATGACGCCGAGGCCTACCTCTCGTTCGATCAGGACGGCGACGAATATCCGGGAGCCGCAGCCGTGGCCGCTGCAACCGAACGTGGATGCTTTGCCGCCTTCGAGAGCTTCGTGGGCATCCCGTGGGAGGAGTCAGAGCTGGACATCGCCGCCCTCGAGCCGACTCAAGAGTCGTGGGAAGAAGGCAACGATCGCGAAGTCACATGCGCCATCGTGAGCTACGACGGCTCCAAGCTCACGGGTTCCACCAAAGCGTCGAACCGCTAGCGCCGGACCTCAAAGGCAACAAACCGGGCGTCCGGCCTGGCCGGAACTTCGTCGACCTGCTCGACCTCAGCTGCGGTTGGCCCCTCGTGCAGCCAAGTCAGGAAGACAGCCACCAAACCGGGAGGCCCCTGGGCAAACGCCTCGACCCGGTCGCCGCTGATGTTGCGGATCCAACCGGTAAGGCCGAGGTCGGAGGCTCGCTCGCGGGCGGCGTAGCGGAATCCAACGCCGGTCACCCGGCCACTGATATGACAGCGAACTGCTTTCAGGTCTGACATGTTGGGCACCAGAAAGAGCTTCGTTGACCGATGACCGATCGGCGAATCGGGGTACCGCATCGGTCGCACGGCTCACCTTCCCGACCGTAGGCCTTCAGCCGTTTGAGGTAGTCGCCGGCCCGGCCGTCCGGCAGCAAATAGGCAAGGTCGTTGAGGCTGGTCCCACCATGCTTGAGGCCGGCTTCGAGCACGGGGCGAATCGCCGCCCGGATGGCCTTGACCTCCTCGAACTCCAGCGACGCCCCGGTGCGGTGCGGGGCCACCCGTGACCGGAAGAGAACCTCATCGGCATAGATGTTCCCGATCCCCGCCAACAGGCGTTGGTCGAGCAGCAAGGATTTGATGGCGACCGTCCGCTTGGCGAAGGCATCGGCCAGCCGGCGGGCTCGGGGAAGCTCGGTGAGAGCGTCGGGTCCGAGGCGAGTAAGTGAAGAGTCGTCGAACTCCGCGGGTGTCAGTACCGACATAAAGCCAAACGTTCGCGGGTCGACGAAACGGACTTCGGCATCCCTGGTTCGAACCACGACGTTCGTGTGGGGGGCCTCAGGCTCACCAAAGCCGGCCACTTCCATTCGGCCCGACATCCCGAGATGGATCACCCAGACGAGGTCCCCTTCAACGTCGATGAAGATGAACTTGCCACGGCGGCGCAGGCCCTCCACCTTGCGGCCACGCAACCGATCGGCGAAATCGCGCTCACGCGGCTGATTGCGGAGCATGCGGGGTCGCCGAGACTCGGCCTCAACAATGCGGACCCCCGCCAGATGGGGCTCCAGCCCCCGGCGAGTCGTTTCGACTTCAGGCAATTCCGGCATGGGAGCCAGGCTACGGCGTCGGCGTTCGCTGTCTCTCGCTAGGTTCCGGTCGTGATTGCCTTTGTGACCACCCTCCGCAACTTCGGAATCGCCATTCGACGGGGATTGGGCGACGCCTACTTCCGCAGCCTTGCCTACCTCGTGGTCGTCCTCCTCGTCACCGGGACGATCTTCTATTGGCGGTTCGAGGACTGGACCCTTCTGGATTCGCTCTACTTCAGCGTCATCACGCTGACAACGGTTGGATACGGCGACCTGGCGCCGTCGAGCGCTCCTACCAAGGTGTTCACGATCTTCTACGTGCTGCTCGGCCTCGGGATCCTTGTCTCGTTCCTCGGGCGAGTGGCCGGCCATGCCGTCGAAGCTCGAATGGAACGACAGGACAAGAAGCGGGGCTCCGACTCCGCCTAGCCGGAATCAGCCGAGGTGATCGAGCGCTTCCTGAGCAGCCGCCTGCTCGGCCGCCTTCTTGGACCCGCCTGACCCAGCCCCAATCGGCTCACCGTCGACGAGCACGTGGGCGTAGAACACCTTGTCGTGGTCGGGGCCCTCTTCGCGGATTCGGTAATCGAGCTCCCGATCGGTTTGGGCCACAACTTCCTGGAGGCGGGTCTTGTAGTCGCCGCGGCCGGGAGCGTGGGCGCGGCGGTCGATCTCCTCTGATACCTGTCGAACCGTGACCTCGGCGGCGGTGACGTATCCAGCCTCGAGATACAACGCGCCCAGCAGCCCTTCGACGACGTCGGACAAGATGCTGGCCTTTTCCCGGCCGCCATTGATCTCCTCCCCTTTCCCAAGTCGCAGATGGGGTCCGAGTTCAAGGCGCACGGCGACACCGGCCAATACCTCCTCATTGACGACGGCGGCCCGGAGCTTGGCCATCTGCCCTTCCGGCATCTCCGGGTATTCGGCGTATATGTACTCGGTGACAGCCAGCTGCAAAACGGCATCGCCGAGGAACTCGAGACGTTCGTAGTCGCGGGCCGTCGGGTCCTCGGCAGCAAACGATCGGTGGGTGAGGGCGGCCGCCAGGAGCTCAGAGTCACGGAACCGGTACCCGAGAGCGTCCTCGAGCTGAGCGGTCATGCCCTAAGACCGGAACGGATCCGATCGAGCAGATGACGTTCGGCTTCCTCGACCGTCATCCGGAGTGCGTTGGCAATCGCTGTGCGAGACGATGACCCGTGAGCGATGGTGACGACACCCTTCACGCCCAACAGTGAGGCACCCCCGTAGGACTCGGAATGGAGCTTGTCCCGCAGTCCGGTTAGACGAGGAGCCAGTACCTCAGCCAAGTCGGGACGCTCGACCAGCACCTGACCCAGCTCCAGCTTGATGAGCTCCATCACGAACCGGCTGGTTCCCTCCGAGGTTTTGAGGGCAACGTTGCCGGTGAAGCCATCGGTGACGATCACATCCGGGCTGTCGCTGACGATGTCATGGCCTTCGACATTTCCGATGAAGTTGACCGGTGCCTTCTCGAGAGCCTCATAGGCGTCCCGCTCCTGCTCCCGGCCCTTGCCCGGTTCCTCGCCAATGTTCAGCAGACCAACCGTGGGATCGACGATGCCGAGGCGGGTCTCGGCGAGGGCGGCTCCCATAATGGCGAATTGAACCAGGTGCTTGGTTTTGACATCCGGGTTGGCGCCGGCATCGAGCACGATCTTGCCCCGTTCGCCGGTGGGAACCAGCGCCGCGATAACCGGCCGTGAAACGCCTTTCATGCGCCCGATGATCAGAGCCGAGGCCGCCATCGCTGCTCCCGTCGACCCGGCCGAGACCAGGCCGTCGACTTCGCCGTCCGCCACCAGCTGAGCTGCGACGGCAATAGAGGACTGGCGCTTCTCGCGCAGGGCGGCCGCTGGATCATCGCCCATCGTGATGACATCGGGGGCGTGAACAATCGGCACACCGGAGTCACCGACCAGCGGGGCGAGCTGCTCTTCGTCGCCGACGAGCACGACATCCACGCCCGAGGCGATGGCGCCCGCCACCGTCTCAGCCGGTGCGTGATCGCCCCCCATGGCGTCAAGCGCTATCCGAGCCATGGTCGGAACCTACTCGGCAGTGTCGGCGAAGACCTCGCGGCCGTTGTAGCTGCCGCACTCGCCGCAGACCCTATGAGGCAGCATCGACGCATTGCACTGGGGGCACTTTGTCGTCGTGGGAGCGGACACCTTCCACATCGCCTTGCGGCGGCGGGTCCGGGACCGTGACATCTTCTTTTTTGGTACCGCCATCGGCAGTTCCTTTCATTCAGTCGGAAAGCAAGTCCTTGAGACCGGCGAACGGAGAGCTCTCCGCTTGGTCGTGCCCCTGGCACGGGTCCGTATTCAAGTCGGCTCCACAGGAAGCGCAAATACCCTGGCAGTCGTCGCGGCATACCGGGGCCAGCGGCAGGGCCAGAACGAGCTCATCGCGGACCGGCCCCTCGGTATCGATCCAGTGCTCCCGAATGCCGTAGCCGTCTTCATCCGGCTCCCGGGCAAAGAGCTGGCGTACCTCTACCGCCAGCTCCTCCTCCCAATCGGTGAGGCACCGGTTGCAGGTCAGGCTGGCCGGGGCTTCGACCTGGGCGACCAGATAGACGCCGTCCGAGAGGCCTTCGAGGCGGCCGGCCACTTCGACCGGGCCTAATAGTCGTGCCTGTTCGACCTCGGCCTCGATGGCACCACCGAACTCCACCGACCGGGTGTCGCCGGGATGGGTCAGCAGATCACCGACGTCGAGCATGAAGGGAGTGGGATGCATGGTCGAGGAAGGATACGGCCTTTGCCGGTCAAGCTACTTGGCTTTTTCCGCCAGGTGCACCGCCCACCGGCCTCCCTCGCCGGCGAGCAGGTCCTCGTATGGAGGGATTCCAAAGACGACCACCCGGTCATCTAGGAAGTCCGAGTAGGCGAGGTACTCACCATCAGGCGAGACGTCGAGCCCGGTGGTCTGATTGCCGCCGACGATGGCGTCGAGGTAGGCACCGGTCGTCGTATCCACCGCCACCACCGTCCCCCACTCCGGCCCGGGTATGTAATAGGTCTCAGGGTTGTTGCGGCCCCGGTTGGACACATACAGCACCCGCCCATCGGGGCTGAGATCGATCGTATTCGGCAGGCGATCGACGATGGCCAACTCGGCAACGACATCGGAGGTCGTGTCCACGGTCAGGATCGTGTCGAGAGCCATATCGGAGGCATACACGACCGAGCCGTCGGGGCTCCCCACGAGGTGGCGCATCGCCCCGCCTGAGCGGTACAAGACGGTGCCCGCGCCCGACTCGAGATCGAAGACTTGGATCTCGCCGGCCGCGAAGCCGGCTACATACAGCTTGGCGCCGTCCGGGGTGACATACAGGCCGCGAGGGGTGGCCACCGTCCGCAGCTTGCGCCGGACCTCGCCCGTGGTGAGGTCGATTTCGCTCACATCGTTGCTGACCCAGTTGGACGCCCACAACGTCTGTTCGTCGGGTGAGAGCACCATGACCTTGGTCCAGACCCCGGTGGTCGGCATGACCCGCACCACCTCCTTGGTGTCGGCGTTCACCTCGTAGACCGAGGCGGTCTCCATCTGGCTGATATAGGCAAGGGATCCTTCCTGATTGAAGATGACCTCGACGGACCCGGCCTTGGGCAGATCGACAGCGGCGATCTGGTCGCCGGTCGACGGGTCGTACACCTCGAACCCGGCGCCGCCCAGCAAGGTCACCCACAGCTCGTCATGCCCCGGCCGGAAAGCAACCTGCTTGGGTGCGTTGCCGCTGGCGAACTCGAGGGTCTTGTTCAGAACCTGGCCGGGGGCGTCGAGCCAGAAGGAGTGCGAGGATCTGGCTGCTTCCAGCGTCACCGTCTCGGTCGCGAAGCCGTCCCCGCTGGCGACAAGCTCGACCGGCCCCGACAGGCGCCCCGAGAACCCGCCGGCCGCGTTCGAAACCAATCCCCCGGCATC
>JAOTYB010000117.1 GCA_029862065.1 Acidimicrobiia bacterium | reverse complement strand
TGGCCGCCGGGTTGCGACAGGTGGCCGGCCTTCCCGATCCGATCGGCGTGATCACCAGCGGGTGGCAGATGTACAACGGCGTGCGAGTGCAACGCCAGCGGGCGCCCCTCGGGGTGGTGGCCGTTATTTACGAAGCCCGGCCTAACGTGACCGCCGACGCCGGGGGGTTGGCATTCAAGGCCGGCAACGCGGCCATTCTCCGCGGCTCGTCGTACGCCCTGCGGTCGAATCAAGCCATTCAGAGAGCATTACAGGAAGGCCTCGAGTCGGTTGACCTCCCCGGTACCGCTATTCAACTGCTGGAAGACACCAGCCGTGAGGGCGCCAAAGCCCTCATGCAGGCCACCGAGTGGATTGATCTGCTGGTGCCGAGGGGCGGACCGGGGCTGATCAACGCCATGATTGAGAACGCCACCGTTCCCTATGTCATCGACGGGGCCGGGAACTGCCATGTGTACGTCGACGCCGCCGCCAACCTCGACAATGCCCTGGCCATCACCGTGAACGCCAAAGTGCAGCGGCCGGGGGTGTGCAACGCCGCCGAGTCCTTGCTCGTTCACGAATCGATAGCCGAAGAATTCCTGCCGGCGGTGTCGAAGGCGTTGTTCGCCGAGAGCGTCGAGTTGCGGGGTGACGAGGGGGCTCGGCGCATCGTCCCCGAGATGAACGAGGCCTCTGAGGTGGACCACGCCACCGAGTTCCACGACCTCATCATGTCGGTGAAGGTTGTGCCTTCCGTTGAGGCCGCCGTCGACCACGTTGTGCAGTACGGGACCGGCCATTCGGACGCCATCATCTCGGAGGACTATTCCGCCGTTCAGACATTCATCAACGGCGTCGACTCGGCCGTCACCCTGGTAAACGCCTCTACCCGGTTCACCGATGGTGAGGAGTTCGGGTTTGGCGCCGAGATCGGGATTTCAACTCAGAAACTGCATGTGCGCGGGCCCATGGGCCTCGAGGCACTCACCTGTGAGCGTTACATCCTCTTCGGCGACGGCCAGATTCGTTGAGCGGGTTCGCCTCACCGAGCGAGGTTGCCGAAGCCCTCACCGGAGTTCAATACCTCCCCGATGAGCGGATCAGCCAGGTCGTCTACCTGGCGGAACGTCTCGACAAACCGGTGCTGGTTGAAGGACCGGCCGGAGTAGGCAAGACCGAGCTGGCCAAGGCCCTGGCCGAGATCCACGGCCGCCGCCTCATACGCCTGCAGTGCTACGAGGGCCTGGATGAGTCCAAGGCCTTGTACGAGTGGAACTACCGCAAGCAGCTCCTACGGCTCCAGGCCGACGAGGGTGCCGAATGGTCGACCGTCGAGGACGACATCTTCAGCGAAGACTTCCTGCTGGAGCGGCCGCTGCTTGAGGCTCTCCGATCACCAGAGCCCGTCGTTCTGCTCATCGATGAGGTCGACCGCGTGGAGATTGAGACGGAGGCCCTCTTGCTGGAGGTGCTGGCCGACTTCCAGGTTTCGATACCGGAGTTGGGGACGATCGCGGCCAGCTCTCGTCCCCTGGTCGTCCTGACGTCGAACAACACGCGTGATCTGTCCGATGCCCTCAAGCGGCGCTGCTTGTTTCTCCACATCGGGTATCCCGACATCGAGCGCGAGCGAGAGATCCTGCTCACCCGGGTCCCCGACCTTCCTCAGAAGCTGGCCGAGCAAATCGCCGGCGTGGTTCGCCACATTCGCGACCTGCCGCTGCGCAAGGCTCCGTCGGTCTCGGAATCGATCGATTGGGCCCGTACTCTGCTGGCGCTCGGCATCGACGAGGTCAATGAGGGAGTCACCACCGACACCCTGCACGTGCTCCTCAAGTACCAGGCCGACATCGACAAGGCTGCCATAGAGCTCGCCCGACCATGATTGCCACCCTCACCAGCTTTGTCTCGGAGCTGCGCCAGGTGGGAATCCCGGTCTCGATGGTTGAGGCGATAGATGCAGCAGCCGCCGTCGAACATGTGGGGCTTGAGGATCGGGAGGCACTGCGTCACAGCCTGGCGGCCTGCCTGGTCAAGAACGCCCATCACCTCGAGGCGTTCGATGGGGCGTTCGACGTGTTCTTCTCGCCGCTGCCGCCGCCGGGCGAGACGCTCGAGACGACGGAAGGCGCCTCGGTGGGAGATGGGGGGGCCGGTGGAGGCGAAGCCGACCTCGACCAGATTGTGGCCGGTCTCCTGGGGGCGCTTGGCCGGTCCGACCACGACTCGATGCGAGCCATCGCCCGTCAGCTGGTGGGTCGGTTGGCCGGTATCCAGCCCGGACGCCCGGTCGGCGGCCGGTATTACCTGTATCGGATTCTCAGCCGCCTGGGGGCCGAGCGGCTGCTCGAACGGCTCCTGGCCGAGCACCCGGAGGCCACCGGTCTCGATCGCCGCCTATTGGAAGATGAGTATCGGAGCCGCATGGAGGCCTTCGAATCCATGCTGCAAGATGAGATCCGCCGCCGGTTGGTTGCGGACCGCGGCCGGGAGGCAGTGGCCCGCACGACCCGCACGCAGCTCCTGGAGGACCTCAACCTGTCGACCGCCTCCCGCGCAGAAATTGCTCGCATGGAGCAGGTAATTCAACCGTTGGCTCGTAAGTTGGCTGCCCGCCTGGCCCATCGCCGTCGTCACCTGCGGAAAGGCCGGCTCGACATCCGGCGGACGGTGCGGCAATCGCTGTCGACCGGCGGCCTGCTGGCCGATCCCCAGTTCAAGGCACCGCGGGTGTCCAAGCCCGACATCGTGTTGCTCTGCGACATCAGCGGGTCGGTGGCAACCTTCGCTCACTTCACGATGCAGGTGATGTATGCGATGGCCAGCCAGTTCTCGAGGGTGCGCGCCTTTGCCTTCGTCGATGGCGTCGACGAAGTGACCGGGTTCTTCACCCCGGGAGTCGACTTCCACGAAGCCATCGTCCGGCTGGGGCGGGAGGCCGATGTGGTGGCCTTCGACGGGCACAGCGATTACGGCAACGTGCTCGAGCAGTTCGCCGACCGGTACGGAGCCGCCATCACGCCCCGCACCACCCTGATCGTCACCGGAGACGGCCGTACCAACTACCGGCCGGGGAGGGCCCCGGTGCTGGCCGAGCTCGCCCAGACCGCCCGGGCCGTGTACTGGCTAAACCCCGAGCCTCGTCGCTTCTGGGACACCGGCGATTCGGTGATGGGCGAGTACGCACCGAGCTGCAACGGGGTGCACGAAGTGCAGACGTTGCGCCAGCTGGAGACCTTTGTTGAGGGCCTGGCGATGGCTGCCCAAACCCACAGAACCATTGTCAAGGTGTGACCCGAACCTGCCGATGCTCAAGGAAGCATTCCCCCGACAGGAGTATGGAAGTGGCACAGCGTGTGCTTGTGGTTGAAGATTCACCGGTCATTCAGCGGCTCATCGACATGACGTTGAAGTCCGGTGGCTTCGAAGTCGAGTTCAGCGATAGCGGAACCGACGGCCTCGAGAAAGCCAAGACCGGCAACCACGATATTGTTGTGCTCGACATCGGCCTCCCCGGTCTCGATGGTTGGGAAGTGCTCGAGGCATTGCGTACCTACGAACCGACCAAGGATCTGCCGGTCATAGTTCTCACCGCTCACGGCCGAGCTCGCGTGCAGGACGAGGCCGACTCCCGCGGGGCCAATCTGGCCCTCTCGAAGCCCTTCAATCCCGCCGAGTTCCGGGATGCGGTCTCCTCCCTCCTTGAGGCTGCCTAAGACCCCTAGCCACGAGCGGGTTCGGTCCGTACGGTGCCCGGGTGTACCTGTTGTTGGCGGTAGCGCTCGCCCTTCCCCAGGCCTCGAGTTGTAGCTCGGCGCCCGTCCCGGGGCCCGTGGTAAACGTCTTCGCGCCGACCAACCCGGGGGTGAGTCACTGGGGCATCGATTTCTCAACGCCGGTAGGGACCGCGGTGCGAGTGGCAGATGCGGGAAGGGTCACCTTTGCCGGGGTGGTCGCTGACAACCGATCCGTGACGGTCGAGCACGGAGGGCACCTCCGAACTAGCTACTCGTTTCTCAGCTCAATTCAAGTGGCAGTCGGGGACATACTCGACAAGCGAGACACCATCGGTATGAGCGGACTCGCCCACGGAAGCGGAGCCCTTCACTTCTCGGTACGGTCCGGCCACCGATATGTCGACCCGGCCAGGTACCTTGACTGCGGCCTGCTCCCCAACTCCGGGCTTCGTCTCGTTTCGGACTCCGGGCATACCCGCCTTTATGCTGTGCGCCGTGCGACGCGGCATCCTTGGCGGAACCTTCGACCCTCTACACGTAGTCCATCTCATGGCCGGCGAAGCCGCCCGCCAATTGCTGGACCTGGACGTCGTCACCTACATCACCGCCGGTGATCCGTACCAGAAGCACGGCTTTCCCATCTCCGAGAAGGAGCACCGCTGGAACATGACCGTGCTGGGAATTGAGGGTATCGGGTACTTCGAGGCCGACGACCGGGAGGTCAAGCGTTCCGGACCGTCGTACATGATCGACACCCTCGAGTCTTTCGATGCCGATGAGGAGATCTTCCTGATTCTTGGGGCCGACGCGGCTGTCGGGCTGCCGACCTGGCACCGGTGGGAGGACGTGGTGGAGCGAACTACGGTCGCGGTGATCTCCCGCCCGGGCGTTGCCGAAGAAGAGGTCTCCGCCACCGGTGCCCCCTACCGGTGGCTGGACACCCCCGGTATACCGATCAGCTCGACCATGCTCCGTGCCCGCGCCGAATCGAACCGCTCAATCAGGTTCTTTGTACCGGACGGTGTGTGGCAGTACGTCGAAGAGCAGAAGCTGTATGCGCTTCCGTAGGAACGCGGGCGTTGGCTTGAAATCGCCACCTGCCATGCCCGAGACCGAAGGACGCCCGGCCGAGCCGGTCACCACCCAGCCCGCTCCGTCCCCTGTTCCGCAGCGCAAGGCCCGGGGTCCGGTGGTGCTCGCCAGCCTGGGGGCCTTGGCCATTCTGGCCGGAGCAGTCGCGCTGAGCTGGTTTCAATTGCGTGATGATGGCGAGGCTCCACAGCTGCCGACTCCTGCGATCATCGGGCAGGCTCAATCGGTAGTCCTGGTGGTAGCCGGTGAGGATGGCCGAGCCACCAGCCTGGCCCTGTTCGTCAGCGACGGCCTTGAGGATCACCGATTGCTCGTTGCCCCTCGCGACCTCACCATGCAAATCCCCGGCTATGGGGACGGAAGTCTGGGCGATGCGTTGGTGGTAGAAGACGCCGATCTGGTGCGGCTGTCCCTCGTCAACGAGTTGGGCGTCACGATCGACGAGGCCATCACGCTGAGTCCCGGAGACGTCGCCACGCTGCTTGGCGAGCCTGTCAGGGTTGACCTGCCGAATCCCTTCATTATCAACACGCCCGAGGGAAACGTCGTTTCGGCAGGGGCCGGGTCCGATGTCTTTGTGCCGGAGACGGCCGAGACGCTGCTCCAGATCCAGGGAACCGACTCGCCGCTCGATTGGCTGCTACGCCAGCGGGCGGTGTGGGAGGCGATAACCGATCAGATCGCCGCTAGCTCAGACGGAGCGGTATCTCTGTCTCCCTCGTTCGGGCCGCTCGTCGAGCACCTCGGTGAGGCGGTGGTCAGCGTTCTGCCGGTCGACCGGGTAGGCGTCGGAATCAGCGAGCTGTATGTGGTGTCGCGGGACGCCGACTTGCTCAACGAACGCATTGCCTTCCTGGCTCTGTCGGCTACCGAACGGCCGCGAGTTGAGATCTTGAATGGTACGACCCTTCCGGGCGTCACCCGGCCCCTCGCCGAATCGTTGATCGAGGCCGGTTTCCGGGTCATCAAGACCGAGAATGCCGACGAGCGGTTCCGGCGTGACAGCCTCATCATCGCCCAGGGGGTGTCCAACCAACAGGCCGCCCTTGATGTTCAGGCTCTTTTGGGCGGCGGGGATGTAGTTGTGCAGTCGTCGGGGTCTGGCGTCGTGGATGTCAGTATCATTGTTGGCCGGGACATCGCTACCCGCTGAGAGGTAATCATCGCAATCGCTGCAGACACACAGGCCCTTGCTCGTGCTGCCGCGGCTGCCCTCGATGACAAGAAGGGCCTCGACATCGTGTTGCTCGACGTCCACGAGCTCCTGGTGATTACCGACATCTTTGTCATCGCCTCCGGCAACACGCCCCGGCAAGTCCAGGCGCTCACCGACGGGTTGGAAGAAGTGCTCGGAACCCAGGACCGCAAGCCGCTCCGCCGTGAGGGTAAAGATGATGCCCAGTGGGTGCTGCTCGACTACGGCGACATCGTTGTCCACGTGTTCGACACTCCCACCCGCGACTTCTACGATCTCGAACGCCTCTGGGGCGACGCCCCCCGCCTCGACGCCCAACTCCCAGTCACCTCGGAGACCTGAGGCCTCCGTCCCGCCGGCGGGTCTCGGTTCCCACCCCGAAGGCCTCGCTGTTTGTCAGTCCCCCCTGTGGGGGGAAGGTACCGCTCGCCGAAGGCGAGGGGTAGGTGGGTGCTGGTGCCCACCCCGAAGACCTTGCTGTTTGT
>JAOTYB010000116.1 GCA_029862065.1 Acidimicrobiia bacterium | reverse complement strand
CCGGCTTCCCTAAAGATCCTCCACCGATGGGCCCCTTTACGAAGCCTCACCACCCTCAGTCGGTCCATCTCATCCAAGAACTCCTCGAGCTCTGCATGGCGGATCATCCAGGTGCTCACGACCATGACCGGCCCACCGATCATCTCAAAGCCGTGGGGCTCGAGATCCCAGTCGGCAGGAGGCTCGGTAGCGACGATCTCCCCCAACCCGGGCACTCCCGTCCGCACCGCCACCAGCCCAAGGCCAATGGCAGCCAGTGACTGCAGGGCCACTGCCTCAGGAGCACCGATGAGGTCCCCGATCGCCCCGCCGATAATCGACCCAACCGGGAGGATCCCAACGAACGCCAGCGTGTAGAGAGACATGGCCCGGCCCCGGATCCAACCCGGGGCGAGCAACTGAACGGTGGCGTTGAGGGTCGACAGCGTCCACACCCAGAAAATGCCCGCCACAAACATCGACAGGGCGGTGAGCGCTGCCTGGCGGGAAAAGCCCACCCCAAGCCCGGCCATCCCGAACCCGATCATTGAGACCGGTGCCATGAGCCGGCCCAATCGGCGCTGCATCGTCTGGCGGCTAAAGGCAGCGGCGAGCGCTCCCAGTCCCATGGCCCCGAGCAGGAACCCGTACAGCGTCGCCCCACCCGCCAGGCCTTCCTCCGTTACGTTGGGGAGGAGCGACTGGACGGTCGCCGACGTCAGAGCGAAGCCGGCCGCCACCGCCAGCAGACGGCGGAAGGGCGGTGTGAACCGGGCGAACCGCAAGCCCAGGGCTATGGCGCTGCGCATTGAGTCGGGGGCCTCTGCCTGGGCCTCGACCCCTCGCCATGACAGGACCACTCCGATGACTCCGATGAACGAGGCACCATTAATGAAAAACGCCAGGTCGGGCCCGGCAGTTGCCACGATCAGCCCGCCCAGTGCGGGACCCACGGCCCGAGCGACGTTGAACGACACCGAGTTGAGAGCCACCGCGCTCGCCACCAGACCTCGCGGCACCAGGTCGGGAACCATCGCCTGCCACGCGGGGATGTTGAGGGCCAGCCCGGTACCGAGCAGCAGTCCCAGCGTCAACAGCAGGCCGGGAGTGATGAGGTCGAAGAAGGCAAGGAGCGCCATGCCGAAGGCAGCCGAGCCCATCAGTCCTTGCGAAATGAGGAGGATCTTCCGGCGGTCGACCATATCGGCGAGGGCGCCGGCCGGCAGGGCGAGAAAGAGGAGCGGGAGAGTGGACGATGCTGCCATCAACCCAACCCACAGCGCCGAATGGGTGAGCTCAAGCATGAGCCAGCCGGCCGCTACCGATTGGAGGAACGATCCCACGTTGGACACGACCGACGCCATCCACAGCGATCGGAAGCGGGCATGGCGGAGGGGCTCTACGGACGATGACATCAGGCCGCTCAGCCTGGCAGATTCAATTGGGCCCGGCGACTGTCGCCGCCCGCGCAGCTCAGGCGGTGGGGCTGAGGGTGGCGATGCTGAACAGAACGTGGAACCGCTTGCAGTAGATGACGACGCTTCCGTCGGCTGGTATCTCATAGTCGGCCGGGACTTCGTAGTTCTGGTTGCCGATGTTGCCCTTGAGGCGTCCGACTGTCTCTGAGCCCGGCGCACTCACCTCGTCCCGACCTTCAGGCGACGCCACGGGAGAGATGTATACATGCAAATCCGGCCCATTGGTGACGTCGAGGTTCTCGAGCCGCAGGACACACGACCCGGCGGGAAGCTCAGCGGTGGCTGCAAACGGGAACTCCTCGTTTACCTCCTTGTCGAGAAAGAGGGGAGAGAAGAGATACCAGGCGATGGCGAGCACCGGGATCGCCAATACGGCGGCGGCCGCCCACACACCACGACGCTTGAAAGAACGGAACTGTCATCCAACCTCCCTGACACGCCTCTAAGTACGGGCAGCGCCAGTTGGTTCCCCGTTCCACACCACCAGTCCGGCGAGTGGGCCGTCGACCCGAGGATTACAGGTCGTCGTCCTCGCAGAAACCCCAGGCGACGACCGATTTGTCCTGGGCGCCTTGCAAGGGGAGGAGCTGGTTCTTCAGCTGCTCGCGCTTTTCGACCAGGCTCGAGAGATGGTCGACGATCACTGCAATCTCCTCGCGTACTGAACAGATTTCCTCACGAAGCTGCTCGACAGTCAGCGTGACCTCAGGGGTACGCAGGTCGATAGAGATGTCGGTCGGGACGGGGCTCGGGGGAGCCGACGGGTAGCTGGTTCTCGGACGGATCTGCCTCATTGGGACCTCCACGTCGTTGTCTAAGACGTGTTAGCCGTGGTCCCTTCCCTTGAATCAGAATGGCACAGGTATCGAAAACCGTCCACCGGTTCCGCCTGAATCTTCCCGGCTAGGCGGGCGGGCTCTTGGGCACCAGGAACGGCATCATCGATCGCAGGTCGGCACCGACGGTCTCAATGAGCTCATCCTGCTCTGATTTGCGTTTTGCCAGGAGACCAGCAGCCCCGGACTGGCCCTCGGCCAGCCACTCGCGGGCAAACTCGCCCGACTGAATCTCTCCGAGGATTTCGCGCATCGCCTGACGGGTGTCGTCGGTCACCACTCGCGGCCCGCGGGTGTAGTCGCCGTACTCGGCGGTATCGGAGATCGAGTACCGCATCCACGAGAGCCCGCCTTCGTACATCAAGTCGACGATCAGCTTGAGCTCGTGCATGGTCTCGAAGTAGGCGGACTCGGGCTGATAGCCGGCCTCCACCATCACTCCGAACGCTGATTTGACGAGCTCGGCCACCCCGCCGCACAGGATGACCTGTTCGCCGAAGAGATCGGTCTCGGTCTCCTCTTGGAAGGTGGTCTTGAGGATCCCGGCCCGGCCGCCGCCGATCGCCCAGGCGTAGGACATGCCGAGGTCCCAGGCGCTGCCGGAGGCATCCTGATGCACGGCTAACAGACAGGGGACGCCGCTGCCTTCGGCGTAGGTGCGCCGGACCAGGTGCCCGGGGCCCTTGGGTGCAACCATCACCACGTCGACGCCCTCGGGGGGCTGGATCACATCGAAGTGGATATTGAAGCCATGTGCCAGGAAGAGGGCATCGCCGGGAGAGAGGTTGTCGGCGATCTCGGCGTGATAGAGCGGTCCGGCCAGGTGGTCGGGCACGAGCACCATTACCACATCGGCTTCGCGGGCGGCCTCAGCCGGGGTCGTCACCCGCAAACCCGCCTCTTCAGCCTGGCGACGACTGTCGGAGCCTTCGCGCAGGCCAACAATCACCGGAACGCCCGAGTCGAAGAGGTTGAGGGCGTGGGCGTGGCCCTGGCTCCCGAAGCCAATGATGGCGACGGTGCGGCCGCTAATGATGCCCGGGTCGGTGTCCTTGTCGTAATAAATCTCAGCCATCGGCGTTTCCTCCTCAGCGAAGCCAAGAGCGTAGCGGAGGGAGGTGGGTCAGACCCGGTCGTGGGGTACGACGTACCAGAGAACCATGAGGAAATGGAAGAGAGTGCCCAGCACAACGAGGATGTGGAAGACCTCGTGATGAGAGAACACCTGCGGGAACAACTGTGGGCGCTCGTTGGCCAGCAAGATCAGACCGATCGTGTAGGACAGTCCGCCGGCGATCATCAGGGCGATGGCGCCCCCGGAGAGCGCTTCTACCAGCTCAAGGAAGGGAATAACGGCGAACCACCCCATGGTGGTTTGCAGGGTGATGGACACCCAATCAGGAATGCTGGGAAAGGCGATCTTCTGGAGGATTCCGATGGCGGCAATTCCCCACACCACCGACAGGGTCACCGTCCGCCAGTTGCCGTCCAGAACATTGACGGCAATCGGGGTGTAGGTGCCCGCAACCAGCACGAAGATCATCGAGTGGTCGACCCGTTGCATGCGCTTCTTCCACTTCGCCCGCCAGGGAACAGAGTGATAGAGGGCGCTGGCCGTGTACAGGCCCATCATGCTCACGCCAAACACCACCATGCTAAGAACCCGGACGCCGTCCGGCGAGGAGCGGGCGATGAGGAGGATCATGCCGGCAACGGACACGAGGGCGGCGGATCCGTGCAGCAATCCCCGCACGGGGTTGGTCATTTTCCCCAGGGTCAGACGATCGGTCATAGACATTCCAGTATGGCAGGTCAACCCTGCAATGCGGCCGCGATCCGGGCCGGATAGCCTGCCGGTATGTGTAGAAGCATTAAGACCCTGCGAAACCCGGAGATGGTGGTAACCGACGAGGAGATCGAAGCAGCCGCCCTGCAGTTCGTGCGCAAGATCTCCGGATATCGGAAGCCCTCCCAAGCCAATGAGAAGGTATTCAGCAAGGCGGTGCGGGACATTGGCCGGTCGAGCCGCAAGCTGCTCGACGAGCTGGTGGTTCGGGCCTAGCCGAGGACCTCAAGGAGCTCCTCGGCGTAGTCGAGGTCGAAGCTGCCGATGATCTGGAGGTAGTAGCGGGTGATGCCGAGGCCGGCCAGTGGACCAAACGTGTCGCGAGCCTCTTCGTGGGTTCCCATCGGCACGCTCATATCCCGAAAGCCCTTCTCGAGCTTGTCCACCTCCATGCCGCGAGCCGCGGCCAGGGCCTCGAGGCGGGTGCGATAGGTGGCCTCATCGGGACCGACAACCGGAGGGGAGACGCTCGACAGGACGATCGAATCCGGATCCCG
This sequence comes from Acidimicrobiia bacterium, assembly GCA_029862065.1. GTDB lineage: Bacteria > Actinomycetota > Acidimicrobiia > Spongiisociales > SHLN01 > SHLN01. Next base: position 1,887 of record JAOTYB010000116.1, on the reverse strand, counting down.
CCCGGCGGCCACGGCCGATTTCCGGGCTCGTTCGATGCGCACCGCCAAACCGTCGGGTGGCTGGGAGTAGATATTGAATTCATCAGCAAACCGTCCGGCCAGATCGGGGGTCCGCTTCGGGCCGGAGCCGCCCACCATGATGCGTAGGTTCGTGCCCTTGGGTTGGTGCTCGACCGGCTCGAGCTGGTAGTACTCACCGTGAAAACCCTCGCTTCCGTCACCGAGCGCCGAGGAGAGGTATCCGAGCGCCTCCTCAAGACGGTCGAACCGCTCCTCCCACTCCGGGAAAGCCAGTCCGAACATCTCATGCTCGGCTCGCATCCATCCCGTCCCGACGCCCAGCGTGAACCGGCCACCGCTCATTTCGTCTACGGCGAGTCCCAACTTGAGAAGGGCCGCTGGGTGGCGGTAGGTCACGGGCGAGACGAGGGCCGAGAGCTCGATGCTGTCCGTCTCCCGGGCCAGCCCGCCCAGATACGGGTAGATGTCGGCCGAGCGCGTGTCGTAGCCCTCACCGGTGGGGGAGCGGCCGGCTAGATAGTGGTCGGGTAAGGCGAAGTTGGCGAGTTGGCGGGATTGAGCCCACTGGGCCGCTTCCCGGACGTATGGGTAGGAGCCCCGAGTTTGGAGCCCGAACTCCACGTCAGTCGCGGAAGTTGACGTACTGGAGGGGGAGGCGGAAGTCGAGCTCCTTCAGGAGTGCGATCACCTGTTGGAGGTCGTCTCGCTTCTTGCCTTGCACCCGCAACTGATTCCCCTGGATCTGCACCTGCACCTTCAGCTTGGCGTCGCGCACCGCCTTGGAGAGTTCCTTGGCGGCGTCTTGGGCGATTCCCTGGTTGAGCGAGAAGGTGGCCTGGTACCGCCCGCCCCCCACTTCCCTGGGCGCTCCACCGCTAATCGCCTTGAGGGAAACCTGGCGGCGCACCAGTTTCTCCTTGAGCACGTCGATGGCCGCCTCCAGACGCTGGTCGGCGGAGGATTCGACCACTATCTCGTCCTCCCCGAGGCGGATGGTGGTGTTGGTATCGCGGAAGTCGTAGCGGTTGGCTACTTCCCGGCCGGCCTGGTCGACGGCGTTGCGAACTTCCTGGGCATCGACTTCTGAAACAATGTCAAAGGTAGGCATGGGAGAACTGTACCCACCGGGAGGCTTGATGCGCGAAAGCTGCTCGCGGCATCGCGATAGGCTGAAATCACTGGAGCTTCCTAGGCAAGGATGATCATGCGAAACCTCGCCCACCTCGATATCGAGCCGTCCGGCGATGTCTTTTGGGACAGCCCGTCGCCGGTCCTGTACGAACACTCGCTGGCCGCAGGAGTTGGATCAATCGCCCATCAGGGGGCTCTGGTGGTCGACACGGTGCCCTACACCGGCCGGAGCCCCAAGGACAAGTTCGTCGTACGGTACCCCGAGACGGAGGCCGAAATCTGGTGGGGCGACGTCAACCACCCGATGGAGCCCGACGTCTTCGATGCCCTGTACGCCAAGACGGCCGCCTACCTGGCGAGCCGCGACCGGCTGTATGTGCAGGACAATTATGCCGGCGCAGACCCTCAGTACAGCCTGGGTATCCGGGTCGTCACCGAGAGCCCGTGGCACGCCTTGTTTGCCCGCAACATGTTCATCCTTCCCCGCCACTTCGACGCCGACGAGGAGGCCAATCCCTTCGCAGCCGATTTCAGTGTGGTCCACGCTCCCCATCTCAAGGCCGACCCGGAAGTTGACGGCACGCGCAGTGAGGTCTTCATTTGCGTGAGTCTGGAGCGCAAGATCCTTCTCATCGGGGGCACCACGTATGCCGGAGAGATGAAGAAGTCGGTGTTCTCGGTGATGAACTACCTGCTTCCCAAATCGGGAGCATTGAGCATGCACGCCTCAGGCTC
>JAOTYB010000115.1 GCA_029862065.1 Acidimicrobiia bacterium | reverse complement strand
CCTGTCGGTCTGGCACGATGTGGCCGATTTCGGCTGCCACTTCCGACACCTCGAGCCCCGTTATGAACCGGACCAGGTTGTGGGCGTGGGTTCCGATGTCTCCCATCACCAGCGAGGGCCCGCCCCGTACCGGGTCGTAGCGCCAGGGGAGGGGATCGTCCGGCGCCGGGTCGTTTCTGGCTGCCTTGCCACCCTGGACATACTCCACCTGGACGAGGGCGATCTCGCCCAGCTCGCCCGCCTCCACCATCGCTCGGGCCTGGCGAACCATCGGGTAGCCGGTGTAGTTGTGTGTGAGGCAGAAAACCAGGCCTGTCTCCTCCACCTTCTCCAGCACCTCTCGCGCCTCGGCGAGGGTGTTGGTCATCGGCTTATCGCAGATGACATCGAAGCCGCGGTCGAGGGCGGCCATGGCGTAGGCGTGATGGCTGTCGTTGGGGGTCATGATGGCCACCACATCGGCGCCTTCGGGATGGGCGGCCTCCCCGTCCAGCAGCTCGATGGCGCCGGAGTAGATCCGGGCGATTCCCAGGTCCCGCCCGGCCGCATTCGAGCGTTGGGGGTCAGACGACAGCGCCCCAGCCACCAACTCGTAGCGGTCGTCGACCCGGGCGGCCGTGCGGTGCATGGCTCCGATGAAGCTGCCGGGCCCGCCTCCGATGACGGCCAGCCGCAGGCGCCGGCCCAGCGTGCTGATAATCGGGTTGGTGTCCATGGTCCCTTCCTCCGCGCCCGTCCCTCCTAAGGAAACTACCGCGCCGGAATCAACCGATCCGCCCTACACTGGTTGGAACAGACAGCCCGAACAGGATGTTGACTCCCACGATGAATGAACCAACCCTGGCGCACGACGCCCCCCAAGACACCGCGGTCGAGCCTGTCGAGGAATCGGCTACCGAGGCCAGCAACGGCGGAGTTGATATGCCCGCCCTCCTCGAGACCATCGAGTACATCCGCCCCGCCCTTCAGGCCGATGGCGGCGATCTGGTACTGCTGGGCGTGGACGACGGCACCGTGAATCTTCAGATGGTGGGTGCTTGTGGAGGGTGCCCGATGTCGATGATGACGCTCAAGGCTGGTATCGAACGGATCATGTTCGATCGGGTTTCTGGCGTAACCGAGGTCAACGCCGTCTAGTCAGGTCTTGGGCCCAGCTCCGCAAGCACCGAACGTCACCCAGGCAGCTTTTTCTGTTGCCCCGGGCTGGAGCCGCTGGGGTGGGGGCTCCAAGTATCCTTCCTGGCCATGACCGGGTTCGATGTAATGCTGTCCGCCGCCCTCGCTGGTGATCGACGCGCCCTCGCCAAAGTGATAACCGTTGTCGAGCGCGGCAACGAGGATGCACGGGAGGTTCTGGCGGCGGCCTATTCGCAACGCACCGGTGCCCACATCATTGGGGTGACCGGCCCACCTGGGGCCGGCAAGAGCACTCTCGTGAATGAGCTGATCGGAAGCATTCGGGCCGACGAAGCAGAAGTTGCCGCCCTCCTAATAGACCCTTCGAGCCCGTTCAGCGGGGGAGCAATCCTCGGCGATCGCATCCGTATGCAAGACCGCATCTCCGACCCGGGCGTATATGCCAGATCGATGGCCAGCCGGGGACAACTGGGTGGCATTTCCCGGGCCGCCCCTCGGGCGGTGGTGGTGCTGGATGCAGCCGGGTTTCCCTATGTGATTCTCGAAACGGTCGGGGTGGGCCAGGCGGAAGTCGACATCGCCGAGAACGCCGACACCACGGTCGTCGTGCTGAACCCCGGCTGGGGCGACAGCATCCAGGCCGCCAAAGCCGGGCTCCTCGAGATCGGCGACGTGTTCGTGGTGAACAAGGCCGACCGGCCGGGGGTTGAGGCGACGGTGGCCGACCTCAACCACATGCTGCACGAGGGTGCCGAGCGAGCGTGGCCGCCGCCGGTGGTTACCACCATCGCCCACGACGGAACCGGTGTCGCTGAGCTGTGGAAGATCATCCAGGACCACCAGGCTCATCTGGCGGACCTGGATGGCGAAGCGGTCACCCGGCGAGCGGCGCGGGATGTGCATGGCGCCCTCAGCGAGCTGGTGGCGGAGAGGGCGACGAGCCACATCGAAGATACGGCGATGGCCGCGGCGGTTGCCGAAGTTGCCGCGAGAAGAGTCGACCCGTGGACGGCAGCTCAGCAGCTGCTGGACCGCAGCCCGGCAGCTACTGGATAACCTCCCACTATGAGCCTGGTTCAATTCACCGCCGACGACAGCGTTGGAATCATTCGACTGAACCGTCCACCCGTCAACGCATTGAGCCGTGAGCTGGTTGCCGATATCGCCGGAGCCATCGACGAGGCAGGCCATCCGAGCCTGCGGGCCATTGTCATCGCCGGTGGAGATCACTTCGCCGCCGGGGCCGACATCAAAGAGTTTGGGGCGGTGTTCGAAGGCGAGGGAGAGGACGAGCTAGCCGCCGACCTCAGCCGGGCCGTTTCCCGCTTTGAGCAGCTCGACAAGCTAACCATCGCTGCCGTCACCGGTTTTGCTCTTGGGGGAGGCCTGGAACTGGCGATGGGCGCCGATTTCCGTTTTTTGGCCGAAGACGCCCAGGTCGGCCAGCCCGAGATCAAGCTCGGCATCATCCCCGGGGCGGGCGGCACCCAGCGTCTCGTCCGGATCGTCGGATGGCAACGAGCCAAGGACCTGGTGCTGTCAGGCCGGATCGTGGCGGCCGACGAGGCACAGCAGATCGGTCTGGCCGACAAGGTGCTTCCCGCCGATCAGGTCTTCGATGCCGCGGTGGCCGATGCCAAGCACTGGGCGGCCGGGCCTACCCGGGCCATCGCTGCCGCCAAACGGGCAATGCTGGCCGGGTTCGGCGTGGAAGCCGGCCTCGACGCCGAGATCGCCGAATTCAAAGCCCTCTTCTCCAGCAACGACGCTCGTGAGGGCGTGGCGGCCTTCGTTGAGAAGCGGAACCCCGACTTCTCCGGCAACTGAGGTCAGTCAAGGGTGGGTCCGCGGCAGATTTGATGCCGAGGGGAGCCATTGTCGGACTGTCGATTCTGCTCGCCGCCGGAGTGTTGGTTGTCGTCGTCGGCCGGCGGGCAGTCGCCGGCCGGCTTGGCCGCAACTACCTGGTCGGCATTCGCACCACGGAGACACTCTCGTCCGATGCGTCCTGGTCGGCGGGCCACCGGCGTCGGGAGGAGCCCGACGATCGCCGGGCTCGGTCCACTGGTGGCCGGGCCCCTGCTGCTCCGGCGACCGAGCAATGGCGTGGCGGCCGCGATAATCCTCGCCAGTATCGTGTGGCTGGTGGGCTGGGTGATGGCTGCCGGGTCGCAGGCCTCGCGAGCTGTTGAGACAATCGACGATTAACACGCCCGTGAGGGCGTACTGTCACATAGGATCACTCGATGCTCTACCTCGATCACGCTGCCACAACTGAGCTGCGCCCGGAAGCCTGGAAGGCCATGGGCGATATGCGCGAGGACTTCGGCAATCCCTCCGGCGTTCATGCCATTTCCCGCTCGGCCAAAAACCGCCTGGAGGCAGATCGGGAGCGGGCGGCGGAGCTGATAGGAGCGTCCCGTGCCTCAGAGATTGTGTTCACCGCCGGTGGGACGGAGGCCGACAACCTCGCGATTACGGGAGCGGCCCTGGCGTCCGATTCTCCAGCCCATGTCGTGACGTCGGCCATCGAGCACAAGGCAGTGCTCGAATCGGCCGCCTTCGTCGAGACGGTGGGAGGGCGCGCCACCATCGTTGGCGTAGACAAGCACGGTCTGGTTGATCCGGCAGCAGTCGTCAGCGCGGTTGAGCCGGACACAGCTGTCGTCTCGGTGATGGTGGCCAACAACGAGACCGGCGCCTTGCAGCCGATCGCCGAGATCGCCCAGGCCGTCCATGCGGCCCACCCCGGTGTTCTCGTCCACGCCGATGCCGTCCAGGCGTTCGTCTCCGAACCCGTCACCGTTTCGAAGCTGGGGGTCGACTTGCTCTCGCTGGCCGCCCACAAGTTCGGCGGGCCGAAGGGTGTCGGGTTGCTGTACGTGCGCGACGGCGTTCGGCTCGAGCCGGTGGTTCACGGCGGAAGCCAGGAGCAGGGCCGCCGGGCCGGCACCCACAATCCGATGGGAGTGGCCGGGATGGTGGCGGCGATGGAGGCCACCGTGACCGAGCGCTCGGGTTTTCGTGAGCGGGTATCGGAGATCCGCCGGTCATTCGAGGACACGCTGGCCGGCCTGGTTCCTGGTCTGCGAATCAACGGCCCGGTCGACGGACGCCTGGTGCAGCACTCACACCTCGGCTTCCCGGGCCACACCTCCGAGACGCTCCTCATCCGCTTCGATCAGGCCGGGTTGGCGGCCGCCGCCGGATCGGCTTGCCAAAGCGGTGCAGTCGAAGTGTCACACGTACTGGCCGCCATGGGCATGGGAGAGCAGGAGGCTGCCGAATCCGTCCGGTTCAGTTTCGGATGGACGAGCGTGGCTTCTGAAGCCGAGCTCGCCTGCAAGATCATCGGAGAAGTTCTGGAGGATCTCTCGTGAAGGTGGTCGTGGCTATGAGCGGGGGCGTCGACTCATCGGTGGCGGCCGCCATGATGGTCGAGGCCGGCCACGACGTCGTGGGGGTAACGCTCAAGCAATGGGAGGACGTAGACGGCAACCTTCCGACGGCCGGGTGCTGCACGGTGGGCGACGCCGAGGATGCCCGGCGCGTGTCGGCCCAGCTCGACATCCCCTATTACGTGCTCGACTATGTCGACGAGTTCCGCCGGGCGGTGGTTGAACCGTTCGGCCGCAGCTATCTGGCAGGCCAGACCCCCAACCCCTGCGTCGAATGCAACCGAACCGTCCGATTCAAAGCCCTGCTCGATCGCACCGCCGAGCTGGGAGGCGATGTCCTGGCCACCGGCCACTATGCCCGGGTGGTGTGGCACCCGAGCGGTTATCAGCTGAAGCGAGGGCTCGATGCCAACAAGGACCAGTCCTACGTGCTGCACATGCTCACTCAGGAGCAGCTCGAGCGAATTCGACTGCCGATCGGTGAACTCACCAAGCCGGCCGTCCGCGACTACGCCACCCGTCTCGGGTTGCGAACCGCCAACAAGCCTGACAGTCAGGAGATCTGTTTTGTCGGGGCCGGAAACTACCGGGACTTTTTGTCCGATCACTTCCCCGAGACCACCCGGCCGGGGCCGATTGTCGATCAGGCAGGCCAGCAGGTGGGATCGCACGACGGAACCTCCGGTTTCACGATTGGCCAGCGCCGCGGTCTGGGGCTGGCCGTGCAGGAGCCGCGATTCGTGGTGGATATCGACGCCGCTTCCTCAACCATCGTCATCGGCGATCGTGATGACCTGTTGGTCGATGGCTGCGTTGTCCAGGGTGTCTCGTTCGTTTCCGGCGGGCCACCACCCAGCCGGTCGGTGGAGGTCAAGGTCCGGTACCGCAGTCAGCCAACTCCCGTTCTCCTCGAGCCCGACGGTCTTCGGTGGCGGGTGGAGTTCGCTTCTCCGCAGGCGGCGGTGGCGCCGGGTCAAGCGGCCGTCTTCTATCACGGCGACCTCGTCCTGGGTGGCGGAACCATCGAGTCGACCTTCCGGTGAGTGACCGTGGGTAAAGCAGTCCAGGATGAGGTGGAGGTACTGCGTGCGCAGTTGCGCCACCACCTGTACCTCTACCACGTGCTCGACAACCCGGAGATTTCCGATGCCGAGTACGACGACCTCTATCGCCAGTTGGAGGGCCTCGAAGCCGACCACCCCGAGCTGATCACTCCGGATTCGCCAACTCAACGAGTCGGAGACGCCCCCTCGAGTGCGTTTGAACCGGTCACCCACCGCCAACCCTTGTTCTCGCTGGACAACGCCGATTCGCTCGAGGCCCTCGACGCCTGGGAGCAGCGGGTCGTGAAGGGGTTGGAGCGGGAGGCGAGCGGCTACATGTGCGAGCTCAAGATCGACGGGCTGGCCGTTTCGCTCACCTACGAAGCGGGCCGGCTGGTGCTGGCCGCCACCCGCGGCAGCGGAACCGTCGGAGAGGACATCACCCACAACGCCCGGACCATCGAGGCCATCCCCCTGGTGCTGCGAGGCACGGCTCCCGCGTTGATGGAAGTCCGGGGCGAGATCTACATGCCCCTCACGGCCTTCGAAGACCTGAATGCCCGTCAGGCAGAGGCCGGCGATCCCACCTTCGTCAACCCCCGCAACGCCGCCGCCGGTTCGGTGCGGCAGAAGGATCCGGCCATCACTGCCACCCGGCGGCTGGCGATCTGGTGCTACCAGGTGGGGCATCTGGAGGGTGGTCCGGGGTTGGCCTCGCAATCAGAAACACTCAACTGGCTGCGCGACCTCGGGCTGCCGGTGAATCCGGCGTCGCAACGGGTCGACTCGCGCAGGGCCCTCGAGCGCTATGTCGAACGGGCACTCAAAGATCGCCACAAGCACAATTATCAAACCGATGGAGTCGTGGTGAAGGTCGACGACCTGGCAGAACAGGATGCGCTCGGCTTCACCGCCCGCAGCCCGAGGTGGGCTGTGGCCTTCAAGTTCCCGGCCGAAGAGCGCACCACTC
>JAOTYB010000013.1 GCA_029862065.1 Acidimicrobiia bacterium | reverse complement strand
GAGGGGAAGGTGGACTCGGAGCGTGGCTCCGAGGACGGATGGGGGGAGGCACCGAAGCAACTCATCCCGCGTGGACTGTGGAGAACCGCCACCCCCACCCCGACCTCGCTCCGCTCGGCCACCCCCTCCCTCAAGGGAGGGGAAGTAGGTTACGGCAAGCGTTCTGCCAGGTAGCCGGGCACCTGGTCGATGGCCACTCTGTCCTGGGCCATGGTGTCGCGGTCGCGGATGGTGACGGCGCGGTCTTCGAGAGTATCGAAGTCGATGGTGACGCAGTAGGGGGTGCCGATCTCGTCCTGGCGCCGATAGCGACGGCCGATCGCCTGGGTGACGTCGACTTCCACCGCCCAGCGTGATCTGAGAGCCACGGCCACCGCCTCAGTGTCGGGGATGAGCTCGTCCTTCTTGGAGAGCGGAAGCACCGCCACTTTGATCGGAGCCAGCCGTTTGTCGAGCCGCAGCACCGTTCGAGTTTCGCCCCGCACCTCTTCTTCGTCGTAGGCGGCAATCAGGAAGGCAAACGTCGTGCGGGTGGCACCGGCGGCCGGCTCGATCACGTGCGGGAAGAATCGCTCGTCGGCTTCCTGGTCGTAGTACCGCAGATCGGTGCCGCTGTGCTCGGTGTGTTGCTTGAGATCGAAGTCGGTGCGGTTGGCGATTCCCTCGAGCTCATCCCAGCCCCACGGGAACTGGAACTCGACATCGGAAGTGCCGGTCGAATAGTGCGAGAGCTCGTCCTGCTCGTGCTCGCGCAACCGAACCGACTCGGCCGGGAGGCCCAGGTCTACATACCAGGCCAGCCGGGCTTTCTGCCAGTACTCATACCAGTCGGCCGATTCGGATGGATGGCAGAAGTACTCCATTTCCATTTGCTCGAACTCCCGGGTCCGGAACACGAACTGGCCGGGCGTGATTTCGTTGCGGAACGCCTTGCCGATCTGGGCAATCCCAAACGGGAGCTTGAGGCGGGAGGTGCGGCGAACGTTCTCATAGTTGATGAAGATGCCCTGGGCCGTCTCCGGCCGCAGGTAGACCTTGGCCCCTTCGTCTTCTACCGGACCCATGTGGGTAGTGAACAACAGGTTGAACTGGCGTGGTTCGGTAAACGTGTCACGTTGACCGCAGTTGGGACACAGCGAAGCGTCCTCCAGCTTGTCTACCCGGAAGCGGTTATTGCAGTTGGTGCATTCGACCAGCGGGTCGGTGAACTCGGCCTCATGGCCGGAGGCCACCCACACCTGCCGGGCCTGCAGTACCGCCGAGTCGAGTCCGACGATGTCGCCTCGCTCACGGACCATGGCCTTCCACCACTGCTCCTTGACGTTCCGAAGCAGCTCGACGCCCAAGGGGCCGTAGTCGTAGGCCGAACGAAGCCCACCGTAGATCTCGGACGATTGGAAGACGAACCCCCGCTTCTTGGCGAGGTTGGCAATGGTGTCGAGGCTGGGTGCAGGCATCGGGGCATGTTAGGGCCGGCCCCCGGCTCTCTGGTCCCAATGGCCCGCCGCCCGAGCCGTAAGCTCCCGCGATGCCCGTCGACCCGTGGATCCTTGCCCTCGCCATGGCTATTACGGTCGTCGCGGCGATCATCCAGGGGACGGTCGGCTTTGGTCTGGGAGTGATCTCAGTGCCCCTCTTGAGTTTGCTTGACCGCGACCTGGCGCCCGTACCGCAACTACTCATCGTCCTCGTAATGGCGATGCTGATGGTGTGGCGGGAGCGGACCGACCTCGACCTCTCAGGTGTGGGATGGGTGATGGCCGGACGTCTGCCGGGCGCCGTTCTGGGGTTGGCGCTCATCAAGGCCTTTGCCGACAGCAAGGGTCTCGACGGGTTGATCGCCGTCCTCGTGATCATGGCGGTCCTGACCTTGGCCAGCGGCGTCACCATCCCCATTACCCGCACAACGCAGGTAGTGGCGGGGATAGTTTCGGCGACGACCAGCCTGGTGGCCTCGATCGGCGGCCCGCCGATCGCCTTGCTCTACCGGACCGCCACGGGGGCCAAGCTGCGGTCCACCCTCAATGCCATCTTCGTGCTCGGCATCACACTGACCATCCTGGTGCGAGCTCTCGCAAGCGAGATCAGCGGCGACGATCTGCAAGTGGCCGGCTTCTTGCTGCCCAGCGCTCTCCTGGGGCTGTGGATCAGCCGCTCTCTGACCGGCAAAATCGAAGGCCAGCGGCTGCGGACCGCGGTGCTGCTGGTGTCTGGCTTAGCGGCCGTCGGCCTCCTGGGCCGGGCTCTCTTCAGCTGAGTCGACGCCGCCGAAGCGGCGATCGCGGCTCTGGTACTCGACCAGGCACTCGACCAACGCGTCCCGGTCGAAATCGGGCCACAGGACGGGGGTAAACACCAACTCGGAGTAGGCCGACTGCCACAGCAGGAAGTTGCTAAGTCGTTGCTCGCCGCTCGTTCGGATGATGAGCTCCGGCTCCGGCATCTCCGGGAGATACAGCCGCTGAGAGATCGCTTCGACACCCACGTCGGCCGGGTCGAGCTTCCCGGCTGCCACCGCCTCGGCAATGGCCCGGGCGGCGGCGGCGATCTCCGCCCGTCCGCCGTAGTTGAAGGCGAACACCACGTGCATGGTGCTGTTGGCGGCGGTGTGCCGCTCGCTCTCGGCCATTCGCAGGGTGACCCGTTCGGGCACCCGCGGGTCGTCGGCCAGACCGACGAAGTGGAGGCGGACGCCTTTTTCCGCAACCGAGTCGCGGTGGCGAACCAGCAAGCTCTCGTTGAAGGCCATGAGGAAGTCGACCTCCTCAGCCGACCGGTTCCAATTCTCAGTCGAGAACGCATACACGGTCAGCCACTCGACGCCCAGCTCGAGGCAGTCGTCGATGGTGTCGAATATCGACTGCTCTCCCGCCGCGTGGCCGACGGTACGTTCAAACCCCCGGGCCTTAGCCCATCGGCCATTGCCATCCATGATGATCCCGATGTGGCGCGGGATACGGTCGGGGTCGAGCTGGTCAGACATCCAGCAGGCTCAGGCTGTCGAGCCTCCGCTCGAGGTGGTACTCGACGAAGCGTCTGGTCAGCCCGATCGCATCCCGGGACAGGTCGCCGGCGGGCGGGAGGTCACCAAGATCAGCCCCGGCCAGCGCCGCCAGATGGGCGGTGAGACCGGCCCGCAGCTTCACTCCCCGGTCGGGGCTGCATCCATGGCACACGGCCCCGCCGGAAGCCAGGCTGAAACGAGCAAGGTCGTCGGTCGAGCCGCACTCGGCGCAAGCCTCCAGCGACGGCGCTACGCCCACCAGGCCGGCCAGCTTGAGGAGGAAGGCGGCGACAAGGTCAGGATGGACCGGGCCGGTGTCGAGGGCCCGCAGGCCGCGCTGTAGCAACAAGAACTGGCGGTGGGATCCGGCTTCCTCCTGAGCGACCGCGTCGATCGCTTCCACCATGGTGCCGGCGGCCAGGACCCGGTCGAGGTCGAGGCGAATATGCGAGAACGCCTCCACGACCGAAACCTGGGTAATGGTGTCGAGGTTGCGCCCCTCGTAGAGCAGCACGTCGACCTGGGTGAATGGCTCGAGCCGGCCACCGAACCTGCTCTTGGTCTTGCGGACACCCTTGGCCACCGCCCGCACTTTGCCGCGGTTGGGGCTGAGCAGCACTACCACCTTGTCGGCCTCTCCAAACGGATAGCCGCGCAGCACAATGCCCTGGTCATGTCGCAATCCCATGCGACAACGCTACCGGGATGGACCCGCAAGCAGCGGGCAAGCCGTGGGCTCAGCCGAGGTCGGACCCGTAGCGTGCCAGACCCTCGGCCAGGGCGGCCTCTGTGTCGACACTGAACCACGACCGGCCGTCCTCCCCCCAGGCCCGCCACTGGCCCTCGTCGACTTCCACGAAGGGGACGCGGTCGAGAACGGTTTGCACCGAGCCTCCACTCGCCAGAACCTCCTGGGCGATCTCGAGAATGGCCGTGCCGTAAACGGCAACGGTTACCTGCCGAGCACCTCCGGCGATGGGCACGACTGGGTTCATACCGTCGCTGAGGGCCAACAGGCCCAGCAGCGTCTCGACCCGTACGAACGGATGGTCAACCGCCACCGAAACCAGTGGCACGCCGGGTGGCAGGGAGAGCAAGATCGTGGCGAGGCCGCCCAGCGGCCCGGTCCGGCCCGGGTAGGCATCTGGCTCACAGGGGTATCCGGCCAGGGTTCCCGAGCGGCCGGCCACCACCACGGCCCCCGGAGTCACCTGTTCAAGGGCCGATCCGACCCGATCAACCATTGACATGCCGGCCACGTCGACAAGCGCTTTGTCGCTGCCCATGCGGCTAGAGGCTCCACCGGCCAGAATCAGTCCCCGAGCCCCCGCCGTCATGTTGACGGCCGCCGAACGGCCATCGTGCCTTCCCCTACGGCGTCGAGAACTCGTTGCGCATGCGGCGGAACGAGTGTGATTTCGGCCTCGAGCCCTGCCTGCCGGGCGTCTTCGATCAATGTCTTCAAGGCCAGCGCTCCTGTTAAATCGAGACGGCCGACCGCGGAGAGGTCAAGCTCCACCCGGTGGGCGTCTGGATATTGAGCCAGCAGCTCAACCATCGCCTCGGCCACGTCGGGGGACGAAGCGAAGAAGATGACTCCTTCCGGCCGAACAGTGAGCACGCCGTCGCGGTAGGCGGAACCGACCGGTGCCCGCAACTCCCGCCACAGGTGCACGGTGATGCCGAGCCCCACTCCGAGAACGACGGCAATATCGATTCGGGGCGACAGCACAAGGGTGGCGCCAAACGTGAACCAGGCGACGAGCGCTTGAGCTCTCGACAGCTGCCAGAAACGCAAGAGGTTGGGAATGTCGATCAGGCGGGCCACCGCCGCCACCACGATCGCTCCCAGAATGGCCCGGGGCAGATCGGTGAGGATCCCGGCCAGGGGCAAGAACGCGAGTACGGCCAGGCCGGTGACTGCTCCGCTCCAACGTGTGTCACCCCCCACGAGCCGATTGATCGAGCTACGCGAGAACGACCCACCCACCGGGAACCCACCGCTCAGGCCGGATGCCAGGTTGGCAACTCCCTGACTGATGAGCTCCTTATTGGGGCTCCAGCGTTCCCGATCTTGGGCGGCAAAGATGCGGGCGATGCTGGCCGGCTCGGCGAATCCGACCATGGCAATCACGGCCCCCGGGACAATCAGACTCCAGAAGTTGCCCCACGGCAGGTTGAAGGGCGAGCCCGGAAGGTTGAGGTCGACGTCGCCTACGACCAGGCCGCCGTAGTCGGCGACCGTGCTGTAGAGCAGGCCGATGAGGACGGCTATCAGCACCCCCGGGAAGAGCCGGTGGATGCGCCGACCACCGGCGACCAGGACGATGGTGATGACGCTGAGAACGATTGCCGTACCTTCCCACTCACCCGGATGGATGAGCGTCCACCACGCCCGGCTGAGGATGGTGTTGCCTTCTGCTTCGATGCCAAGAGCGGTCGGAAGCTGCGAGGAGAGGATCAAGATGGCGGCCGCAGTGGTGAACCCGACCAGCACCGGTTGAGACATGAAATAGGCGATCACACCCCCACGCACCAGGCCGAGCGCCACCCGCGCCCCTCCAACCACTAGAGCCAGCAAGGCCGCCAGCTCAATCCACTCCTGACTAAACGGTTCGGCGAAGGCCGAGAGTGCTCCAAACGTCAGGAGGGCGGTCATTGCCACCGGGCCGGTCTGCAGATATCGCGATGACGCGAAAAAGGCGGCCACCAGGGGCGGGAGGGCGGCCGCATAGAGGCCATAGTAGGCCGGCAACCCGGCCAGCTCAGCGTATGCCAAGGACTGGGGAATCAACACCAGAGCCACACTGATTCCGGCGATCACGTCACCGGTGGTCAGGCGACGGGCCGATGGGAGGTCCCGCCGCGGGCTGGGATCACTCACGACTGGCGGGTCCGAAGGTGCCGTGGGCGGACCTCGGTGTGGGCTGCGCCCTCACTTAGTGAGGGCGCACTCGTTGCGGCCGACTTCCAGCTCTTTGGCCATTTCCGGATCGGGGGCTTCCAGGCCCAGGTTCACCAGCCGGATCTTGGAGTACACCTCGGGCGGTTCGCCAAGGTGAGAAACGACGTACTCGACGAACTTGTCCTGGTCGGCCAGGGAAACCACCGGATCGTTCTCGAGCAAGTCCCCGAGCGAGCGTCGGATGGTGCCGTCGTCTCCCGATTCGGAGCGGGCGGTGTAGTGGGCCGGACACACCTCGAGTTCGTTACTCAAGCCTGCCAACTTGTCATGGATGGTGCTGAACAGGTCACGGGCCCACGGTTCGGTTTCGCCGCCCAGGTCGGGACGCCCGACCCCGGATACGAACACCGCATCGCCGGTCATGAGGAACCGGTCGTGCACCTCCAAAGAAGTGCTGCCGGGGGTATGGCCGGGGGTGGCGACAGATCGGACAATGAGCTCCAGCTCACCGAAGGTAAACACCTCGCCATCAACGAGCGAGGCATAGTCGAAGGCGGCTCCCTCAGCATCGCCCGGCGAGAGGTGATAGGTCGCCTCGGCATGGGTGGCGAGTTGACGCCCGAGGGAGATGTGGTCGGCATGCAGGTGGGTATCGAAGATGTCGGTGATCTGCGAGTCCATCTCCTCGGCGATGGCGAGGTAGGGCTCGACCGACCCGCCCGGATCGATCAGGGCCATGGTTTGGCCACGGGCGCCCACCGCGTACGACAGACACGCTTTGGCGATCCTGTCGAGCTGCACGACGAATTGAGTGCCGTCGTCATACAAGGTCCTGGGTACCAGGGTGTTGGCCCAGGCGTCCATCCCGCCCTCGAGGTTGTGCACGTTGGGCCGGTCGACCATCTCCGCCACCATGCCCGACGATCCCCCGTGGGCGCACACCACGACGACCTCTTGATGCTCGGGCAGCTTGTCGACGATCATGCCGAGGTCGGTGAGGGCAGTCCAGTACGGGATGTTCTCCATGACCAGTGGGGTCTTGCCCTCGATGCGCCAGCGGTCGAATTGTTCCTCGGCCCGGACATCGAGAATGAATGGCGCCCGGGCGGCGTCATCGACCCTCTGGGCGAGATCGTCGGTCGTGATTGTGCGACTCACTGGTCCTCCTCACTTGCATGCATCCACGTGCATGTACGAGCCTAGATGGCCGCCCCAGCCGTTACACCTCGACTGCTTGTTCCGTCATCACCTCGCGGAGCAAGTCGAGCGCTTCGATGATCTTGGGCGAGGCCACCGAGTAGTAGACGAACTGGCCTTCCTTGCGGGTGGTAACCAGGCCCCGATCGCGCAGCACGGCCAGATGCTGCGACACATTGGCCTGGGCGAACCCGATCTCTTCGCAGATATCGGTGACCGACCGTTCGCCATCGCGCAGCGCATTGAGAATCAACAACCGCTTGGGGTCGGCCAAACCCTTACAGACACTGGCGTGGAGCTGGTAGAGCTCTCGTTGAACTAACGTCATGCCCCAACTATGGCACGACGCGATCGATTGGGGAAGTAGCGGCGTACTTGCGGAAGCCGATGGCGGATGGGATGATTCCGCCAGGCCTCATATTCCGATCTGCGAATATGTCCGAGCTGAGGAGGAGCCCATGACCGTTCCCGACCTTCAAGAAGAACCAGCCGCCGAGGAGGAAGTTCCCGAGAAGGAGAAGATGGTGCTCGTCGCCGCTTCCGGCGACCTCGACAAAGCCTGGCCGGTACTGATCCTCGCCACCACCGGCGCCGCCTACGGCATGGACGTGACAGTGTTCTTCACGTTCTGGGGCCTGAGCATTCTCAAAAAGCCGGGAACCGGCATCACCGGTGACGATTGGCGCCAGAAGATGATGTCGGCCTTTCACAAGGGCACCCCCGATGGGTTGCACCTCTCCAAGCTGCACTTCGCCGGACTCGGCCCCTCCATGATGAAGAGCCTGGCCGAAGACAAGAACGTGGCATCCGTCCAGGAGCTTCTCGACCTGTCCATGGAGATGGGAGTGAAGCTGTGGCCGTGTCAGATGACGATGGATCTCATGGGTCTCACCAATGATGATCTGATCGACGGGCTCGACAAGCCCACCGGGGCTGGTTCCGCCATCAGCCTCATGAAGGAAGCTTCTATCCAGATGTTCATCTAGTCGAGGAGACAACATGGCAGACACAACAGTTGACGCCCGGAACCTGCAATGCCCGATGCCGGTGGTGAAGACCGCCATGGCCATCAAGGACATCAAGGCCGGCCAGACGCTCGAGCTCATTGCCACCGACCGGGGCGCCCTTTCTGACATCCCGGCCTGGGCCAAGGACACAGGCAACAGCCTCAAAGAGCAGTTCGAAGAGAACGACGAGTTCCATTTCATCATCGAAAAGGCGTAAAGCTGCCAGCTTCCAGCTGCCAGCTCGACTTGCTGCGGAACGAGGCGGCCTTTGCGGGGGCTCCCCCACTTCATAGGCTGATAACTGGTACTGGTTGAGAGAAACGAGGGTGTGTGCGGTACGGGTTCGTTATCGACCAGGACACTTGCATTGGCTGCCATGCCTGCACTGTTGCCTGCAAGACCGAACATGACGTCCCGCTCGGCGTAAACCGAACCTGGGTCAAGTACATCGAGAAGGGAACCTGGCCCGACACCTCCCGCTTCTTCTCGGTCATGCGCTGCAACCACTGCACCGACGCGCCGTGTGTCGAGATTTGCCCGACCACGGCACTCTTCAAACGAGATGACGGCATCGTCGACTTCGACACCGACCGCTGCATCGGATGCAAGTCCTGCATGCAGGCCTGCCCCTACGACGCTCTCTACATCGACCCCGGTGAGAACACCGCCCAGAAGTGCAACTACTGCGTGCACCGGGTGGAAGTGGGCATCGAACCGGCCTGCGTGGTGGTGTGCCCCGAGCAGGCCATCATCGCCGGCGACCTGGACGATCCTTCAACCCGCATTGCCCAGGTTGTGGCCAACGAGCAGGTGTTTGTGCGCTCCCCCGAACAGGGCACCAAACCAAACCTCTGGTACAAGGGTGTCGAGCAAGCCAGCCTCGACCCGCTGGGTGCCGAGAACATCATTGACAACTTCATCTGGCGAGACCCGCCCGATCCGGTTCCCGCCTGGATGACGGTCGACCTCACCCCCAAGAACGGCACCGAGCCCCAAGCGCCGCCGGGGTTCGAATACGGAAAGAACGGCGCTCCCCCACGCGTGGTCTACAACACCGATCATCCGATGCCGTGGGGGTGGCGAGTGTCCAGCTACTTCCTCACCAAGGGCATCGCCGCCGGCTTGGCGCTGGCGGTCGCCATCGCCCTTCTCGCCGGGTCCGGCACCGGCCCGGCCCTCATCAACTGGGTGGCGCCGCTGGTGGCAGGACTGTTTCTGGCCGGCACCGGTGCTCTGCTTGTCGCCGACCTCAAGCGGCCCGACCGGTTCATGTATCTATTGACCAAGGGGCGGTGGGGCTCGTGGTTGGTGCGGGGAGCCGTCATCTTGTCGGCTTACGCCGCCGTGTTGGGATTGTGGTTCCTGGCAGGCGTCGCCGGTGCCGACGACCTGGTCGCCGTCCTCATTTGGGTGGCGGTGCCGGTGGCGTTGGCCACCGCCGGCTACACCGCCTTCCTCTTCGGCCAGGCAGAAGGGCGTGACCTGTGGCAGAGCCCCATTCTCCTGTGGCACATGGTGGCGGGGGCGTTTGCAGTGGGTGGCGGCACCGGCCTGGTACTCGACGTCTTCCTGGACGTCCCCGAGTCGGCCACGACTGCTTTCACCTGGGCCATGATCGGTGGAGCCGCCGCCCTCGGCCTCATTGCCTTTGCCGAACTCACTTCACGTCACCCCACCCGCAACATCGCCGACGCCATGCACCACATGACCCGGGGCGCCTATGCCCGTGAGTGGTGGTTGGGCGGCCAGCTCCTCGGGGTGGTGCTGCCGGTGGCCCTGGGAGCGATCGCCCTCGGCGGGAGTACCTGGGTGGGAGGGATTGGAGGCCTGGCGGCGATGGCCGGAATCTGGTTCGCCGACGACGCATTCGTAAAGGCCGGCCAAAGCGTGCCGCTTTCGTGAGGAGGGTGTCTGGATGACCATCGAAAAGGACCTCGACGCCATCCCCCGGCTGCTGCCCGGGTCGGAGTTGACCAATTACCCGCCTCCGGAGCGATGGGACGACTGGGAGGAATACGACGCCCGGGCCTGGCCGGAGAAGGTCAAGAATCGCTACCGGCTCATCCCCACCACGTGCTTCAACTGCGAATCTGCCTGCGGCCTCCTGGCCTACGTCAACAAGGAGACCGGCGAGATCCGCAAGTTCGAAGGCAACCCGGCCCATCCGGGATCGCGGGGGCGCAACTGCGCCAAAGGCCCGGCCACCATCAACCAGGTCTACGACCCCGAGCGGATCCTCCATCCGCTGAAGCGGGTTGGGGAGCGGGGCTCGGGCGAGTGGGAGCAAGTGACTTGGGAGGACGCGCTCCAGGACATCGCCGGCCGCATGCGCACAGCGATCCAGGAGGATCGCCACGACGAGATCATGTACCACGTCGGTCGCCCCGGCGAGGACGGGTTCATGGACCGCACCCTCAAGGCCTGGGGGGTAGACGGGCACAACAGCCACACCAACATCTGCTCATCCAGCGCCCGGGTCGGCTACGCCATGTGGATGGGCCACGACCGGCCCTCGGCCGACTTCGCCAACGCCCGCTTCATCCTGTTGCTCTCCAGCCACCTCGAGACCGGCCATTACTTCAATCCCCACGCCCAACGAATAATGGAGGCCAAGCAATCGGGCGCCAAGCTGGCCGTCATCGACCCTCGCCTATCCAACACGGCGGCTATGTCCGACATGTGGCTGTCGGCCTGGCCGGGGACCGAGGCCGCCATCCTGCTGGCCATCGCCCGCCAGCTGCTGGACTGGGACGCCGTCGACCACACTTTCATGCGCCGCTGGGTGAACTGGCAGCAAACGTTGGTCGACAACCATCCCGACCGCTCGCCCACCTACGAATCGTTCATTGAGCTGCTCAAGGAAACGTACGCCGACTACACGATGGAGTACGCCGCCGAGGAATCTGGCGTCGCCCCCGAGCAAATCATGGAGATCGCCACCGCCATCGCCGGGGCCGGCGACCGATTCGCTTCCCACACTTGGCGCTCGGCCGGATCGGGCAATCGAGGCGGGTGGCAGGTGGCCCGCTGCCTGTGGTTCCTACAAGTCCTCACCGGTTCGGTCGGCACCAAGGGCGGCACCTCTCCAAACGGGTGGGACAAGTTCAAGCCAGCCCATTGGAACATGCCCCCGCCCCATAGTCGTTGGAACGAAATGCTGTGGCCAGAGGAGTATCCGCTCGCCCACCATGAGATGTCGATCCTGCTCCCCTACTTCCTGAAGGAAGGCCGGGGCAAGGTGGACGTGTACTTCTCACGGGTCTACAACCCGGTATGGACCAACCCCGACGGGTTCTCCTGGATCGAAGTGCTCACCGACGAGACCAAAGTCGGCCTGCACGTCGCCATGACGCCCACCTGGTCCGAGACCGCTCAGTACGCCGATTACATCCTCCCGATGGGGGTGAGCGCCGAGCGCCACGACACCCACTCCTACGAGACCCACGCCGGCCGCTGGCTTGGTTTCCGCCAGCCGGTGGTGCGGGTAGCGGGTGAGCGGGCCGGCAAGACCTATGAACGCACCTACGAAGCCAACCCGGGAGAAGTGTGGGAGGAAACCGAGTTCTGGATCGACTTGTCGTGGCGAGTCGACCCCGACGGCTCCCTGGGTATCAAAAAGTGGTTCGAATCCCCCGCCGATCCCTCCCGCCCCGTATCGGTGGACGAGTACTACGGCTGGATGTTCGAGAATTCCGTCCCCGGGCTGCCGGAGAAGGCGAGCGCGGAGTCGATCACTCCACTGGAGTACATGCGCAAGTACGGAGCGGTGGAAATCGACAAAGACGTTTACTCGGTGCACGAGCGCCCGGCCGAGAAGGGCGTAGAGATCGAAGGCAAGACCCTCACCGGCTGGCCGACGCCGGGAGGCAAACTCGAGTGGTGGTCGCAGACCATGCACGAGTGGGGCTGGGAGGACGAGGCAATCCCCACCTACCTCAAGACCCACGTGTATTGGCGAGACATGGACATGGCGGGCAACGAGCGCATCCTCCTGCCCATCTTCCGGCTCCCGACGCTCATCCACACCCGCAGTGGTAACGCCAAATACCTGTACGAGATCAGCCACGGGCATCCGCTGTGGGTGAACCCGGTTGACGCCGACGCCCTCGGCTTTGCCACCGGCGACCTGGTGCGTCTCAGTACCGACAGCGGCTACTTCGTCATGCGGGCGTGGCGTACGGAGGGCATCCGGCCTGGGGTGGTGGCCGCCTCCCACCACATGGGTCGGTGGCGTCTGCAGGAGGCGTCGGGCAACGAGCGGTGGGCCTCGGCGCTGGTCGACATCACCTCAGATGGGGCCGGCCGCTGGAAGCTGCGGCAGAAGAAGGGCATCGAGCCCTTCACGTCCGACGACCCCGATAGCGAGCGCATCTGGTGGAAGGACGCCGGAGTGAACCAGAACCTGGCCTTCCCCACTCACCCCGACCCGGTCTCCGGCATGCACGCCTGGCACCAGCGGGTTCGCCTTACGGCGGCCGAGCCCGGCGACCAATATGGCGACGTGATGGTGGACACTAACAAGAGCCTCGAGGTGTACCGAGAATGGCTCGAGCTCACCAAACCGGCTCCCGGCCCCGGTGGGCTGCGCCGCCCACTATGGCTGGCCCGGCCGGTGAAACCGACGCCTGATGCCTACCAGATCTGAAGCCGCCATCGCCGCCTCGGCGGAGGCCGTGCTGTGGGTAGAGATCACCCAGGAATGGGAACCGGCTCGCCATCGCGAGCTGTGGGACGACCTGCCGCCCACCGAAAGCGCAGTCGTCCGCTATTTCCAGCCCGACGCGGACCTGGAACGACGGGCCCGGTACTGGGGGTATGAGTTCGTGGAGCGCGACCTGGCCGACCTGTGCCGATTGGGAGCCGCCTTGGCCCGAGCTGAGGCCGAAGCGTGGGAACGCGATGAGCCACACATCGCCACTCGCGCCTATGCCGACCGCCGCTTCCTGCTCGGCGATCGACTCCTCCATTGGGCCGTTCCCTGGCTGGAGGCCGCCGGACGGTGCCATCCACCCGAGCGAGGGGCCGCCGAGCCGGCCCGCCTCACCCTGTTGGAATTGGGCGACCGTCTGCGGCCCGCTCCCGTCCTGACGAGAGGAACCGAAGGCCTGTTCGCCCCGGGGGAAGACTCCTATGGCCCGATCGAGACCCCCGGACCGTTGCCGGATTACCTGCTGTCGGTGTGGAGCGGTCGAGTCGTAATGAAGGCCACCCTTGAGTCGCTGGGTGCCACCCGGCTGGTCGAGCGGGCCATTCCTGAAGCGTGGCTCGCTAATCGGGACACCCGGGATCTGATGCGAGTCATGTACGAGGTAGCTGAGCCACGCTGGCTCGGTATTGCCGCAGAGCATCCGGGTTCGGCCCAGCTATGGCGAGACCTGGCCGCCCGGGCAGGCCGGACTGCCGTCGCGATCGGCTCCCTCTAGCTACCTGGTTCCCTCGACTGTGGGCGGTCCCCGGTCACACCTGGCGCGGCACCCGTCCCGCTACCGACAAGATCGCCTTCATGCACCGATGTCCGATGTCGGCGGTCGGGCCATACATGAGAGGGCACCCCCCGTCGATCACCGTGAGGCCATGCTCCCGGCCGTAGACGGTGGCTTCTTCGGACACACTGCCGGGCCCCGGGCCCCGGTGCATCCACACCTGGTCGATTTCCAGCTCGGCGCATTCGCGCATGGTGGCTGCGGCTATCTCAGGACGGGTGCCGATGACGACCGCCTCCACCCCATCAGGAATCGACTTGAGGTCGTGGAAGCACGGATCGCCTTCGACTTCGTCGGCATTCGGGTTGACGGCAAAGACGTCGTAACCGCGGTCTCGCAACCGCTTGTAGACAGCGTTGCTGCCGTGGCCTTCCGGATTGCGTGACACGCCGGTGACGGCGATTCGCTTATTGGTCAGAAACTGCGCGGCAGCGTCTTTCATGGTCTGCATTCGCTCACCCCTTCTCGGCTCTCCGAGCAGCGTGCGCCATTTCACAACCACTGACCAGGGCCGAACGTCTCCGAATTCTCGCGAGCTGGGCGGACAAATCGTCGGGCCAATCTTTGGGTCGTTCTCCCCTGGTGGCCCAGCCTGCGTGTCTGGTATCGGTGAGGCGACGACGTGAGGGGGAGCCGTGACGGGTACGTCGGCCCCGAGTCCCTCGGACGGGCTCGACGGTTGCGTTCTTCGAAACCAGGCAATCCACGCCGTCCCTACCAGCGACTGAGGAGGACCGATGACGCAAACCCTACGAGACCAGAGAACATCTGACGATATGCCCCATGGGTTCGCCGCACATACTGTGGAGGCCGTCAAGATCTACGGCGAAGGAGAAGCTGCAGTCCGGGCTCTCGACGGCGTCACGCTCGAGTTCTCCACCGGGGAGTTCACCGCCATCATGGGCCCCTCCGGGTCGGGCAAGTCGACCTTGCTCCACTGCCTGGCCGGCCTCGACTCGCTCACTTCAGGACGAACGTTCATCGGCGATGTGGACCTCACCACGCTGAAAGACAAGCAACTCACCCTGCTGCGCCGGAACAAGATCGGCTTCATCTTCCAAGCCTTCAACCTGATTCCGACGCTCAATGCCACCGAGAACATCACTCTCCCGCAGGCGATCGCCGGCACGAAGCCTGATTCCACCTGGTACGAGCAGGTGATTGAAACACTCGGTCTCGGCGACCGCCTTCGCCACCGCCCGTCAGAGCTCTCCGGCGGGCAGCAACAACGCGTGGCCGCCGCCCGCGCCCTCGTCGCCAAACCAGAGATCGTCTTCGCCGACGAGCCGTCGGGCAACCTCGACTCGAAGTCGGGTAGCGAGTTGCTCGGGTTCATGCGGATGGCCGTGACCGACCTCAACCAAACCATTGTGATGGTCACGCATAATCCGCTCGATGCCGCCTACGCCGACCGGGTGATCTTCCTGGCTGATGGCCGGGCCGTTGACGAGATGCACAGCCCGACCTCCGACCAGGTGCTCGACCACCTGAAGATGATGGAGGGGTGACATGTTCAAAGCAGCACTCAAAGGCCTGGCCGGCCACAAAGGCCGCCTCATCCGCACCACGTTGTCCATCGTGGCCGGAGTGGCGTTCGTGGCCGGCACATTCATCCTCACCGACACGTTGCGCTCCTCCTTCGACGACTTGTTCGGGATCCTCAGCGAGACCATCGACGCGCAGGTTCGCTCGGAAGCCCCTTTTACGAGCGATCAGGGCTTTGCCAGCGAGCGGGAGCCAGTGCCGGCTGAGCTGGTAGCCGAGATCCAGGCCCTCCCGGAGGTCGAGGTGGCGGAGGGATCGGTGTGGGGCTGGGCGATCATCGTCGACAAGCAAGGTACAGCCATCAAGCCGCAGGCTCCGCAGCTCGGGTTCAGCTGGTCTGACGAAGCGTCGTTGAACATCGCCGATCTCCGGACGGGCCGAGCCCCGGAGACGCCGAGCGAAGTGACGATGGACGCCGGGACTGCCGTCGACAACGGGTTCGTCGTCGGTGACCGGGTGTCGATCATCACCGCCACCGGCACCGAAGAATTCACCCTGGTGGGCACCTTCGGGTTCGACGAAGTCGACAACCTGCTCGGGTCCACCAACGTGGCCTGGCTCACTCCGACGGCTCAGCGGGTGATGGGAATCGACGGGTTTGTGGATATCAACGTTGCGGCCGCCGACGGGACCGACTCCGAGACGCTCTTGGCAGCGATCCAGGGCGTGCTCCCGGCGGGTGTCGAGGTAATAAGTCAGGATGCACTGGTTCAGGAGCAGACCGACCTCACCAACAGTGCAATCGACATCTTCAACACTGCCTTGCTGGTGTTTGCCGGCGTGGCCCTGTTCGTCGGAGCCTTCACCATCGCCAACACCTTCTCGATCATCGTCGCACAACGCACGCGGGAGATGGCTTTGTATCGCGCGGTTGGAGCAACCGGTGGCCAAGTGCAGAGAATGGTCTTGCTGGAAACGCTGATTATTGCCGTGACGGCGTCGGCGATCGGCGTCGCAGCTGGGGCGCTGGTGGCGGCCGGCCTCAAAGGGGCGTTTAGTGCCGCCGGGGTCGATCTGCCGGCAGCCGGACTTGTGTTCAAGGCTCGCACGGTCATCGTCGGCATGACAGTCGGAGTGGTCGTGACAACGCTCGCCGCCATCGTGCCCGCCATCACAGCATCGCGCGTGCCGCCGATCGCAGCCATGCGAGACATGGGTCACGATGGCGACCGGGTCGGTCTGCGCCGGCTTGTTTCCGGAGGCGCCGTCACCGCCATCGGGGTGGCGCTGCTGGTGAACGGGCTGTACTTCGATCCGCCGTATGAGTTGGCGTTCGTGGGGGCGGGAGCGCTTGTCTTCTTCCTCGGGATCGCACTGTTGAGCCCGCTCATTGCCGGGCGCATGGCCCGCATAATCGGGTTCCCAGCCCGACGGCTATTTGGCATGACCGGGAAGCTGGCCCGCGAGAACGCGGGACGGCGGCCGGTTCGCACCGCCGCCACTGCCGGCGCATTGATGATCGGGATTGCGCTTGTGAGCTTCTTCCTGATCTTCAACGAGTCACTCAAGGTGTCGTTCCTCGGAGCGATCGACAACGCATTGGCTGCCGATCTGGTGGTTGGAGGTGAAGACGACCCGCCGAGCCCTATCAGTCAGCAGGTGGCGTTGGATCTCGAAGCGCTGCCGGAGGTGGCGATCGCTACGGGCGTCCGGATAGGCGAAGTGCGGATCGACGGTGCCTCTCGGGAGGTACGGGGAGTCGATCCGACCCGGATCCTGGCGGTGACCAACGTCGAGTTCATCGGTGGGGGGATCGAAGGATTGGCGGAGCCGGGCACGATGATCGTGCGCGACGATCGGGCGAACGAAAAGGCCTGGTCGGTCGGCGATACCGTTTCGGTGGAGTTCGTCCGGACCGGCATGCAACCGCTCGAGGTGGTCGGGATCTACGAGGGAGAGGAGGCCTTTACCGGCAACTACATCCTCGGTCATGCCACCTTCGACGCCAACTTCACCGGGGGCTTCGATGCCGTGGTGTTCGCCGACTTTGCGGAAGGTATCACCCCCGAGCAAGGCCTCGTCGCCATCAGGCCGATCGAGTCCGCCTACTCCAACGTCAACTTCCAAAGCCAAGCCGAATACAAGGCAAGCTTCGAGGAGTCGCTTGACCAGGCGCTGGTCTTCCTGACAGTGATGCTGGTCCTGGCGCTCTTGATCGCCCTGCTGGGTATCACCAATACGCTGGCACTGTCGGTGTTTGAGCGAACCCGCGAGATCGGCCTCCTGCGGGCTGTCGGCATGACTCGGAGGCAGGTACGGCGCATGATCCGGTACGAGGCATTGATCGTTGCCGTTTTTGGAGCGGTGCTTGGAGTCGGTGTTGGGCTCTTCTTTGGCTGGGTGGTAGTCCAGGCGTCGGCCGGCATCGGCATCGATCGGTTCGCGGTACCGGTCGCCCCGGTGATAGTCGTGTTCGTCATTGCCGCATTTGCCGGGATCCTGGCGGCGACGTCGCCGGCCCGCAAGGCAGCCAAGATGAATGTGCTCGATGCCATCGCATACGAGTGAAGGGCATCGGCCTTATGACCGGTGACGGGTCGCCTGGGGACCCGTCACCGGTCGAGGCCCGGGCGCTTCGAGGTGGCTAGACACCGCACGAGGGGCAGCTGGGGCTCACACCCGGCAGCCGTATGGGCCATCCAGCACATTGTGAGTCCTCTCGACCGCTTCGTGGTGCGGGTCTCCAGAGGCCGACTCGCACCGCCAAGCCGCCTGGCCGTTCCCACCCTGCTTCTCACTACGGTCGGCCGCCGTTCGGGCCGCACGAGGACAGTTCCGCTCGTCTATGTACGGGACTCACGCCGATTCATCGTCGCTAACGCTCGTCCGACGGGCGAGCGCACCAACCCCTGGGTGCTGAATGTGCGCACCGCCGGTGAGGGAACCATCCGGGTGCAGGGCGAGCTCCAGCCCGTCATCGCACGAGAGCTCACCGGGCCGGAGATTGACCGCTGGTGGCCTCAATTGGTCAGGGTGTGGCCCGCCTTCGGTGAGCACTTCGCCACTACCCAGGAGCGATATGTGTTTGCGCTTGAGCCGACCGAGTAGCGACCGTCACCGAATGCGACCACCGAATCGGTATTCGGCCACCGTTACGCCTTCGTGCTCCAGGAGTTCGAGACCGGTGAGGCTCGTCGAAAGACCCGAAGCAGCACTGAGAATGTTGAGGTATTCGGTTTCCTGGCTCATCACAGCGTTAGCCCGAGACCCCGGCTCGGATCCTCGGCGCGATGGACGAGAGGCCTAGAACCCGAGCCGATCGAGAAGCAGTGGCTGGTCCTGCCAGTCCTTCTCGACTTTGACCCTCAGGTCTAGGAAAACGGAAGTACCGAGGAGGGCTTCGATCTCGGTCCGAGCTTCCTGACCAACAGTCTTGAGCATCTCGCCACCGTGGCCGATGACGATGCCCTTTTGTGAGTCGCGTTCCACGATCACGCGGGCACCGATATAAGTGATGTCGTTTGGTCGCTCTTCGATATCGTCCACCAGGACGGTCAGCGAATGCGGCAGCTCTTCGCGTAGACGAGCCAAATACTTCTCCCGTACCAATTCGGCGATGACGACCTGTTCTGGTTGGTCGGTCACCATGTCCGGTGGGAAATAGGCGGGACCGTCGGGCATGAGGGTCACCAGCTCGTCGACCACCACTGATACATTGTCACCGGTCAGCGCACTCACCGGTACGTAGGCGGCAAAGTCCCACTCTCCTGCTTCGGCAAGCTGCGATCCGGTTTCGTCCTTGTCGCCGATGTCGGTTTTGTTGACTGCCACCACGGTCGCCACCCCGGATTCCTTCAGTCGCTCGGCTATGAGGCGATCTCCCGGGCCTATGGGGCCGGTAGCGTCGATTACGAACAGAGCAGCGTCGGACTCGGCCAGCGTTCCGTAGACCAGACGATTGAGCCGTTCTCCCAACGCCGTATTCGGCTTGTGCAATCCCGGAGAATCCACCAACACCAGCTGGGTGTCATCGCCGTGAACGACCCCGCGGATCGTGTTACGTGTGGTCTGGGGGCGGGGCGAGGTAATGGCTACTTTGGTACCAACGGCCTGGTTGACGAAGGTCGATTTCCCAACGTTTGGCCGTCCGACAACGGCTACGAAGCCTGACTTCATGTGCGTTTGCAGAGCACGCGGGCCACCCGCCGCCCCTGCACTCGGTCGGCTGTGAAGAGCACGCCGTCATGCTCGAACTGCTCGCCTTCCTTTGGGACCCGGCCGGCCAGTGCCAGCATGAGCCCGCCGACCGTGTCCCACTCCTCATCCGGGAACTCGACGCCAAACAATGCGCCTAGGTCGTCGACGGGTAGCCGAGCATCCACCAGGTAGCCGCCGGCCACCTCTGTTACGAGCTCCTCGGCCTCGTCGAATTCATCAGCGATTTCCCCGACCAGCTCCTCGATGATGTCCTCGATAGTGACCAGGCCGGCCGTTCCCCCAAACTCATCTACCACAATGGCCATATGAACCTGGTCGGCTTGCATGTCGCGCAGCAACTCGGATATCCGTTTGGTTTCCGGCACGTAATAGCCGGGGCGCATGAGCTCACCAACCGCCTTGGCGGCTCTACCCGAGTCCATCAACGCCAGTAGGTCGCGGGCATAGAGGATGCCGACAATGTCGTCAGGCCCGGCGCGAGTAACGGGGATACGGGAGACCCCCTCCTCCAGGCTGAGGTCGACCGCCTCATCGGAAGAGGCTGACTCAGCAATGAACGTCATATCGGGCCGGGGGACCATCACTTCGCGGACTACCGCATCGGTGAACTCGAGCACCGAGGAGATGAGCTCACGTTCGGCCTCCTCCTGAGCGGCCTCGTTGGTCACCTCATCGTGCTCGTCCTCGTCCTCTTCCTCTGTCACGAGGTCAACAGCCCGGCTGCCCAGGCGAACCGAGGCGCTAAGAAGCCCGTTGAACCGGTAGGCCAGGGTCCCTGGATGCGATCGGCCCCAGCTGCGGGGAAGCAGGTCGCCGATGAGGACCAGCGAGAAGCCCAGTGCGCCAAGTCCGAGGAGCAAGGCCAAGCCGCTCAACTGCTGGGTCAACGCCCAGGCGGCCGGCACCGCGGCGGCCACCAGCAGGAACGTGGTGACCGTTCCGAGTGCAGGCTGGATGTTGGCCCGGTCGTCAAGGATCTCGGCGATGCGGGCGGCCCGGGCATCGCCCTCCGCTGCGTCGTGCAGGGCATCGGCCCGCGAGGTCCGGACTACGGAAGCGCCCGCCGCCCGAATCAGCGTGACGATGACTAGCAGTACCAGCGAGAGGGCCAGGGCGAGCAGCTTCACGGAAGCTCGATCCCCTCCTTGGCGAGCAGTTCCCGCTCGCGGCTGGTCATAACCGCAGCTCCGGCGGGATCGCTGTGATCGTACCCGAGAAGGTGGAGGATTCCATGGGTGATGATCAGTGCCATCTCGTCGGACAAGCTCACACCCAGCTCGTCCGCCTGGTCTTTCACGACCGACGGACAGACAAAGATGTCGCCCAGGCTCAACGGCTGGCCGTTGGCGATGGTGGTCGGGATCTCCCCGGGCGTCAGCTTGTCGACCGGGAACGCCAGGACGTCGGTGGGGCCGGATCGTTCCATGAACTTCTGGTTGTAGCGGCCCATCTCGTCAGGACCGACCAGGACGATTGCTAGCTCTGCGTGGTCGGGCAGACCCTCCGCCACCAACACCCGCTCGGCCATGGCCACCGCTAACTCCGTCTCGACTGGATCGTTCTGCTCGTCGGCCAGAAAGATGTTCACAGGATGGGCTCGTCTCCTGTCTCGTCGGCAGCGGCCTCGGCCCCCGGGAAGTGGGATAGACGATCCGGTGGTGATAGTGGGAGATGAGGGCGTCGAACAGGGCTTCCTTCACCTTGGTGAGATCACCGAAGGTGAGAGGGCTTTCGTCTAGCTGTCCGTCCTCCAGTTTCTCGTCAACCACTTGCTCGACCACTTTGCGCAAACCGTCGGCGGTGGGGTTGTCGAGATAGGCGAGTGAGCGGGCAGCCGCTTCGATGGCATCGCACAGCATGACGATTGCCATCTCCCGCGATTGGGGCTTCTGGCCGACATGGCGGAAATCCTCAGCCGCCACGTCGTCCGACGGACGGTCCTCCAGCGCCTTGTGATAGAAGTAACGCATAAGGCTGGTGCCGTGGTGCTGGCGGATCCCGACCGCCACGTCGGGAGGAATCCGATACTCACGGGCCAGCCGAACCCCGTCGATCACGTGGTTGCGAATGACCGCCGCCGATTCCTCGGGAGCCATCCAATTGTGCGGGTTGGCAGCGCCGAACTGGTTCTCAATGAACAGATGGGGGTGCTCAGTCTTCCCGAGGTCGTGGTAATAGGCAGCTGCCTCAGCCAACAGCGGATTGGCGTCGATGGCCCGGGCTGCCCGCCCGGCCAGTGTTCCGACGAGCATCGAGTGATTGAACGTCCCGGGGGCACGCTCCTCCAGGAGCCGCAGTGCCGGATGATTGCGGTCGGTGAGGTCGAGCAGGCTGAGGGTGGTGGTGAGGCCAAAGGCGTTGTCGACATACGGCAAAATGCCAAGGCCGATGAGCCCGCCAAGCAGCCCTCCACCAAAGCCGAATAGCCCGGCTTCGCCTGCGATATTGGATTCGTTGAAGAACCAGGCCACGGATGCGGCGAAGGGGCCGGTGATCATGGCCGTGGACAGGATGGCGACCCGCAGGTCTCGCATCGACGCCGCCCGCGACACAAACGGCAGTGGGGCCAACACCGACGCCGCCGAGAACACGACGATCCCGATGTCGCTGGTCGTGATACCGGCAAATACCGCAACGGGTATCGACATCAGGACCGCAGCTCTGGTGTCGAACAGGATCCCCCCCAGGTAGCCGAAGGCGGCGGCCGGCATGATGTAGCCGAGTGCTGAGTTGCCGTCGGGGATCAGTGAGCCGACCAGACGGGCCGACACTGCGGCCAGCACAATGAGCAGGCCGAACAGGAATAGGAGCTTTGGCTCCGCCCAGAGCTGGGGGCGATTGCGTCGCAGGAACAGCACCAGGAGCCCGACCACAGATGCCACCACCAGGCTGGCCGCGAAACGCTTGGGGGTCTGGGTCTCGCCGGCGAGGAGCTGGGCAATCGCCTGAGCCTGGATATCGGTGACAATGTCACCCTGCTTGGCGATGTCTTGCCCGTCGACATATTCGACAGTGACATCTTCAACCGCCAGACGAGCTGCCGTGCGTTCAGCATCCGTTGCGGCCGGATCGGCCCGGACGTTGGCTTGGAGATTGAAGATCACCAGATCGGCAACTGCGTCGGCGGCCGCGTCACGATCAGGCCACTCGACAGGGCTGAGAAGGACCGAGCCATTTGCCACTGCAGAGAGCACGCCCGGCAATTCCTCTGTGCGAATTCCATCACCGCCGTATTGGAGCTGCAGCACGCGAACGGTATCGAAGAGGAGAACGTCCAAAAGCAACTCCGTCTCCTCGCCCGCGGCCACGTTGTCCAGATCGCGTTGGGCAATGGAAACGAAAGTGCTCCGAGTCGTCTCCGACAGGAACCCGTACTCCTCTTCAAGCGTTAGCTCCTGATCCTCCAGGGTGGGCGGCGGAACGGCAGTTGTTGTCGTCGTGGCAGGTGTCGGAACGAAGCCAAGCTGGACGGTGACGGTGCTTCCCGGGGTAACCAGCACGTCGGGTGCCGGATCCTGTGTCACCACCAGGCGGTCCCGACCAGACGCATCGGTGACCTCAACATCCGCCCCCAGCCCGGTGTTGAGTCCGAGCAGCTGCAGGGCACTCCGGGCTTCGGCCTCGGTAGATCCAACCAGGAGCGGCACAGGGATAGACGGGTCTCCGCCTTCATCGGCAAAGAGAGTCGTACTAGTCGTGGAGGTGGTGGTGGTCGTCTCTCCCTCGGTCGGAGTCTCAACCGGACGCACCCCGTCGAAAAACGCTTCGAGCGTCACCGCGGCGAAGAAGGCCTCAACGTTCTGCTGGGCCTGGTTCGGGACCTCGTCATCGGTCGTGTAGACGATTGGTACAAGGTCTTCTGCTTCAACCCGGAGAGCTTCAGTGGCCTCCTCGTCGGGCACCACGATGGTCCGGGTGGCGGTGTAGGTCTGCGAAGCCGGTTCGCCTTCGGCGGGAGGATCGGCGGTGCCCAACTGGCCGGCGATCAGTGCGACTGAAGCTCCGACAGCGGCTACCGCCACGGCCAGTGTGCGCAACACTCCCGGGTTGGGGTTGAACGTGTGAAGGCGCTCCCGCAGCTTTGTCACGATTGGTCCGCTTCGTCTGACCGATTGTTGTCGTCGAATTCTTGATATGCCTCGACGATGGCAGCCACGATCCGATGACGGACGACGTCAAGGGCGGCCAGGGTGATAAACGACACGCCGGGAGTGCGACCGAGGACCTTTTTGGCTTGCCGAAGTCCCGACCCGATGCCCGATGGTAGGTCTGTCTGGGTGAGGTCTCCGGTGATCACCATCTTGGAGTTGAACCCGAGCCGGGTAAGGAACATCTTCATCTGCTGGGGTGAGGTGTTCTGGGCCTCGTCGAGAATCACGAAGGAATCGTTGAGCGTACGGCCCCGCATATAGGCAAGGGGGGCGATCTCGATGGTGCCGCGATCCATCAGGAGGTGGGTCTCGTCGGGGCCAAGCATTTCGTACAGGGCGTCGTAGAGGGGTCGAAGGTAGGGATCGACTTTGGCTTGCAGGTCGCCGGGGAGGAACCCGAGCCGTTCTCCGGCTTCAACCGCCGGGCGGGTCAACAGAATGCGCCGCACCGAGCCACTCTGCAGGGCCTCGATGGCCGCTGCCATGGCT
>JAOTYB010000114.1 GCA_029862065.1 Acidimicrobiia bacterium | reverse complement strand
GGGCGGGGGTTGGCCTCTTCGGCCTCCTCCAATGGTGGGTGGGTGATCCAGGCAAGGACTCGGCTGTTCGGCACTTCGAGGACTTCATCCCTGCCGCGGCGGCCCTCGTCGTCGGACTGACCGTGTGGTGGTACCACCGCCGCGTCCTCGGACCCAGCCGGGGCGCGCGGACCGAGGTACAGCGGGTGTACGACTACGCGGTGGCTGCCGTCGGCCTGGTCACCGCCATCGTCGGCGTCGTCATCCTTGTTATTGGATTTCAGGAAGCAGTCTTCCCGCCGGCCGACAGCATGACCTCGGAGGTCGACATCCTGCTGGGCGCAATTACCACCCTGGCGGTCGGCGTTCCACTCTGGGCCCAGGCGTGGTTGCGGACCAATCGTTACGTCACGGCGGGCCCGGCCGAAGCCGCCTCGCCGACTCGCCGAAGCTACCTCTTGGCGGTCATGGGGATCTCCGGGGTGGTGGCGGCCATCTCGCTTCTCGTCTTGCTCGTGACCGTCTTCAACGATCTGCTTGGGGAGGGCGGCGGAAGACTGCGGGACGACATTCAGGTGCCGATCGCTCTCCTCGCCACCGTGGGTGCGGTTGCCGTCTACCACCTGCTGGTGTTCCGGGAAGAGAAGGGGGTCGTGGAGTCTGTCCCTGTGGAGCGACCGAAGCAGATACTGCTCGTGACCGACGACGAGGTTTTGGCGACAGTCATTCGCGACCTGACCGGTGCCCGGGTGACCGTCATGCATCGCCTCGATGCCAACGGGGAACCCGCCGATGCCGGTGCCGTCGCCAGGGCCATCCGAGAAGCCGAAGCCGAACACCTGTTGGTGGTCCCGGGGCCGGGCGAGGCGGTGCAGGTGATCCCCTACCAGCGCTAGGGAACACGCGGCCATCGCGTCTGGTTGAATACCCCGCTGGGAGATACACAGGAGAACTCAGTTGGCTACGAGTCACTATTGCAATGGAAAATGGCGCGACGGACCAGTCGGTTCGTGCGCGCGCCACGAGAAGCTCGCCAAGAAACAACCCAACGTGTATCGAGGTGTCGGGGATCCGGGCGGCCGCTCCAGCAAATCGGCCGACGCCAAGCCGGCCAGTCCAAAGAAGACCAAGCCAAAGCCGTCGTCCGGTTCTAGCTCGTCAGACTCAAGCTCTTCAAGCTCTTCAAGCTCTTCAAGCTCGAGCTCGTCTGGCTCGAGCTCGAAAGACTCCTCGAGCTAGACGCCCGACATCGCCTTGCGGTATTCGATGGGAACCGAGTTGGCTCCCTCCCAGACCACCCGACGGAAATAGTCGGGGTCGGTGTTGCCCTCCGAGTTGATGAGCAAGACCTGGCTGTCCGGTCCGAGCCCCAGATAATCTTTCAAGTCGCTGAACGCCGGATTGTTGGCGATAAACGTCAACGCCCCCAGGGTGACCGCCCCGGATTCGCCTGACACGACGAACGGGTCCCCGGCCAGCGGGACGCCGTACACCCGCATGCCCTTGGCGGCCACATAGTCGGGCGCGGCCACGAAGGCGTCGACGCAGTCCCACAGCACACCCCAGGCGATGGGGCTTGGCTCCCCGCAGGCCAGGCCGGCCATGATGGTTTGGAGGTCGCCCTCGACGTCGTGGGGGTAGCCGTCGGCGATGCGGGCCGACTGGTACAGGCAATCGGCGGTGGCCGGTTCGACGACCACGTGGGTTGGTCGATCGGCACCGAAACGGCTGGCGTAGAAACCGGTGACCGCCGCCGCCAATGCTCCGACCCCGGCCTGCACGAAGACATGTGTCGGCTTGACGATGCCCTGACCGGCCAGCTCCTCCTGGGTCTCGGAGAGCATGGTCGTGTATCCCTGCATTACCCAGCGGGGGATATCCGTGTAGCCCTCCCACGATGTGTCGGAGATCACCTGCCAGCCATTGGCATCGGCTTCTTCGCCGGCCCGCCGGACCGCGTCGTCGTAGGTTCCGTCGACGATGTGGACGGTGGCGCCGTAGCTCTCGATGGCCTGGATGCGGGCGACCGATGTGTCCTTGTGAACGTAGATGACCGCCTTGCAGTTGAGCTGCTTGGCCGCCCAGGCCACTCCCCGTCCGTGATTGCCGTCGGTGGCGGTGGCGAAGGTCAGGTCACCCAACCGGGCACCCGTCTCGTCCGATACCAATTGCTCATACGAGAGGTCCTCGTTTTCTAGCCCGAGCTGGCGTTTGATGAATTGGTAGATGGCGAATGAGCCGCCCAGGACTTTGAACGAGTTGAGGTTGAGACGCACCGACTCGTCCTTTACCCAGATGCCGCCAATCCCCAGCATGTCGGCGAGGTGCGAGAGGCTGCGAAGGGGACTGACCTTGTAGCCGGGGATCTGCTCGTGGAAGGCCCGGGTCTGGTCGAAAACGCCCGGCGGAAAGTTCTCGGCAACCGCTTGGCTGTCGGTAATGGTTCGGGCTCGGTCGTTGGGAACCCAGGTGATCGGTGATGGTGTTTGAGTCATGGCCTCGACTGTATCGCAGGCCGGCGGCCCCGGCTCCCTGGTCCAGGTCCTAGGTCTGGCGGGACGGCAGCAGGTAATTAAGCACGTCGACGGCCCGGTAGCTGTCGGCGCCTTCGGGAAGGAAGCGGGCAACTTCGGCAACGTCATCACCCGAGGTGACCAACGCGGGTTCGACGTAGCCCTGGCGCTGGGTCTGGCCGAGCCCGATGTTCGCCATGAGGGCGTTGCACAGACACTTGCGGCCAACGGTCTCCTCGATGGAGCCGCCTTTCTCGACGAAGTCCTCGACGGGCTCGGAAGCGCACCTCCAGCCAGTCGAACCGTCCTCCTTCTCGTAGGCACTCCGAAGGTATCCGAGGTCGCAGTGACGGGGGCGAGCCTGGTACAGGTCTTCGGCGGCGGCGTTGTCGGCCATCTGAACGACCTTGAACGGGAAGCCGGTCGGCGAGGCGATGGGATCGGTAAAGACCTTGGCTACTCCTTGACGACTCATTTCGAGTACCCGGTGCTTGATGTCCGGTTCGAACCCGGATTCCTCACAAAAGGCGAAGGCGGTGCCCACCTGAACCCCGGCTGCCCCTACCTCGAGGGCGGCGAGCACCCGCTCCGGCTCGGCGTTAGACCCCGCCAGCCAGAATGGGAGGCCGAGGGCGCGTATCACCTCGAGGTCGGGCACATCGCGATCACCGTAGAGCGGCTCGCCGTCCTCGGTGAGCTCTCCCCGTCCCCGGGGTGGCGCGTTGTGGCCGCCGGCGGTCGGGGCTTCCACCACGAACCCGTCGACGCGGGCCTCTACCTTCTTGGCGAGCATCGTTGCGAGAATGTGGGAGGACACGATCGCCAGGAAGGCGGGGCGGGTCACCGGCGGCGGGGTCCCACCACAGAATTCGGCGGGGTCGAATCGGTTGACCTGGTCCTCCGCTCCTTTTACGTCGATCTTCAGCTCGACCGCACTGCCGACGGCGAGACGATCGAGTATGCCGGGAATGGCCCGGGGGATCCCGGCACCGATGAGGACGTAGTCGACTCCCGCCAACATGGCTCCGTAGAGCGAGGGCAGGTTCGGGATCTGCACCTTCTCCAGGTAGTTGATGCCAACGGGATTGCCGTGATCTTCCTTGGCGAGATAGACCTCGACGAAGTTGGCGGCCACCAGCAGTTCTTGAAGATTGCGTGACAGGCTCAGTTTCGGCATCGGTTTGGTCTTGAAACGCCGTTCGGTCTTTCCTCCCGGCACGAAATAGCGGTCGAGGATGCGATCCGCCACCCCGGGGATGGGAAAGGCGGCGAGCGCCCGTCGGAGATGGCCATCGGGATCCCCGAGTTGAAGGCGCCTGGCCAAGACCGCATCGAGGGCGGTGCCAGAGACGACGCCGAGCTGGCCTTCAGACGATACGGCTTTGGCCAGTCTCCATCCAGACACGGCCACGCCCATGCCACCTTGGATGACGACCGGGAGTTCGTGAGGCATGGTCAATCGTAGGCAGCTTCCGCTCGCGAAATCCAGGGTAATTGGTTCGATCGAATGCGATTCCGTGTCATACCCCCGCTGTACTATCGCTGCCAATGGCTCGCCTTTACGTCGAAGAGTGGTCGCCCGAGTACGGAGCGTCCATAGACACTGATGAATCACTGGCGCCTGCTGCCGGCCAGATCGACACCTCGGTCGAGATCGACGGGCCGTGGAATCCGATCGATGGTCACGACGATCAATTCCCGGCCGTCGCCTTCGTTGATGGCATTCGCCGGGTCGATGCCCGGCTCACCATCGATGACCCGGCCGCCGGTCCCGTGCCCGGCATTTGCGGATCGTTTGCGGCCGGGGCCACCGTGTGGCGGCGGGATCCGCCCCGCTCGGAGATCGAATCCGTCCTGGTGGAGCGCTTGGCCATCTTCACGGAGGGGGCGGCCACCGACATCCCCCCATTGGGTGCCGGCCTCGCCTACCGAACCGAGTCGGTCGGCAGCCCGGACCCGGGAATGCTCGTCTCCCACTTCCATACCCAGATGCGCCGGGCGGAGGCTGAGATCGCCCTCGACCTGGCCCGCGGTGGTTACTTCGTGGTGGCCGACGGCCCCATCTCTGAGCTGGCGGCCGAATCCGTCGTCGGGTACATCAAGAGCCATCGGGTGTCCTATCTCCCGCCCGAGGTAGCCCCCATCATGGGTCGGCTCGAGCCCGGCCAGCGCACCCCGCTATTCGGGATGCCCAGCTACCGCCGGTACTCGTGGTATCTCCGTCTCACCCGACCGGTCGGCGGCCATAGCTGGGCGGGCATCGTCCGCTGCGAAGCCCCGGGGTCACTGTCGCTGGCCCAGGTGAGGGTGCTGGCAGACCGGACGGCCGCCCTTCTGCCGCGATTTGCCTCCGAGCCCCACATCGACCCACGGGCCCCGCAAAACCTGGTCCCGATAGGCGCGCTGGAGAAGCAACTGCGGGCCCGGCTCGG
This sequence comes from Acidimicrobiia bacterium, assembly GCA_029862065.1. GTDB lineage: Bacteria > Actinomycetota > Acidimicrobiia > Spongiisociales > SHLN01 > SHLN01. Next base: position 1,679 of record JAOTYB010000114.1, on the reverse strand, counting down.
CGACCGGGACCTCATATATCGGGCATTGCGGGAAGCGACCATGCGAGTGGGGACGGGGTCGCCATAATGGCGGCAGCGCTGGAGGAAGAATGAGCAACACAACCGAGCCCGAACAGGGCGTCGGCCGGGTGCTGGGCACCCAACACACGTCGACTCGCGAGTTCCGGGTCGTGCTGGAAGACGACGGCTACCTTCAGCTCGATGACCTGGTCGTCGTTTCGACCACCGTTCCCTCCTTTGGCGAAGTCAAGACCTACGGCGTCGTCACCGAGGCTCAGGCCGTTTTCGAGGGCGCCACCTTTGAGTCAGACACTCACCGCATTGCCGCCGATGGCACGCTGCCCGGAGCCAAAGTGCGAAGCGCCCAGGTGGCGGTCACCCGGGTGGATCCGGAGCTATGGGTTTCGCCCGATCCCGGCGAAGTCGTGCGGCGGGCCACCGGGCTAGAACGGCACAAGGCCCTCTACACCGATGAGATGGGTCGTCCGCTGGCGATTGGCCTTGGCCGGGATGGACTTCCAATGTATGTCGACCTCGACTTCTTCGATGGCCGCAAAGGCGGCCACATGTCGATCTCCGGCATCAGTGGCGTGGCCACCAAAACCAGCTTCGCGCTGTTCTTCTTGCGCATGCTCACTTCCAAGCCGGAGGTGGTCGGGGAGGCGGCTGCCAACTTGCGGGTCCTGGTTTTCAACGTGAAGGGTGAGGACCTGTTGTGGCTCGACAAGCACAACAAGGATTTCAACGAGCAGGCGGCTGCCTCGTGGGACGTGCTGGGGGTGAAGCCCACCCCCTTCGAATCGGTCGCCTTTTGGGCGCCGCCCCGGGCCCGTTCGGGCGATGTGGTGGTTCCCGACATTGGCGGCCGCCAGGAAGGGGTCGAGGCCTTCGCTTGGACCCCCCGGGAGTTCATCGACGAGGGGCTGCTCCGGTTCCTGTTCACAGACGCCTCCGACACCCGCAACCAGATCCCGTTCATCGAGGAGCGGGTGGAGGCACAACTCAAGCGCTACGCAGTCGACGTGGCCGGCGAGCCCGGGGCGGTCGTCCTCCGCGACCCCATAGAGGGTCACAAGCCAGGCGATGTCGTCACCGCCGGCAAGGGCGAGAACGTCATCCGAGACCTCAAGTCGCTGGCCGACGCTGTTGAAGAGTTCGTTGACCCACCCGACGGCGAGCCCGAGGTCCGATGGACCGGACGGGTTCAGCCCGGCACGGTGTCGGCATTCATGCGGCGGGTGCACGCCGGGGCCGGGCGCCTCGGCCACCTCATTCGGGCCGGCGAAAGCCGCCGCATCGATCGGTCGGCTGCTCAGGTAACGGTGGTGGGCATCCAATCACTCCACGACCTCGGGCAGCGGTTTGTGGTTGGTGCGTTGCTGGCCGAGACATTTGCCGAGAAGGAACGAAGCGGCCAACGCTTTCCGCTATCGGTCATAGTGCTTGACGAGCTGAACAAATACGCTCCTCGTGAGGGCCAGAGCCCGATCAAGGACATGTTGATCGACATCGCCCAGCGAGGTCGATCGCTCGGCGTGCTGCTCGTCGGTGCTCAACAGACTGCCTCGCGGGTTGCCCAGGAAGTGATGGAGAACGCCGCACTCAAAGTGGCAGGCCGGCTCGACGCCGCCGAGGCGGAGCGCCCCGAGTATGGCTGGATGCTGCCCTCGACTCGAGCG
>JAOTYB010000012.1 GCA_029862065.1 Acidimicrobiia bacterium | reverse complement strand
CCGGGATTCGGGCGGTACATCGCCGGACGAGCTCAGGATTGGGCGCCCCCCACCCCGAAAGCCCACCAGGGGATCTCGCTGCAGGTTCGTTAACCGCCGTCTTCCCCTACGGAGTAGGAGCTGGTGACCCGGCGGTGACTGGCCCCCCTCGTATGGTGCTCGATGTGCTCCGGCGGGGCAACGCTCACTGTCGCCCCCGCATCGCGGCAGTGACTGAAAGCGAACACTGGTAGCTGGTAGCTGGTAGCTGCTACCTGGCGCAACTAACCTCGCTCCTCTATGTCAAAGCAAGTGGTCTTCTCAGGAATCCAGCCGACCGGTGACATCCACATCGGTAACTACCTCGGTGCCCTGCGCAATTGGGTGCGGCTGCAGGATGAGTACGACACCATCTACTGCGTGGTCGACTTGCATGCGCTCACCGTTGCCCAGGACCCGGCTGAGTTCGAGACCGCCCGGCTCGAAGCGGCCAAGATGGTGATCGCCGCCGGCGTTGATCCCACCACATCGCTGTTCTATTACCAGAGCCAGGTGCCCCAGCACACCGAGTTGTCGTGGATCCTCGGCACCCTCACCCAGCTCGGCTCGTTGAACCGGATGACTCAGTTCAAAGACAAATCCGACCAGGGGGCAGCCAACCTCGGCCTGTATTCCTACCCGGTGTTGATGGCCGCCGACATACTCATTCACCACGCCCACAAGGTGCCGGTGGGCGACGACCAGGTCCAGCATCTCGAGTTGACTCGGGACTTGGCCGAGCGGTTCAACCGGCGGTTCGGTGATGAGTTCCCTGTCCCCGAGGGCATCATCCCCGAACATGGCGCCCGCATCATGTCGCTTCAGGATCCGACCTCCAAGATGTCGAAGTCCGACCCCAACCAGGGGAGCCGGATCCTGCTGCTGGACGACCCCGACGTGGTGCGCAAGAAGGTCGGCCGGGCGGTTACCGACTCGGGTACCGGCATCGAGTACAACTGGGAATCGAAGCCGGGCATTAGCAACCTGCTGGAGATCCTGTCGCTGTTCTCTGAGACCCCGGTGGAGAAACTGGTCGACGCGCACGCCGACAAGCAGTACGGCGAGTTCAAGCAACTGGTGGCAGAAGCCGTCGTCGACGGCCTGGCCCCCATCCGCTCGGCCTACGCCTCGCTCGAGGACGAAGACGTCTCGCGGCTGATGCACAAGGGTGCGTTGGACGCTCGCTCCAGCGCGGAGAAGTTCCAGGTGAGCGTGAGGCAGAAGGTCGGGCTTACGGGGCATTAGGCGGCGCTCGCAGCCAACCGCCGACCGAGACACCGGCTACCGGCGTCCGGCGTTCGCTTTGCTCGCTTTTCGGTTTCCGGCGTTCGCTTTGCTCGCTTTTCGGTTTCCGGCGTTCGCTTTGCTCGCTTTTCGGTTTCCGGCGTTCGCTGTGCTCGCTTTTCGGTTTCCGGCGTTCGCTGTGCTCGCTTTTCGGTTTCGGCGTTCGCTGTGCTCGCTTTTCGGTTTCCGGCGTTCGCTTTGCTCGCCTTTCGGTTTCCGGCGCTCGCTTTGCTCGCTTTCCGGCCTTGCGTCAATAGGTCGTGTGGGGAACGCTTCGGATGCCGGATGCCGGATGCCGGATGCCGGATGCCGGATGCCGGATGCCGGATGCCGGATGCCGGATGCCGGATGCCGGATGCCGGATGTCGGCCGGCTAACGCCAGCAACGGCGCTGGTACCCTCCCCCCATGGAAATCGAAATCGGCATTGGTAAGTCGGGCCGTCAGGCCTATGGGTTCGACGACATCGCCATCGTTCCTTCCCGGCGCACTCGGGACCCCGAAGACGTCGACTTGAGCTGGGAGATCGACGCCTACCGGTTTGACCTCCCGCTCATGGCCTCGGCCATGGACTCGGCAGTCAGTCCGGAGACCGCGGTTGAGATCGGCCGCCTGGGCGGACTGGCGGTGCTCAACCTCGAGGGCTTGTGGACTCGCTACGAGGATCCAACCGCCCACCTCGCTGAGATAGCCGACCTCCCGGCCGAGAAGGCAACTCGCCGCATGCAGGAGATCTACCAAGAGCCGATCAAGCCGGAGCTGATCAGTGCCCGTATCACCGAAATGCGCCAGGCGGGCATCACGACGGCTGCCAGCCTGACTCCGCAGCGGGTAGAGCAGTACGCCTCTCTGACCGTTGAGGCCGGGCTGAACATGCTCGTCATCCAGGGCACGGTGGTCTCGGCCGAACACGTATCCAGCCAGTCCGAGCCGCTCAACCTGAAGGAGTTCATTCGTAACTTCGAGCTCCCGGTCATCGTGGGGGGCGTGGCCTCGTACTCGACCACCCTTCATCTCATGCGCACCGGGGCGGTCGGCGTATTGGTCGGTGTCGGCCCCGGCGCCGCCTGCACCACCCGGGGAGTGCTCGGGATCGGGGTTCCCCAGGCCACCGCCATTGCCGATGCGGCCGGCGCACGCATGAGCTACCTGGATGAGACGGGTCGCTACGTGCACGTCATCGCCGACGGAGGGATGCGCCGGGGCGGCGATATCGCTAAGGCCATTGCCTGCGGGGCGGATGCGGTGATGATCGGCTCTCCGCTGGCGTCGGCCAACGAATCTCCCGGGAGGGGCGTCCACTGGGGGATGGCGACGTTCCATCCAACGCTACCCCGTGGCGCTCGGGTGGAGGTAGGCAAGCTGGGAAGCCTCGAGGAGATTCTGAAGGGGCCGGCCTACGAGAACGACGGCCGACGCAACCTGTTCGGTGGCCTGCGGGTGTCGATGGCCACCACTGGATACGAGACCATCAAGGATTTCCAGAAGGCTGAAGTGATGATTGCGCCCGCGCTCCAGACAGAGGGCAAGGCGTTACAGAAAGCCCAGCACGTAGGCATGGGCTAATGACGAGTGAGCTGGATGAGCGTTTTGACCGGGTCCTGGTGGTGGACTTCGGTGCCCAATACGCCCAGCTGATCGCCCGCCGCGTCCGCGAGGCCCACGTCTTCTCCGAGATCGTCCCCCGTGACATCACCGTGGCCGAAGCGGCCGCCAAGAATCCGCAGGCGATCATCTTGTCGGGCGGCCCTGCCTCGGTGTATGCCGACGACGCCTACAGCATCGATCCCGGGTTCTTCGAGATGGGCGTTCCCCTGCTGGGGATTTGCTACGGCCATCAACTACTGGCACATGGGCTGGGCGGGGTGGTCGATCGCCGCGAGTCGGGTGAGTACGGCAAGGCCGAGCTCGTCGCCGGCAACGATCCGTCGGTGCTTTTTGATGGGTTGCCTGAGGAGCAGTCGGTGTGGATGAGCCACGGGGATGCGGTCTCCAAGGCTCCACCCGGTTTCACAGTCACCGCCAGCACTCCCGGCTCTCCGGTAGCGGCTATGGAGGACCAGGCTCGAAGCCTGTTCGGTGTCCAGTTCCATCCCGAAGTTGCGCACACGCCCCGCGGTCAGGACCTCCTCAAGCAATTCTTGTATGAGGCGGCCGGTGCTCGCCCCGCCTGGACCCATGTATCGATCATCGAGCGCGCCGTCGAGCGGATCCGAGATCAGGTAGGGGACCGGCAGGTGATCTGTGGACTGTCGGGCGGCGTTGACTCGGCCGTTGCCGCCGCCCTCGTCCACAAGGCCATCGGCGACCAGCTCACGTGCGTGTTTATCGATCACGGGCTGCTCCGCTTCGAGGAGGCCGAGCAGGTGGTCGAAACGTTCGGCAGATCGTTTCACGTCAATCTCATCCACGTTGACGCCTCGGACCGCTTCATTGCCGCCCTCGCCGGTGAAGCCGACCCCGAACGAAAAAGGAAAATCATCGGCGAGACGTTCATTCGGGTTTTTGAGGAGGTGGCAGCTGATCTCCAGGATGTGGATTTCCTCGTTCAGGGCACCCTCTATCCCGACATCATCGAATCGGGCACCAAGGATGCGGCCAAGATCAAGAGCCATCACAACGTTGGCGGTTTACCCGACGACATGCATTTCGAGTTGGTCGAGCCATTGCGTGATCTGTTCAAGGACGAGGTCCGGGCGGTAGGCGAGGAGCTAGGGTTGCCCGACGAGATCGTGTGGCGCCAGCCGTTTCCGGGCCCGGGTCTGGCCATTCGGATCATCGGTGATGTCACCGCCGAGCGCCTTGAGATACTGCGGGCGGCCGACCGGATCATCGCCGAGGAGATTCGCCGGGCCGGGCTCTACCGGGAGCTATGGCAATCGTTCGGGGTTCTGGCCGGGATCAAGACCGTTGGGGTGCAGGGAGACGAGCGCACGTATGCCCATCCCCTTATTCTCCGGGCAGTAACGTCGGATGATGCCATGACCGCCGATTGGGCGCGGCTTCCGTATGAGGTGCTCGAGCGGATCTCGTCCCGGGTGATCAACGAGGTGGATGGCATCAATCGGGTCACCTACGATATCTCCTCCAAGCCCCCGGCCACCATCGAGTGGGAGTAACTCCCAGCCGACGCCCGGGGTCCGATTAGCCGCCGGCGGTTTCCCTCTCAAGAACAGCCGATTTCACGTCGATACGCCTTTCTAGTTACTAGATCGGCGCGTATTCGTGGATTTCAATCAAGACGACGAACTGCAGGCGATCTTCCGCACCGAGATGGAAGAGCGTGCGCCGCGCCTGATCCAGGGTGCGCAAGCCATGGTGGACGGCACGCTGACTGCGGCCCTAACCGAGACCACCGCCCGGGAAGCACATACGATCAAGGGAACCGCCAAAGTCATGGGGTTCGAACTGATTGGCGATGTCGGCTCCAAGCTCGAATCCGATTGGAAAGCTGTGCAGTCCCACTCGCTAGAAGCTACCGCCGCACTTGGTCGGCGGCTGCTGGCCGTCAGCCACCTGCTGCTTCCCGCCATCGACGCCGATCCAGTCGCCGGCACCCCTGAGCTGTCCGAGGCGCTTCGCACCCTCATCTCCGGCGACGAGCCGCCGTCGGTGGAGGCCAAACCAGCTGCCGACCCGGTGGACCTTCCGAGCAATGAGCCACCGGCCGTCGCCGCGGTTCCGCCTCTGTCCGATGTGGAGCAGCCAGCCGTTCAAGAGCCGGTGGAGCCACCGGAGCCCATCGCCGAGGGTGGCCCATCCCTGATTGTGATCGACGGCACCAAGGGCAACCATCCGCCCGTCAATCCCAACGCCGGCAATCTGGGCGGCCTTCTCAGCACGACTGAGATGTTCTCCTCGGGGGAGCGCACGGGAGTCGACACCGCCAAGCTCTATCGTCTCATCAATCGCGTGGCCGAGTTGCGCCTGGATGCCGAGGCTCTGAAAAGCACTGTCGAATCTTTGCGGATGGCTGCGACCTCGAGCCCTCGCGAGGTCGCCTCTCTGGCATCCCGCTGGGAGATTGCCGTTGACGATATCCGAGGAGCAGTCTCGGAAATCCAGCAACAGTCCATCACCCTGGTAGCCGTGCCCCTTTCGACCGTCACCGGCACGGTCCCCGGGCTCGTTCGCTTCCTAGCCAAGAAGACCGGCCGGGAAGTCCGTCTTGAGATCGTCGACGACGATATCGAAGTCGACCTGCAGATCCTCGAGTCGCTGGCCGACGCTTTCCGCAACCTGATCGTCAACTCGATAGAACACGGGATCGAGAATCCCGAGGAACGAAAGGCCGCCGGCAAGCCCGCCACTGGCACGCTGGCCGTCCGTGCCACCATCGAGGACGGCCGTCTCAACCTGTCGGTGCAGGATGATGGCCGGGGAATCGACTGGCCTGCCTTGCGGCAGGCTGCGACCGCATCCGGACTGATCGAGGCCGGAGTCGAACCAACCGAAGATGAGCTTCGGCTGCTCCTGTTTGAGTCGGGGATCAGCACTTCACCGCTTCACAGTGAACTGAGCGGGTCCGGCCAGGGCTTCAACAACGTCGCCAAGCTCGTGCGTGATATGCGTGGCTCGGTGCGGTTGGAGACCGAGCCGGGGACCGGGACAACCGTAACCATCACGGTTCCGGCCTTTCAGAGCCTGCAGCGGGCAGTCATCATCGAAGCCGGTGGACGGCGCTGGGGATTGGCTGAGCCGGCAGTGCTCGACCGATTCTCGATTCTCGACGCCGACCAGATCACCGTGGCCGGGAGCAACGAGTTGGTATGGGGCGACGGCATGCTCCCGATTACATCTTTTTCGGCAGCGGCCGGCCTGCCAGAGCTCGAAGCCGATCGTGACATCGTGGTGCTCGCCACCCAGGGCGGCCCGGTGGCTTTGTCCGTTACGTCCGTTCTTGGTGTTCGGGAAGTGGCCACCAAGGCGCTGGGGCCGCTCGTGTCCGGCGCCGACATGATCACCGGGGCCGCCATGCTGGGCGGCGGCGATCTGGCCCTCATGCTCGATGCCAATGCCCTTGGTGACTCCAGCCGCACATCCCGGGCGGCCCCACCGCCGGCTCAGCTTCCGCTGGTGCTGGTGGTGGACGACTCGCCGGGGGTGCGTCAGATCGTGGCCGGCGCGCTGGCAGCCGGCGGGTTCAATACGGTGCTGGCCGAGTCGGCGGAGGAGGCGAATGACATCGTCATGGCCGGCGATATCGATGCCATCGTCGTGGATTATTCAATGCCGGGGTCAGACGGTATTTCGCTGGTGGAAGGGGTTCGCTCCCGTTCAGCCATGCTTCCGATTGTCATGATGTCGGCCGTAGCCGACCGCGCCGATCAGGAAAGGGCCAAAACAGCGGGCGTAAACGCCTATTTCGACAAGTCAGACTTTCGTGAAGGGGCCCTGGTTTCAACGCTTCATTCGTTGCTGGAAGGTGCCGATAAGGACCGTGAGGCAAAGGCACAATGAAAGTACTAATCGCAGACGACAGTCCGGTCCTGGTGACCGCCCTTCGCAAGTTGCTCGAGCAGAGCGGCTACGAAGTTGTGCCCGCCTCAGATGGCCTGGAAGCCGTTCAGAAGTTCTATCAGGAGAACCCCGACCTGGTTTTGCTTGACATTCAAATGCCCAAACTGCATGGCTACGTTGTCTGTCGTCTGATCAAAGAGGACCCTGCCTCCCGCCATATTCCCGTGCTTATCCTCACCGGCCGTGATTCGGCCGAGGACCGTTACTGGGGCAACCGGTCCGGCGCTGATGGGTACCTCACCAAAGAGTCGATGGGCGATGAGCTCCTCGACGCCATCCAATCCGCTCTTGCCAGCCGGGCGCTCTCCGACATGGGCCGAATCGAGCCTTTGCCCCAGTCCCTCAACGAGAGCGACGTGCTCAGCAGGGTGTGCGAGGTGCTCGACCGCAAGCTATTCGAAGCAACCATTGTCAACGACATCGTTGGGGTTGGCGTGCGGGCGATGGACCTGGAAGCCACCGTTGGTGAGTCCCTCAACATCGTCAGCCGGATCCTCGACTTCGATGCCGCCGCCATTGTGCTGCCCAATGAGCGCCGCATCCTCGCTCGGTTTGGTAAGCCCGTTTCAGCCGGTGACCTGGAAGAGTTCCGGTCGCTCAGCGCCCTCCGCTGCCGTCAGTTCACTACCGCCGACGTCACGGTCGAAGACCTGATTATCACCGAGGTCAAAGGCGGAGTCGACGCTCTCGGCGATGATCGCGACCAGGCCGACGTTGGGTGGCCGTCTTTCTCGGTAGCCCCCTTGTGGTCCCGGGGCGAGGTCGTTGGGGTCCTTGTTCTCGGATCGCAACGTGAAGAGGTGTTTGGCGAATCGACCGAGCGCACCTTGCGCACTATCGAGCCGCATGTCGCCAGCGTGGTCGATTCGGCCCGCCATTACCAGAAGCTGCTCGAGCAAGAAGCCCGCAGCTCGCTGTCCAGCCTCTTCGACGAGTAGGCGGCTGGCATCCCGCCAGCCGAGCCAGCTACCGCGCCGAGGCTTTGCCTCGGGGCTTCCGGCTTCCGGCTTCTGGTTTTCCGTGCTTGGTTGCGAGGCTCCGCAGGTGTGGTCGATGGTGATCGCCCCTCCGTGGTCTCAATCCCATTCACAGATAACTGGCGACTGGTAGCTGGCAGCTGTTTGGCTGGTAGCTGGCATCTGCTCATAATCACACCCGTGGAATTCTCTGACACGGCAGGCGAATATACTCGCTCTCATGTCCTCCGAATACCCCCTGTTTGCCGACCTCAATCCCGCCCAGCGGGAAGCGGTGGCCGCCACCGATGGCCCGGTTCTGGTGGTGGCAGGCGCAGGTTCCGGCAAGACCCGGGTGCTTACCTACCGAATTGCCCACCTGGTGGACGATCTGGAGGTCTCGCCCTACCAGATCCTGGCGATCACCTTCACCAATAAGGCGGCGTCGGAGATGAAAGAGCGGGTGGGCCATCTGGTTGGCCCGGTCGTCGATTCCATGTGGGTGTCGACTTTCCACTCTGCCTGTGTCCGCATCCTGCGTCGCGAGGCGACCCGGTTCGGCTACAACTCCTCGTTTTCCATCTACGACTCGGCCGACTCGCTTCGTCTCATCACCTACTGCTTGCGCGATCTCGACCTCGATACCAAGCGGTTCCCACCGCGGAGCATCCGGGCGGCCATCAGCAATGCCAAGAACGAGCTGGTTGACCATGAGACGTTCGCCGCCCAGGGAAGTGGCTACTTTCACGAGCAGGTGAGCGAGGTGTACCGGCTGTATCAGCAGCGGCTGATGGAGGCCTCGGCCATGGACTTCGACGACCTGCTCAAGGTGACCGTCGAATTGCTCGGTGCCTTTCCTGAGGTGCTCAGCCACTATCAGGACCGCTTCCGCTACATCCTCATCGACGAGTACCAAGACACCAACCATGCCCAGTACATGCTGGTCAAGATGCTGGCCGAGAAGCATGGCAACTTGTGCGTAGTCGGCGACTCGGACCAGAGCATCTACGCCTTCCGCGGCGCCAACATCCGCAACATCATCGAGTTCGAGCGTGACTATCCCGACGCTCGGATCGTGCTGTTGGAACAGAACTACCGGTCGACTCAGAACATTCTCGACGCCGCCAATGCGGTCATCTCCAACAACCCGGCCCGCCAGCCCAAGCAGCTGTGGACCGACGAGGGTGGCGGCGACAAGATCCGCCGGTATGAAGCCCAGGACGAGCGAGACGAAGCCGCCTACGTATCCGAGAAGATCGGCGAGCTGGAGCAGGAGGGGCTGGCTGCCCGCGACATGGCCATCTTCTATCGCACCAACGCCCAGAGCCGGGTGCTCGAGGAGGTGTTCGCCCGCTACGGCATTCCCTATCAGGTGGTCGGCGGAACCAAGTTCTATGAGCGGCGCGAGGTGAAAGACGGGTTCGGGTACCTCCAGGTGCTCATAAACCCCGACGATCAGGTGGCGCTCAAGCGGATCATCAACTCGCCCAAGCGCCAGATCGGTGACACCTCGGTCGGTCACATCGACCGCTTCGCGCAGGCAGAGGGAATCACCTTCTACGACGCGCTCCTCAAAGTCCACGACATCGCCGGGGTCTCCAGCCGGGCCGCCAGGTCGGTGACCGACTTCCTCGGCTTGCTCGACTTCCTGCGCGAGAAGGCGGAGGGCGGTCCGCGGGCGGCCGTGGAGGCGGTGCTGTCCGAGAGCGGGCTGGTGCAGGCGTTTGAGGCTGAGCGGACGGTGGAGGCGCTCGGCCGGGTCGAGAACATGAAGGAAATGCTGACGATCGCCGAGGAGTTTGAAGAGAGCGGTCCCGGCCGGGAAAGCGCCGACGGCACGCCGTGGGTGGAGCTGGATGGCATGGCCCGGCTCCAACTGTTCCTGGAGACGGTGAGTCTTGTCAACGAGACCGATGTGCTGGACGACACCGGGCATTCGGGGGCGGTGACGCTGATGACCTTGCACAACGCCAAGGGCCTCGAGTTCCCGGTCATCTTCATGGTGGGGCTGGAGGACGGCGTCTTCCCCCATATGCGGTCGCTGGGGGAGCCGGCCGAGATGGAGGAGGAGCGGCGGCTGTTCTACGTCGGGGTCACCCGGGCCGAGCAGCGGTTGTTCCTGATAAACGCCGTCCAGCGGGCGCTGTGGGGTGCCCCCAACTTCAACGGGCCAAGCCGTTTCCTTAGAGAGATCCCCGACGGGCTGTTGGAGGAGGAGTCACGGGTCAATCGCGACCGGCGGGAGTCGATGACCCCCCGCCCCGACCCCATCTCCGACGTCTCCGCCGGCGAAATGGTCATTCACGATCACTGGGGTCGGGGCACCGTGATTTCGGTGGCGGGCGAGGGCGACAAGGCCGAAGCCGTGGTTGAGTTCGACGGTGGAGGCCAGAAGACTCTGCTCTTGGCCTGGGCCCCCTTGCACAAGACCTGAGCGTGACAGGTCCCACGTCTCCACCCGAGCCGTTCGCGTAGCCAACGTGACAATCCCGAGCCTCTTTCAGCTGTTGGTGGCCAGTCGGATACCATTCGTTCAGGACTCCAGTCCGATCGCGCACAGTCCGAGCGGGATTCACCAGGGAACTCATGACCGAATCCGCTCCACATAGTGATTCCGACGACACGCGGAGTTTCGGATCCTCCGGCGCTCCACGGCTCGCCTTTCTCCGCATGGGGCCACACCCGATCCCCAACCGGTTGCTGCCGGTCCATCTGGCCAGGGTCTTCCCAGGTTATGAGATCGAGGTGGTGGATGTCGTCGAGCTCGTCCGAAGGCATCGATCAGTCGTACTCGCCAATATGTTCGTCACCGTCGCGCTTTACGGTTGGCGTCGGCCGCGGCATTGGCCGACCCGCTGGCAGGCATTCTTCACGACCCCGTACATATTTCGCGAGATGAAGAGGCTCATCGGCCAGAGGTTGGCAGCCGGGGACTACCGGTGCACGTTTCAGATCCAGTCGCTGTTTGACGCCAGCCAGGACGGAATCCCTCATTTCGTCTATACCGACAGCACCATGTTGGCCAATTTGAATAACGCGGCGTTCAACCCGCGGGCACTGGCCCGACGCCGCTGGATAGAGCTGGAACGTACGATCTATGACAAGGCAGCCGTCAACTTCACTCGCAGCAGCGACATCTCGCGATCGCTCACCGAACAATACGGTGTCGACGCGGCGCGCGTTCAGCGTGTCGGGGCAGGCAGCAACGTCGACGTCGACCACACGCGGACACGCAACGGAGACTGGTCGAACAAGAACATCCTGTTCGTGGGCGTTGACTGGAAGCGCAAGGGGGGACCGCATCTGGCTGCCGCGTTTCGCGAGGTACTGAAGTCTCATCCTGACGCAACGCTGACGATCGTCGGCTGCAACCCAAGCCTCGAGCTGGACGGCTGCCGAGTGGTCGGCAAGTGCAGCCTGGAGGAGGTCGGTCGCTACTACGAACAGGCCTCGGTCTTCTGCCTGCCGACTCTGGTCGAGCCGTTCGGGGTCGCCTTGGTCGAGGCAATGCACCATGCGCTACCCATCGTTGCAACCAACATAAGCGCAATCCCGGATCTTGTGCGGGATGGCGAGAACGGTTTTCTTGTGGAACCCGGCGATGTCGGCGGTCTCGCCCGACAGCTCACTCGGCTAATCGGTGATCCGGGATTGTGCAGGGAGTTCGGAGAACGCGGACAGCAGAGAGCACGGTCCGACTACACCTGGAATAGCGTCGCTGCCAAGATGGAAGCGGCGATCCGGCCGCACATTAGGTAGCTACGCATAGACCGCTATCGGCTTCTCTGCAGGTGATCGTACGAGACATCGCACCGCGTCGATCGCACGCTCGGCCACGGTTCGGGAGTACTACCAACGAGGACTCTGCGACTCATCACGGTGGTTTCTGTGGCGGGCGAAGGCGACAAGGCCGAAGCCGTGGTTGAGTTCGACGGCGAAGGCCAGAAGACTCTGCTGTTGGCTTGGGCCCCCTTGCACAAGACCTGACCGGGGCCGGCCCCTTGGCCTGCGTGGGACCGAGTCGATGGAGTTCAACCGTCGATAACCTCGCGGCGCGACAGGAGGATCCCGGTGGACACGGAAGCTGAGGACTGGACGAGCCATGTGACGGGCGATTCCGCACCCGAAACGGTCAGAGGCGGCCTGCCGGGTATCTCTCCGGACCTTCGTCCGCTTCTCGGGGCACTGCTCGTCTTCGGCATAGTCCATTACTTGGCGCTCACTCGACTCGTCCGTGGTGATGTGTTCAACTCCTACCCGTTCATCACCTCTGACGGCCGCGACTGGCTGGTGGAAGGGTTCGCCATTGCGCGTTGGTTCGATGGAGTGGCCATTCCGGAGCTTCCAGCCCTCCGAAGCCCGGGTTTTGTCGGGGTGACGTTTGTCGATTATCTGTTTGGGGCCAATGGCCACCTGCTCTTCGGATTGACCACACTGGCCGTAGTGGGCGCATTTGCGGCCATCTTGCTTCTGGCCCGATGGCGACACACTCCCCGGTCTCAGGCCGCGATCGTGCTCGTGGCGTTGGTTCTCTCACCCCTCGGCTTCTACCGCATGTTCGTTCTCTCGGATCAAGTCGCATCGGCGCTGATGGTGGTGGCCGCGGTGGCGCTGTATGGGTATCTCGGGCGCGGCAGCCGGCGGTGGCTGGCGATGGCGGCGGTCGCCGCCGCCCTGGGCGGTGTCACCCAGTTGTACAGCCTCATCCCTTTCCTCGTCGTTGGCGGTTGGAGCCTGGCCGTATCGATCCGCCACAGGGAGCTAGATCGACCGCTGGCGACGGGGTTGGTTGCCGCCCCGCTGGCGTCGTTGCTGATGGTGGCGGCGTGGCTGGCGCTGGTCGATCACACCGACGTTCCCACACAGCTAGGCCTCCTGCGACTCGACTTCAACATGCTCGACTTTTATACCGACGCCTGGTCGTTCACCTTCCTTCCTCTCGTCCCTCTGCTCGTGGTCCTGTTCAAATATCGGAAGCGTGAGGTTCTCGACTCGCCGGTGCTCACGGGGTACTGGCTGTCCGTCGCCGTGCTGATGGTGGCGACCTTCTTCTATCAGTTTGAGGATTTGCGGTTCACCATTCCCACCGGGTTGATGCTGGGTGTGGCCATCATGGCGACACTTCCTGGCGAGCGTCCGTTGCCGCGGATTCGGGGAGTCATGGTCGGCACAGTCGTCCTGGCGATTGGCATTGGTCTCATGCTGGCCCCCGCCCGTTATCCCGTGCCTGAGTGGTCTGATATCTCGTTCAGGCCCGGTGACACGTTCATGGCTCAGTTGCTCAAGGCCGAGCCTGTGGATCGGTTCTCCCTCGGAATCCACTGCGACTCGGATCGACTGTGTGCCGGGGTCCCACTTCCCGCAGTTCGCACCCGTTACGACGGTGACCTCTTCGCCATGTACCGGTTCCTCGACACAGCCGACTCCTCGACCCTCGCCGAGTCGTACGAGGGCATGTTTGAGGGGAGGCTTCTGCTTCGGAACTCAAACGACTGCTGCACCCCAGACCTCTCGCTCAGCATGGGGGAGCAGGGTGACCGGCCGGTGGTCGGTCATTGGAAAGAGAGGAGGGCGGGGAGTGATCCATCGCCGGCCAGTATTGGGTTCTTCCAGAGCGGCCGGTGGCTGCTGCCCCCCTCCACTGCTGCCTTCGAGTTCGGACAGGTGGGGGACGTGCCGCTCATGGGTGATTGGGACGGGGACGGGGTTGACACCGTCGGCGTGTTTCGCGACGGGCTGTGGTTGCTACGGAATGCCAATGGCCCCGGTCCCGCCGACCACGACTTCTTGTTCGGAGAGGCCGCGGACGAGCCGGTCGTCGGAGATTGGGATGGTGATGGTGTCGACACCGTTGGGGTCTTCCGAGACGGGCGGTGGATGCTCACCGACACCAATGGCGTCAGCCCGCCCGAATACGCTTTCGATTTCGGATCGGTCCGCGACCAACCGGTGGCGGGTGACTGGGACGGCGACGGCGTCGACACGGTCGGATTCTTCATTGATAGTTTCTTTGCACTCCGCAGCACTAGCGGCGGCCGCGCCCCGCCGCTCGAGTTCTACTACGGAGCGTTTGGTGACATCCCCCTTGTCGGCGACTGGGACGGTGATGGTATCGACACCATCGGCGTGGCTCGCTGACTTCTGACCTTGCCCAAGAAGGGGCCAATGACACTTGATCGGGTCGCCATCCGGAGAGATGGTTGGGAGTGTCAACGTACAGAATGGAGGCCGCTGGTGACACAAGTAGACAACATTCTGAGCGAAGCTCGTGACACGCTCACCGTCAAGCGTGTATTCGGCGAGCCGCTGGCTCACAACGGCATCACGGTGATTCCCGCAGCTGCGATTCGCGGCGGGGGAGGGGGCGGCGAAGGCGAGGCCGGAGCCGACACCCCGGGCGGCGCCGGAGGGGGATTCGGGATGAGTGCCCGGCCGGTTGGTGCCTATCAAATCAAGGACGACGAGGTCACCTGGGTGCCGGCCGCCGACACCACCAAAGTGATTGTGCTGGGCGAGGTGGTAGCCATCGTGGCCCTGCTCGTTCTCAGGTCGGTACTCAAGCGGCGCCGGCGCGCCTGACCGTCAGGCTTCCAACCCGGCCAGTACTTCCAGGAAGACCTCGCCGAACGTCTCGAGCTTCTTGGGGCCGACTCCGCTGATGTCGAGTAGCTCGGCAGGGGTGGTGGGGCGCCGCTTCACCATCTCCGAGAGGGTGGCGTCGCTGAACACCAGGTAGGCGGGTACACCGGCCTCGTCGGCCAGTCGCCGCCGCACGGCTTTGAGCGACTCAAAAGCCGGGCTTCCGACCGTGGCCGGCGCCGGCGAAGACGTTTGTTTGGGCTCCCGGCCGCTCAATCCCTCCAGGATGTCGGTGCCGAGGCATGCGTGGCACGATTCGTCGCACCGGTCGATGTTCTCGCCGAAGTACCCGACCAGCGACTGGTGCCGGCACGAGCTCCGATCGGCCCAATTGAATACCTGGCGGATCCGATCGGCCTGGCGATCGGCCCCCACCATGCGCTCCAGGTTGATGACGTCGGCCCACGAGTAGAAGAGGATGCAGTCGCTGTCGAGCCCGTCGCGCCCGGCCCGCCCGATCTCCTGGTAGTAGGACTCGAGCGATTTGGGCATGTCGCGGTGGATGACGTATCGAACATTGGACTTGTCGATCCCCATGCCGAAGGCGATGGTGGCGCAAATGACGTCGACCTGGTCGTGGATGAAGGCGTCCTGTACCGCCGACCGGTCGTCGCTGTTCATCCCGGCGTGATAGGCCATGGCACTTACACCGAGGCTGCGGAGATAGGCGGCGGTCGAGTCGGCCGATTTGCGCGACAGGGTGTAGACGATGCCGCTCTGGCCGGGCCGGGCCAGGCACAGCTTGCCGATCGACTCCCTCACCTTCACTTGCCGGCCGTCGGTCTTTCCCTTCTTCACCACGTGAATCTTGAGGTTCGGTCTGAAGAACGACCCACGAAACAACACCGGCTTGTGCAGACCGAGCTGCTGCTCGATGTCGTCCATCACTTCGTCGGTAGCGGTGGCAGTAAGTGCCAGCACCGGTACCCCGAAGCGGTCCTTGAGCCCCTTGAGATTGCGGTAGGCCGGCCGGAAGTCGTGACCCCACTGGCTGATGCAATGAGCCTCGTCGACGGCGATAAGCCGGAGGTCGATCCCGTGGAGGGCGCTGCCCACCGATGCCTCCAGGCCCTCGGGGGCGGCGTACACCAGCTCGTACTCGCCGGCCTTCAGTCGGGCCACCCGGGCATCTCGCTCGGATGGGTCGAGGCTCGAGTTGAGAAACGTCGCCCGGAACCCGGCCTGGTCGAGACCGTCGACCTGGTCCTTCATCAAGGCGATGAGCGGCGACAGTACCAGGGTGGTGCCGCCCATCACCCTGGCCGCCAATTGAAAGGTGAGTGATTTGCCGGCCCCGGTCGGCATCACGCCGATGCAGTCGCGCCCCTCAACCGCGGCCTCGATGATGGGGCGCTGGCCGGGTCGGAAGTCGGCGAACCCGAAGGTGTCGGTGAGTGCCTGATCGATCGCCGCCGACTGCAGCTTGGCCACCCGTTCACCCAGCTCGGTGAGCTGATCGAGGATGACTGCCGTGAACAGGTCGGGAGCCTCGGCCCAGCGGCTTCGCAAGGCTCCCAGCCGCCTGGTGGCAGCCGAATAGTCGCCCTGAGCGACGAGCTGTTCCAGCTCGGTGATCGGGCCATCCATGTCTGTGCGCTGCATCGAGCGATGACGGTACTCGACCAGCGGCGCGGTAGCGGACATGTGGGCAGTGTGGCGAACGGGTGTGACAGGAAACGCCGCGGCGTTTCTCAGGAGTTGCTTCGCAACTCCAACAGGGGCGGCCACGGAGTTGCCCGCATCTCGGACAGAAGCTGCGTCGAATCCGGCCGCTGGTGATCGTCTTAATGAGTAAGGAAAGGAAATGTCTATGAAACGAGCCCTCGTCGTCGCGCTCAGCGTCGCCGTTCTCACAACTCTCTTTGGCGGTCTCGCCTCGGCTGACCCGGTCACCACCGTCCGCCCCGATACCGAGACCGTCCATGACCGATCCATGGATGACGCGGCTCAGAGCCTGATGCAGCGCTGCCGCCGCCTGTTGGGCGAAGACGAGCTAGCCGACATCTCCTACGAGCGCTGCGTTGAGTTGTGGAAGCGCTGGTGCAAGGCCCATCCCCGCACCCGTCGCTGCCCTCGTCCCGATCCTCCGCCCCGTCCGTGCAAGGTGACCGATCGGGTGATCGATCGCTGCCTGCCGTGCAAGGTGACCGACAGCCGGCGCCCCTGCCCCGAGCCGCCGCCCCCGCCGCCGCCCTGCAAGATCACCGATGCGGTCACCGACGTTCGGTGTGATCCGTGCCGGGCGACCGATGCCCTCCGGCCCTGCCCGATTCCGCCGCCGGTGCCGATCCCGATCCCGCCGCCCGTGCCGATCCCGGTTCCCCCGCCATGCCCCAGCACCGATGCCGTGAGCGACGTTCGGTGTGATCCGTGCCTGACGACGGATTCGTTCGCACCGTGTCCGGTACCCATCCCGGTGCCGCTGCCTATCCCGTGCGACTGGCTCGGTTCGGTAGTCAAATGCCTGCCCGACCCGTGTCTGGTGACCGACGCCGGCCTCATCAAATGTGAGCCGATTCCGCCCATCGACCGCCCAATCGACAGGCCGGTGGACAAGCCAAAGGACCGGATCGCCGACCGTCTCACGGATCGGGAAGGAAATGACGTTCATTTGCGAACAGTCGACGCCGATTCCTAAGAGTATTCGTAGGACTCAGGAAGCGCTATTAGACGTGACACCGACCACGCCGAGTTGGACGCACTCCTCGAAGGGGTGCGTCGGCTCGCGCCCGATGCGTTCCGGGATCTCTACGAGCTGGTGGCCGACGGCCTCAACTCCTTTGCCTACTCCTTCCTCCACGACCAGGCCGCCGGCGAAGACGCCGTCCAGCAGGCCTTCCTCGAGCTCGTGAAAGCGGCTCCCACCATCAAGGGCGACGGCCGGTCGCTTCAGTCCTGGCTGTATCGAAGTGTGCGCTTCCGCTGCCTCGATGAGCTGCGACGTCGGGAGCGCCGCCGTGAAAACCTGCACGGACAGGTTCCCGACGATCTGCTCGCCTCTGGTCCTTCCCCAGGGGGTGAGGGCGACCTCGCGGCCGCCATGTCCCAGTTGACGCACCAGCAGCGCTCTGTGCTGTTCCTCCGTCACGTCATGGGCATGAGCGGTCACGAGGTTGCCACCATTCTCGAAACCAACCGGGCGGCCGTGTTCGCCACGGCGGCCCGGGCGGAGCGAAAACTCCGCCAGCTTCTCTCCGACGAGAGCGCAGCCGGGAGAGCGGTATGAAACACGACGATCTGCGCGACGCCACCTGGCGACCGGTCACCGAGGAGGCCCGGGCAGCCCATCTGTCTGCCATCGAGGCCGCAGTTGGCAGCGCACCCGCTCCTCGCCCAGCCATGGCTCGGCCCCGTCGGCGCCTGGCAGTAGCTGCGATGGCCGCCGCCCTGTTCGTCCTTCCGGCCGGGATCGCCGTCGCGGCCGAGGGTGCACTGCCCGGTGATGCGCTGTATTCGGTCAAGAAGATCACCGAGCAGATCCGCTCGCTGGTCGACGACGATGTTGTGGCCGAGCACCGGGTCGAGGAACTGGAGCAGCTGCTGGCCGAGGATGCTCCCGCCGAGGTGATCGCCGAGTCGGTCGAGCGAGCCTCGGCTGAGGTCGACCGCCTGGAGCCCGAGAACGACCTCGTGCCGCGTTTTGTCACCGCCACCGACGCCGCCGGTGACCGGCCGCCGCCTGCCGGAGACGTCGTAGCTGAACCGCCACCCTCTACCGATACGACCGTCTCGACCACCACGGTGCCGCCCACCGATACGACGGTGCCCACCACCGATACGACCACCCCGCCGACGACAGTGGCGGTCACACCCGATAGGACGACCACCACCACGGTGATCGCACCCACCACAACTCTGCCGCCCGACGTCACTACGACCCGGGTAGTTGGAGTCGTGACGGCCGGACCGACCTGTCCGGTGCAGCGCTTCCCTCCCGACCCGGCCTGCGAGGATCGGCCGGTGACCGGAGCCGTCGTCGTCATTGCAACCGAGGACGGCAAAGAGGTCACCCGGGTGGAAACCGACAGCGAAGGACGGTTCGACTTCCGATTGCCGGCCGGCGACTACGTGTTGATCCCTCAGCCCTACGAGGGCTTGTTGGGCACCGCCGACCGCCAGACGTTCGTCGTGGGCGACGCCGCGCTGGAGCTCCTCGTCGGCTACGACACGGGTATTCGCTAGCTGCGAACGCAGAGTGAGGTTGCCCATACACTGACCGTATGAGGCAATACGGCAGGGCGTGGTGGGCGCTCGTTCTTCTCGTCGGGGCGGTGCTGGCGGTGCTGATCGCGACGAGCCCTCGCGCCAGGCTGGTTGACCCTCAGGCGGTTGGGGAGCCGCCTCCCAATCCGATCTCGACCCCCCGCTGCTGTGATCCAATATTGGGAGCCGACGTCACGCTCCTCAGAGCCGAGTTGGCGGCCCTCTCGAGGGATGAGTTCATCGTTACCGATTTCTTGACACGACGGCTCGAGATCCGTGTCCTCACCGAAGAGCAAGAGGAATTCATTCGGCAAGTGATCGGGCCGACCGTAGACGAGTTCGTCGACGTAGTGGTTGGTGACTTAGGCCTGACGATTCCCGATGAGCCGCCGTCCTCTATGTATGCCCTCACCCCCGAGGAGAAGACTGAAGCCCGACAGACCCTGATCCGGATCATCGAGAATGAGGAAGGAGGCGGCTGGCATGTGCGCATCATGCCGGAGACCGGGCAGGTACGGGTCGCCTTCGAGGATGACTCATACATCGAACTTGCCCGTCGGTTCTTTGGACCAGATGTTCATGTCCAGAACTGGTTTCCCCCCGGCCAGATCGGCTTCGGGTGGCCCCCATACGGATTTCCCGGCCAGAACACGGCGTTCTCGGTAGCGCGGGTGCTGGCTGCCGGACTTCTGTTCGGCTTGGTAGCCGCCGCAGTTCGTCAGCTGCTCGGGACGGCGCCGCGGCCGGCGATCGCCTGGTGGGTGGCGGGAGCCGGAGTCACCTTGGCCTGGTTGTCCGGCTTCGCCGATGAGATTGGCCGCGGCCACCGGGGATTTGGATTCGTCCAAGTAGCCGGGGTGGCAGCCGGTCTTGGTATGGCGCTAGCGGCTGTTATCACTTTGAGCCGACTTCGCTTTGACGGATGGCGGCGGGCGCTTGCGATCATGTCCCTCCCGGCTCTCGCTCTCGTTGGCGCCGCTCACGGTGGATGGCTGGTTTCCCAGCCGACTCAGGTCGTGGTTGGAACCGTGACGGTGGCAAGTCCGGTGACGGCCCTTCCGCGTCCGGAGCCAACGGAGATCGCCTCTCTGGTCTCGGCTGAGGTTGCGGTTCTCGGGTGGCGCAGAGCCTGGTACGTGCGGGAGGACCAGGAGCCCCTCGAACGGATCGATGCGAACGTCATTCGCTCCACATATCCATTGACGTGGGAAGTCCGCTACTACGGCAATGACGCAGAGGCCCTCCTGGACCGGGCAACCGAGCGCCACGCTCGCCACGTTTCCAACCTCCAAGAAACGTCCCTCGCAGAGCCGCGGGGGGCGGCGAGCGGGTCAGTCTCGCAGGCTGCGTTGCCCGTCGGTCCATCGATGGCTCGGGTCATCAGCGGCTACCTGGCAGCCGCATTCTTGATCTTGCTCGTCATTCCGCGTTCGTGGTGGCGGAAAGGGGACGAAGCGAAGCTTGAACCTGCACCGCCAGCCCCGCACGAGCCGATGCTGACCGGAGCCGGCGTCTAGCTCCAGTCGACCGATCCGGTGGTGGGGGTGACGTGGATCCAGGTGCGGCCCGGATCCATGGGGAGCTCCTGACCGTTCGGACGGAAGAACCGGAAGCCGTCGTCGGTGGAGCCCCGCTCCCAGGTTGCCTCCCACGCCAGTCCGTTGCGGAACACCACTGCCTCACCGGTGCCGGTGACCGCGTAGTCGGGAACGGGCTGGCCGGCCGAGTCGAAGCGGCCGGTGCTGATTTGGTCAACAAGCATCACGACCACGCTGTCGGCGGTAATGACCGCCCCGTCGGTGTCGACCGAGGCATTGCCCAACTGCCAACGGACGTACCGGCCGGCCTCGTACTCCCAGGCCAACGTGTTGGGAGCCGTCATGGTGATGTCAATCGAGGTAGCCGCTTGGCCTCCGTACGGAACCCACCGGTCGAAGTCGACCACCGGGGCGACCGTCCCCGCCCAGTCATCCTCGGGGAATCGGGAGAAGTCATACATGAGGTCATAGACCGGGCGGCGGGTCGGCTCCCGGTAGTAGCCGGGGATGCGCCCGTTGCCTTCGTCGACACCCACCTCGGCGATGGCGGCCCGTACGTGGGGTTGGCCGCCGCTGTGGAGTACCCGGGCATCGAAGGGGTCGATCAGCTTGGGATCCACCTCGCGCACGCTACGGATGGGCCCGGCGAAGGCGGGCAACTGGGTTTGGTAGATGGCGATCCAACGGCCGACGCCCCCTTCGACGATGACCTCGAGGACCATGTCGGCCTCGGATATGCCGGCCTGGGGCCTGGCCTTCCATGAGTTGGAATACTTGACGACGACCACTCGATTGGATGGGTCGCCGCCGGCCAGTCCGGTGAGAGGAGCGATCTGAGGGGTTGACCCAACGTGGCGATGCAGATTGCCGGCCAGCGGCTGCCATCCGGCCCGGCCGAACGGGAGGGCCTCGTGGGCGGCCCCGGTCCACAGTTGGTTGCGCAGGTAGACGGTGGTGTCCGCATCCCGGAACACCCCAGGGGTGTCGATGTCGTCGCCGTCCCAGTCGCCGATGACCAGCTGGTCTGTGATGGCCCCGAAATACAGCGAGCCGGTGGTGGTGGCGACGAAGGTGTCGGGGGCGTCGTTCGTGTAGAAGACGGCGGCCCGCGACGGGCGGTGCAGAAAGAGGCCATCGAAGCCGTTGCCGTCGGGGTCGCCGGCCAGCGGAACATCGGAATGGGTTCCGAACCAAAAGACGCTCTCGGCCACCGAGGTGGCGTTGGTGTTAGTCAAAAACACCTGGCCCATCCGACTCAAGCCAAGCGTGTCGATCCCATCACCATCCCAATCACCGGTAAATACCCGGTCGCCCGGCATCCCAAAGTAGAAGACGATCTCGGCTGGATGGTTGGTGCTCCCTAGCGGCGGGATGGCATTGGTGAGTCGGGCGGAGCCCTGGGCCGGGCGATAGGTGCCGGGGGTGTCGATGCCATCACCATCCCAGTCGCCCAACAGGGGGATGTCACCGGGAGAGCCGAAGGTGAACGTGTAGTCGACCGATCCGGGCACCGGAATGTGCCATTTGCCGCTTGGCTCAACCAGGGCCACCCGGTCTCCGGCCAGGGTCTCGGCGGGCACCGAAGGTGCCGGGAGCAAGCTGAAGCACAGGGCAATGCCCATCACCAGTCCCGCCACCCGTTTTCCGCCCACGCCAGCTCCCAGATTCGCCCGCCGACCCTATCAAGGTGCCACCCCAGGGGTGAATTGGCAAACGGGGCCGCCGGTAGCGCTCAAGCGAATGGTCCCACCCTCCGATTAATAGGCATGTTCTGTGAGTCCTCGCGTGTCTGATCTCAATGGAAACCTGGCGTCCTTCGGGGTCCGCCCGGTGCTGGAGCTCCTGGCCGACTCCCACAAGAGCGGTGAGCTCCGGCTCACCTCTGGCTCGGTGGTCGGCCGCTCCCTCTTCTACGACGGCCAGATCACCTATGCCACCACCGCCCCCGACGGTGACACAGTGCGCGAACTCGAGAAGTTGCTCGCTCGCCCTCTGGCCGAAGACGGGTCGACCATCGACGACGTGTTGCGGGAGCAACTGACTGATGTCTTCCACGACCTGCTCCAGTTTGAGACTGGGACCTTTGACTTTGTTGAGTCGGGGAGTCAATCGGGGGCCGAGGACCAGGGCTTCCCGGTCGCTGCCGTACTTGCTAATGCCGACGCTCGGATTGAGGAATGGCGCAAGATTCGGTCCGTGGTCCCCTCTACCACCGAGCCCTACCGAGTTGTCCCCGAGCTCCCGAGCGGAACCGAAGAGGTTGTTCTCGACCGTCCCTCCTGGCGCCTTATGGCGGCGGTCGGCGCCGGCGGATCGGTGGAGGATGCGGCCATCGCCCTCGACCATTCGCAGTTCCGCACCGCCGAGATGTTCGCCGGCCTGGTTCGCTCCAGTCTTTTGGAACCGCTTGGTGGCTGGCGTCCGATCGAGTCGTCTCACCAGGTTGAGGAACTGGCGCCCCTGGAAGAGCCGCAACTGCCCAAGCAATTCGATGGACCCCCCGTGTCTCGACTCCGGCCGACGACGCCGGCGGTCACCGTCTCCAAAGAGGACCTCACCCGCGAAGAGATGGACGAGATGATCCGCAACCTCGGCAAGGGCATCTTCCCCAACGCCTAGGTCCGGCTGCACGGTCGACGCTGTTTGAGGACTAGCTTCCATGTCGACAGGGAGGCCTAATAACCGCTCGTTGGTCTGAGATAAGCCGGTCCATTTCCGGTCTCGGCTTAGCTGAGGGCGACAGCGACCAGGTCGTTCTCCAGAAACGCCTTCTGGTGTTCTCGTCGGTACTGATCGGCGGGGCGGCGGTCCTTTGGGGCTCGCTGTATCTGGCCCTGGGGGAGCCCCTGGCCGCTTCCATTCCCCTCTCCTACAGCGCATTGTCGGCCATCTCGATCGGTCTGTTCGCTCGCCATACTCGGTATCGCCTGTTCCGTTCGAGCCAGCTGGCCCTCACTCTCATCCTGCCGTTCCTGCTTTCGGTTGCCCTTGGAGGCCTGGCCAATTCCTCGGCGGTGGTGGTGTGGTCCTTCACCAGCCCACTCGGGGCCCTCGTCTTCGGCGGCCGGGCCAAGCTCTGGTTCGGTGCATTCCTGTCGGTGGTGGTGGCGGCCGGAGTGCTCGAGCCCATCCTGGACAACGAACAAACTCTGCCTACCGGGGTTGTGGTCGTCTTCTTCGTCCTCAACCTGTCCGCCGTGGCGGCCATCACGTTCATCCTTATGCAGTACTTCACGAGCCAGCGGGAGTCGGCCTTCAACCTGCTGTCCAACGAGCAGGAACGGTCAGAGGCGCTACTCCTAAACATCCTGCCCAAGCAGATCGCTGAAGCCCTCAAGCAATCTCCCACCACGATTGCCGATTATTTCGAGGGGGCCAGCGTCCTGTTTGCCGACGTTGTCGCGTTCACGCCCATGTCGGCTCAGATGACACCCACGGAGCTAGTCGAGCTTCTCAACGAGGTGTTCACCTATTTCGACCGCGTCGCCGATGAGCTGGGGATTGAGAAGATCAAGACCATCGGCGACGCGTACATGGCAGCCGCCGGAGTCCCCGCTCCCAGAGCCGACCACGCCCAGGCGCTCACGCGCATGGCACTACGGGTACGCGACCATTTCGCCGCCAATACCGTCAAGGGCCAGCAGTTGGCCTTTCGGATCGGGATCAACTCCGGCCCTTTGGTGGCAGGAGTCATTGGTACCCGCAAGTTCATCTATGACCTGTGGGGTGACGCTGTTAACACTGCCAGCCGCATGGAATCCCATGGATCGCAGGGAGCCGTTCAGATCACCCGCGCAACCTATGAGCTCATCGAAGGTGAGTTCGAATGTGAGCCGAAGGGCACGGTGGTAGTGAAGGGCAAGGGTGATATGGAGGTGTGGCACGTGGTGAGGGCCCGGTAGGCGGGAACCTGACCCGGTCCCAGCGCGTCACATTGGTACGACACAAGTTCACTGATGCCATCCTTGAGGTTCAACCCATGAAAAAGTCCATTCGTCTCCTCGTTTTCGTCGCCGCTTTGGCGCTGGCGGCCGCTGCCTGCGGAGCCGACGAGCCCGCCTCCTCCGGAGCGCCGGTCGGTGGCACCGACCAGACGCTGCCGCTCAACTCGGGTGACGATCTCGCTCCCGACCCGGCCGGCGCCTGCCTGGAGGGCGAGCCCGACTGCAACGACACTCCGGGCGGCACGCCGTCCGACCTCCCGCCACCCCAGGACACCGACCTCCCGGTGCTAGGGCCGGCTCCCGACGCCCTGAGCGTGTCG
>JAOTYB010000190.1 GCA_029862065.1 Acidimicrobiia bacterium | reverse complement strand
AGCGGACCAGCATCCGCTCGAACTCGGGGCAGGTCCGCATGAACTCCTGATACTCCTCATCGGTGCAGAACCCCATGACCCGTTCGACCCCTGCCCGGTTGTACCAGCTGCGGTCAAACAGCACCATCTCGCCGGCGGCGGGCAGATGCGGCACGTAACGCTGGAAGTACCACTGGGTCTTCTCCTTCTCGGTTGGCGTGCCGAGTGCAATGGTTCGCACCACGCGAGGATTGAGGCGCTCGCTAATGCGCTTGATCACGCCGCCCTTCCCGGCTGCGTCCCGACCTTCAAAGATCACAACGACTTTGAGGCCCTCCTGCTTGATCCAGGCCTGGAGTTTGGCCAGCTCGATCTGCAGCCGGGCCAGTTCGTCTTCGTAGAACTTGCGCTTGATTTGGCCGGACTTGTTGATGTTGTCGACTGTGGTCATTGGCCAAAGCTACCGAATCAATTCGCCTTCCGCGGGTCTCGGCCTGGCAAACTCGTCCTATGGCTCGATCCGAAGATACCGTCCGGCGAATCTTCATCGCAGTTGACCTCGATGACGAGGTGCGGTACGGCTTGGCCGCCCATCTATCGACCGCCCTTCCCGACAGTTTGCTGCCCGGCAGCTCACCACCCCCCGTCAATTGGCACATCACTCTGCGGTTTCTCGGCAAGATGGATCAGGTGGCCTACGAGGTGCTTCTCTCCAAGCTCGACTCCATCGAGTTAGGACGCCGGTTCGATCTCACCTTCAGCGGCTTCGGCGCCTTCCCCCAAGCAAGCAAGGCCACGGTGCTGTGGCTGGGGACCGGCGGTGGCTCAGACGCCCTCGACGACCTGGCAGGCAGCGTCGAGGCGGCGGTGGTGGACGCCGGGTTCATGCCGGAGGAGCGGCCGTTCCATCCCCACCTCACCCTCAGCCGGATCCGCCCGCCCCAGGACGTGAGCGGGTTGATCGAATCGATGGCAACCGTTCCACTCACCCAGGCGGTCGATCACATCACCGTGTTCGAGAGCCATCTCGGCGGCGGCCCGGCCGTTTATGTACCGCTGGAGCGGTTCGACCTGGGTTAGGTCTGCTGGAACACGCCGAGGATGTTGCCTTCGGAGTCCTTGAACCAGGCGGCCTTCTGGCCTTCCGGCGTGGTGGCCACGCCGTTGACGGTCTTGAGCTCATCGAAGTCGTACTCCTCGAACACCACGCCGCGGGATTGCAGGTCGGCAACGGCGGCGTCGACATCGTCAACTTCCCATCCGGCGGCCGTGGCCTGGTTGGTGCCGGCGAATCCCGACGGGTACAGCAGGAACTTGACGGTCCCACTCTGGTAGTAGGCGCCGCCGTCGGCCAGTACTTCGGTCGGCTTGAGATCGAGCTTCTCTGCGTACCAGGCCTTGGCCCGATCGATGTCGGACACCGCCAAGGACGGAACCAGGTTGAAGTTGGCGAGCATGATGGACCCCCTAGGTCTTGGGTGCTTGAGCTCCGGACCCTACTCCGCTCCTCCGAGGCGTGTTCAGTCGGTGCCGGTGGGCCGGAAGAGACTGTCATGGAGTCGCAGCGCATAGCGGTCGGTCATCCCGGCCACATAGTCGATCACCTGGGTGAGAGCCCCGGCGTCGGCGACCCGGTAGGTGTCGGGGATGCGGGACGGATCGTCGAGGAAGTAGTCGACCAGCTCATGGATGACTGTGAACACCTGCCGCTTGTGGGCTTCGGCCTCGGGCCGGAGATAGACCCGGTCGAACATGAAGTCGCGTAGCTCGTGCATGATTTCCAGGCAGTCGGGCTCCATGTCCACTCGCCCGGTGGCGATCGACTCCTCGATCACTGCTTCAATCATCGACGCTATCCAGGGGCTGCCCGGCTCTCCGAAGCGGATGATGGCCGAGGCGGGAAGCGTCGATTCGCCGATGATTCCGGCCCGCATGGCATCGAGCACATCGTGGGTGAGATAGGCGATGCGGTCGGCAAAACGACACACCATGCCCTCGGCGGTGGTGGGCGGAGGATCGATCTTCCACGAGTGGCCGCGGATCCCGTCGAGTACTTCCCACGTGAGGTTGAGTGGCTCCAGCACGTTGAAGATACGGAGGCCTTGTTGAGAGTGGAGCCATTCCCACTCGACGTAATCGGTGAGGGCGTCCTCACCGGTGTGGCCAAACGGGGCATGCCCTACGTCGTGGCCGAGACAGATTGCCTCGGTCAGCGGTTCGTTGAGGCTGAGGAAGGTGGCGATTGAGCGACCGATCTGTGTTACCTGGAGGGTATGGGTCAACCGGGTGACGAAGTGATCGTCTTCGGGGTTGATGAACACCTGGGTCTTGTGCTTCAGGCGGCGGAACGCCTTGGAGTGCAATATCCGGTCACGATCCCGCTCGAAGTCGGTGCGGTAGGGATCGGGTGCCTCTCGGGTCGCTCGACCGCGGGAATGGATCGACAGGGTGGCCGCCCCGGCCAGCAGCTCCTGCTCTATCCGTTCGGCTTCCTTGCGGGTCCGGCGACGGAACTCCACTACCGGTCCCCTAGACCAGTCGTTCGCGGACCCGAGAGCTCAGGTAGTCCATGCTGGCGACGACGATGGCAATGGCCAGCATGTTGACGGATGCTGCTCGGTAGTTGAGGAGGCGAATGTTTTGTTGCAGCAGGAAGCCGATGCCGCCACCCCCGCCGAACCCGATGATGGTGGACATCCGAACGTTGATGTCCCATCGGTACATTGTGAACGAGATATACGGTGGGACGATCTGAGGAACCACGGCATAGACGATGGTTTGGAGGCGGGTCGCTCCCGTGGCCTTGACCGCTTCGATGGGGCCTTCCATGGCGCTCTCAACTTGCTCCGAGTAGAGCTTGGCAAGGGCAGCCACTGTGTGCAGCGCCAGCGCAAGCGAGCCGGCGAAGGGACCGAGGCCGACCCACACCACGAACACGATCACCATGATCAACGGCTCGATCGAGCGGATGGCGTTAAAGATGGTTCGAGCGATGTAGTAGACGGTGAGTCCGATACCCACCGATTCCTTCTGATAAGCGCGGATCGCCAGCAGCAACCCAAAAAGGGCGCCGACCCCGGCAGGGATCCATGTGATCTTGGCAGGATCGGTGATCTCGTAGAGCCAGCCGAGCCCTCGGGCGATCAGCACCGCCATGATCGCCCCGCTCAATGCGGCCAGGGGCAGGGTCGCCGGTCGGAGGGCGGCGGCGGGTACGCGTAGGCGGAGCCATGCTCCGAAGCGCCCTGCCAGATTCATGAGGGTGCCGGCCGTTATGAGCGCGGTGAACAAGGCAATGATCGCCTCGAGGATGTCGCCGTTTGAGGACAGGAACGAGCCGATGTAGTCGAAGAAGCCACCGTTGCGTTCGAGCCAGTCTCCCAAGCTCACCAA
>JAOTYB010000015.1 GCA_029862065.1 Acidimicrobiia bacterium | reverse complement strand
CGGCCACCAGGTACAGCAACAGGATGCCGGCAACTGCCACCATGGCGGTCACCAGCCCGCGAGCTGCTCGCTCGCCGGAGGTGGGTGGAGTCTCCTCAAGCGCGGGAAACGCCCATCGGATGGCCACCAACATGAGAGCCGGCAGGATGATTACCCCGGCCACCACCAGCACGTCGCTGTCGGTGATGTTCCCGGATATCTCTCGCGCCAGCCTGGCTGCCAGGATGCCCAGACCGACGCCGGCGGGGAGTGCCAAGAGCTGCAGCGTCAGCTTGATCATGGGGGTGCTGATGTCTCGCATGAGGTTGCGGGCTGCCAGGAAACTGAGCGGGACCGCCACAAACACGCCAAGGGTCGTCGCCAGCAACGCCAGGAAGACGGTTTCGATGATGCGGTCCCAGGTGTTTGAGGCCGCTTCGCTGATCCTCGGTGAGGTCACCATCACCGGCTCACCGGTGACAGGGTCGGTTTCGTCCGTCGCCACTTCGACCCGGTTGAAGATGGTTCCGATGTTCTCGCGGGTGACAGCCCGGATGGTCTGCGGTAGCTCGTCGGCCCGTTCCCGGGTGTTGACCACCAGTGTGAAGTTCCCGGATCCGTCGGCCTGGAAGGTGTCAAGTCGAAGCTCTAGGTCGCTGTTGGGAGGCACTTGATACAGCGTGCCTCGGGCATTGTCGGAGAAGTTGAAGCCCGTCACGGTGATGGGAGTCCCCGGCTCACCACAGGCAGGGTCAATAACGATTCGTCGTCCGCTTCCTCCGTCGTCCGGTGCGGTAAAACCGCCGGCCGGGCACGGAAGGAAGAGCTCCGTGTCGGTGTTGGTTGGGATTCGCTCATAGGTGAGCAGCTCAGGGCGGGCCAGGTCCCGGATGACGTTGACGAGCTGACTGCGCCGTGTCTCGGAGCGGATTTCGTCGAGGTTTACGTCGGTTACCTGGTAGCCGTATGCATAGGTGATGACGGCTCCGACGACGAGGGCGCCGATCACAAGTGAGCGTCGGAAACTGCGCCGACGTTTGGTTGGTTCTGGCGGAGCCTGCGGGTCTCGGCTTGAGGGCAGGTCAGCCAACGCGCTCAGCCTCCTGTCCGTAGATCTCTTTGAACCGAGCGTCGTCGATGTCCGAGGGCGGCCCCTCAAATACGACTTTTCCGTCGTAGAGGGCGATCGCCTGGTCGGCGTAGCGATGCACCAGGTCGAGGAAGTGCAGGCTGCAGAGCACGGTGACGTCGTCTTCGTCGTTAATGAGTTCCAGGTATTGCATGATGCTGTGCGCTAGGACCGGATCCAGGCTGGCGACGGGCTCATCCGCCAAAACCATTTCGGGGTTCTGCATGAGGGCACGGGCGACGCCGACTCGCTGCTGCTGGCCGCCACTCAACTCATCTGCCCGCTGGTTGGCCTTTTCTTCGAGTCCGACCCGGGCCAGCTGCGCGCGAGCGCGGGCCACCTCGTCCTTTGGGAAACGATTGATGATCGACAAAGCCGGGTTGACATAGCCAAGCCGCCCTTGCAGGACGTTAGTGATGACTTTTGACCGATGGACGAGGTTGAAGTGCTGAAACACCATGCCGATTCGGCGTCGAATCCGGCGCATGTCTTCCTGCGAAGCTGCGGTAACGTCGACGCCGTTCCACAGAATCCGCCCCTCGGTGGGCTCGATGAGGCGGTTGATGCATCTGAGCAGGGTCGACTTTCCTGAACCGCTCAATCCGATAACGGCGAGGAATTGGCCGTCGGGAACCTCGAAGCTCACATCCTCAAGCGCGACGGTTCCGCCGTCGTAGACCTTGGTCAGATGTTCGACCTTCAACATGGAAAGGCCAACTCAGTCACCGTCTTTCGCCGTTGGACAATCGGCCGGGCCGGCGGAACCGCCGGCCCGGCCTCGTCCGTGTTGCTCAGCCTTCGGGTGTGAAGCCGAGGAGGTCGACGATGGTGCGGAGGTTGTCGTACTCCGAGTCAGTCGCCGCGTCGATGCTTGTCCATCCGTAGAAGTCCTGGTCGCCGATTGAGCTGTTCCAGGCACAGTCCTCGTTGTCGTCGCACTCGCCAGCGAAGGCCACCAATGCGTCTTCAATCTGGGCCCGCACATCCGCCGGGAATTGGGGTCCGAACGACAGCGTGTCGTTGGGGATCTCCGGCGAGATGTTGAGGATCTTCACCTTCTGGATGATGTCGGGAGCATCCGCTCGGGCGCTTGCCCGTGCGTCCAACACCCGCCATTGGGCGTCGTCGGTCCCGCAGAACAACCGGCTGCCTTCCTCGTTTGGAGCGCAGGTGGACACGATGTCGTCCGGAATGTCCGGCTCGTCACCAATCGCCCAATCGAAGTTCGGGGTCAGCGGTGGGCTGAAGAACGTTGTAGCGAAGTCGGCTTCGCCGCGATAGACCGCCAGTGCTGCCTGCGGGTGTCCGCCGGCTTCGACCTGCTCACCTGGGGTGATACCGGCATCTGAGAACATCAGCGTCGGAACCATGAAGCCCGAGGTTGAGCCGGAGTCCGGAAACGCCCAGGACTTGCCGTCCAAGTCCGCCAGGGTCTCAATACCGCTGTCGCGTGCTACGAGCACCTGAGCCCA
This sequence comes from Acidimicrobiia bacterium, assembly GCA_029862065.1. Lineage (GTDB taxonomy): Bacteria > Actinomycetota > Acidimicrobiia > Spongiisociales > SHLN01 > SHLN01. The sequence goes on along the minus strand of JAOTYB010000015.1, from coordinate 18,989 downwards.
ATAGACGGGCCAGCCGAAGCGAACCGCTTTGAACGCCACGTCGACGCCGCACCGGTTGCTGGCGAGGACGTATCCAAGCCCGGGGATGAATCCCATGGTGTTTTCGGGTGACGCGCACATCTCTTCGATGGTGGCCGCATACGAGGTGGGAACACTGACCTCAAAGGAGAGCCCGGTCGCCGTCTCGAGTGCATCTTTCATGACGTCGCCGCCCGTGACGATCACGTCGGCTTCGACAGAAGGCACAAATAGGACCTTCACCGGATTCTCTGGACTACCGACGGTGGCCGCCGGCTCAGTCGTGGTGGTGGTTGCTTCAGTGGTGGTCGTTGTTGCTGCTGCCGTGGTCGTTGTTGTATCGCCAGAGTCGCTGTCGCCGCACGCGGCGGCGACCATCGCAAGTACTGCGAACAGAATTAACAGTCTTCTCAGTTTCATGTATGCCTCACTCCTTTTTCTCCCGCGGAGGCTCCGCGAAGGCTACTCCGCCTTTCTCAGAACCTATTCACAAGTCGTTCGAAGTCGTGCCAATCGTTGACATCGTGCACACCCGGCACCGGGTTGTTCCAGGGCCGAACGTACCTGCACATATGGGACTCGGGACGGTTCTCGTGGATCACCTGGATCTGATCTGGCGAGTCGTCGAGGTAGACGTCGGCGGGCACGGGCCATTTCGGGTCGTAAATGCCCACCACATGGACTTCACGGGTTGGCAAGTGGTGGTCGGCGATCCAGGCGAAGGTGTCGGCCACCGCCCAGTCCGGTTTGGCGGTGACGATGACGATGTCATGGTGCTCGGCCAGTCGCTCCATGGTCGGCACGGCCTCGGGGTAGAGATCCAGGTGTCGAAATAAACTGCCGTTTCCGAAATCCTTGGCCCATTCCCAGAAGCCGTCCATGTCGGGGAAATGGGTGAGCGGGACGATGCCCTCCCAGGTCGTCACCGAGTCGAGGGGGATGGCGGCACCGAACTCCTCGTTGTATTGGTCGATCCACCCTTTGTTGAAGTCACTGACGACCCCGTCCAGGTCGATCCCTAGTCGCATGCCCGAAGTCTATGGCGAGCGCCAAAAGACTTGGTATCGAACACCTGTTCGGGTAGCGTGTCGGAGGCAGTCCAGATAGACTTACACCCTTGTAGTTATTCGGCTGCTGCGTTTGTGTCACAGCCGGTCTGTACCTTCGGGACAGTCGGATAAAGAAACAGGAAGGGAATCCAGTGGAGCAAGACAAAGCCCTCGACATGGCGGTGTCGCAGATCGAGAAGCAGTTTGGTACCGGAGCCATCATGAAGATGGGCGAGGGTGCCATACGCAACGTCAAAGCAATCCCCACCGGGGCCCTTTCGCTCGATATCGCCCTCGGTATTGGCGGCGTGCCGCGCGGCCGGATCGTCGAGATCTTCGGACCGGAAAGCAGCGGCAAGACCACCCTGGCCCTCCACGTGGTGGCCGAAGCCCAGCGCAACGGCGGCATCGCCGCCTTCATCGACGCCGAGCACGCCCTCGATCCCGTATACGCCAAGGCACTCGGAGTCGATGTCGACGAGATGTTCATCTCCCAGCCAGATACCGGTGAGCAGGCGCTCGAGATCGCCGACATGCTCATCCGGTCCGGAGCCCTCGACGTAGTCGTGGTCGACTCCGTGGCCGCCCTGGTCCCGCGCGCCGAGATCGAAGGCGAGATGGGCCAGAGCCACGTCGGCCTTCAGGCCCGGCTCATGTCCCAGGCCCTCCGCAAGCTGGCCGGCACCATCAACCGCTCAGACACCACTGCCATTTTCATCAACCAGCTGCGGGAGAAGATTGGGGTGATGTTCGGGAGCCCGGAGACTACCCCCGGCGGACGAGCGCTCAAGTTCTACGCCTCCACCCGCATTGATATTCGTCGCATCGAGTCGATCAAAGACGGGACGGACTTCACCGGCAACCGGGTCAAGGCCAAGATCGTCAAGAACAAGGTGGCGCCGCCGTTCAAGATCGCCGAGTTCGACATCATGTTCGGTAAAGGCATTTCGCGAGAGGGCAGCCTCATAGATGTGGCAGTTGAATACGACATCGTGCGTAAGAGCGGAGCCTGGTACACCTACGACGGTGATCAGCTGGGACAGGGGCGTGAGAAGGCCAAGGTCTTCCTCCAGGAGAACCCGGACGTAGCCATACAGCTGCAAGCGCGGGTGCTGGAGGCGGTTGGACTGGCCGAGCCCGTCGGCGGCGCCGAAGCGGCCGAAGACGCCGACGAGGGTGATGTGGCCGAAACGAGCGCTGAGGCCCCCGATGCTGCCGAGATCAAGGGCGCGAAGGGCGCCACGGGCTCGGCCAAGGGAGCGACCAAGACTGAGGCCAAGAACGCCGAGGCAGCCGAGGACTGAGGCCGGTGCTCGCACCTACCACTTACGGTACAATCAGCTCAGCACACAAACTTTGAAACCTGAGAGCCAAACGAATATGACCAAAGGCAAGCCCCGGATGGCGGTGACGTAAACCAACCCCGTCGGAATGTGCCTTTGTGTTTGTGTGCCGAGCTTTGCTCGGCATGCTCTCGTTGTGGCCTCTGAAATGAGGACGAAATGGAGTGGGTCATTGCGATCCTTGCTCTGGTGGCCGGTGTCAGCCTCGGCATCGCCATTGCCTGGTTGCGGGGGAGAGGTGGGTCCGCCCCGGTGGGTCTGGTTGGGCGCAAGCTTGATGGCCCGGAGTCGGCCCACAGCGCTCGAGAGGGTGAGGATCCGTCCCTGGAGGCTCGCCGGAGTGATATCCAGGCCACCGAGGACCGCCTGACTCAACGAGAGGCCATCCTCGAGCAACGTACTGCCAATCTCTCAACTCGCGAGCAGCAGATCGAAGGGCGAGAAGAAGAGCTGGCCACCCAGCGAGCTGAAGCCAACCGGCTTCTGGAGCAGGCCCGGACGGAGCTGGAACAGGTGGCCGACTTCGACAGCCAGGCCGCCAAGGAATCGCTCCTCGAGCGAGTCGAAGACGAGGCCCGCCGAGAGGCCATGGTGCTGGTGCGTGAACTGGAGCTGAAGGCCCGGGAAGAAGCCGATCGACGAGGTCGGCGGATCCTGACAACCGCCATCCAGCGTCTGGCCGCCGAGGTCACGTCGGATTCCACGGTGTCGGTGGTCACCTTGCCGTCAGACGATATGAAGGGCCGGATCATCGGGCGAGATGGCCGCAACATCAAGGCCTTCGAGGCGGTGATGGGGGTTGACCTGGTGGTCGACGACACCCCCGAGGCGGTCACGATCTCCACTTTCGATCCGATCCGCCGCGAAGTGGCCCGGGTTGCCCTTCAGAACCTCATCGTCGACGGGCGGATTCATCCCTCGTCGATCGAGGAGGCACATGTCAAAGCTGAGGCAGAAGTCGAACAGAGCGTACGGGACGCAGGGGAGTGGGCGCTGCTCGACGTCGGGGTCTCCCGCATGCACCTCGAGCTCGTCACGGTGCTCGGGAGGCTCAAGTATCGGACCTCCTACGGTCAGAACGTGTTGGGCCACTCCGTCGAGGCTGCCCACATCGCCGGGATGCTGGCGGCCGAGCTCGGGCTCGACCCGCTCGAGGCCAAGCGAGCTGCCTTGCTCCACGATGTCGGCAAAGCAGTGAGTCACGAGGTGGGCGGTTCGCACGCCCTGGTCGGTGCCGAGATTGCCCGTCGGTTCGAAGAGAGCCCGGCCATCGTGCATGCGATTGAGGCGCATCACAACGAGGTGGAAGCCCGCACGCTGCTGGCCGTTATCACTCAGGCCGCCGATGCCGTCTCTGCCTCGCGGCCCGGAGCCCGGCGCGAGACCCTGGAGTCATACGTCCGACGCCTCGAGCGCATTGAGGAGATGGCCGGTGGTTTCAAGGGCGTGGATCGGGTGTTCGCCATGCAGGCCGGCCGCGACGTTCGGGTGGTGGTCGACCCCGGTCAGATTTCCGATCTGGAGGCCGGCGACCTTGCCCGGCGCATCGCCAAGCGCATCGAGGATGACCTCCAGTATCCGGGGCAGATTCAGGTGACGGTGGTTCGGGAGCTGCGCGCCAGCGCCTACGCCAGGTAGCTTCACCTGATGACGCTTATCGGTATGCCGCAGATCCGGGAACGACGCACGCCCACGCGGACCGGACGCACCTACCACCTCCGCACCTTCGGATGTCAGATGAACGTGCACGACAGTGAGGGCATTGCCGGTTTGCTCGAGGCCGATGGGATGGTGCCGGCCACCGACGCCGACACGGCGGACCTTGTCGTCTTCAACACCTGCTGCATTCGGGAGAACGCGGACGACAAGCTGTACGGCTCCCTCGGCAGCCTCAAACGCATCAAAGACGAGCGTCCCGAGCTGCTGATTGCCGTCGGTGGGTGCCTGGCTCAGAAGGACCGGAATCTGGTGCAAGACCGGGCCCCGTGGGTGGATGTGGTGTTCGGCACCCACAACCTCTCTCGAGTGGTCTCACTCCTCGACTACGCCGAAGAGTGGGGTCCCATCACCGAGATCCTCGAAGAGAGCGAGTCGGTGACCGTGGTCCCCGCCAAGCGGGAGGTGGACCACAGCGCCTGGGTCACCATCATGATCGGGTGCAACAACTCCTGCACCTTCTGCATTGTCCCGTCCGTCCGGGGTGCTGAGATCAGCCGGCGTCCCGGCGACATCGTCCGGGAGGTGCAGGACCTGGCGGCCGACGGCGTGGTTGAGGTCACCCTGCTCGGCCAGAACGTCAACTCCTACGGTCGTGACCTCGAACTGGGCGGCCACAAGGCGCTCTTCGCCGATCTGCTTCGGCGCGTTGGTGAGGTGGATGGCATCGAGCGGATCCGCTATACCAGCCCCCATCCCAAGGACTTCAAGGCCGACGTCGCCCTGGCGATGGCCGAAACCGAGGCCGTGTGCGAGCAATTGCACATGCCGCTGCAGTCGGGGAGCGACCGGATCCTGTCGGCCATGCACCGCGGATACACCGCCGAGCGGTTCCTGGCCAAACTCGACCTGGCTCGCCAGCACCTGCCCGGCCTGGCCATCTCGACCGACATCATTGTCGGGTTCCCCGGCGAATCCGAGGCCGACTTCCAGGCGACCCTCGATGTAGTTGCCGTGGCCCGCTTCGACTCGGCGTTCACGTTCATCTACTCGCCCCGTCCGGGAACCGCCGCCGCCGAGATGGTCGACCAGTTCGTGGCTCCCGAGGTCATTCAGGACCGGTACCAGCGCCTGACCGAGCTGCAGACCTCCATTGGTCTCGAACGGAATCAGGAGCTGGTCGGGGCAACCGTTGAGGTGCTGGTCGATGGGCCATCCAAAACCGATCCGACCAAGTCCTCGGGCCGCACCCGTGGCAACAAGCTCGTTCACTTCCCGGGTGAGGTGGCGCCCGGTTCCCTGGTGAACGTCCGGATCGATCGAGCTGCCCCCCACTTCCTGATCGGGGACCGCCTCTGACGCTGCTGGCAGTCGTCGGTCCCACTGCCTCGGGAAAGAGCCAGGTGGCTCAGTCCCTGGCCGAGGAGCTGTCCGGCGAGATCATCTCCGTCGACTCAATGCAGGTCTATCGAGGCATGGACATCGGCACAGCCAAGCCCACCACCGGGCAGCGGGAGCGGATAGTCCATCACCTCATCGATGTGGTCGAGCCCGATGCTCCGTTCACGGTGGCCGACGCCCAGCGGATCGGGAGGACGGTCATCGACTCCGCCGTCCAGCCGAGCATCATCGCCGGCGGCACCGGCCTGGCCTTCCGGGCCATTGTCGACCCGCTCGACTTCCCGGGCGAAGACCCGGCTCTCCGGTCCGAGTTGGAGGAGCTGAGCACCGAGGCGCTGTGCCGGAGACTGCTCGAGGTCGATCCGGCGGCCGCCGAGCACATCGATCTCGCCAACCCCCGCCGCCTCATCCGGGCGCTGGAGGTTTTCGGCGTGAACGGGCTCACGCCCAGCCAGCGAGCCGCTACGCCGGCGGCGGCCGCCGTCCGCTGCTATCAGCCCTACTACCCCTTCCGAGCCGTCGGGCTCGATCCCGGGCCCGGCCTGGAGGAGCGGGTTGTCGCTCGATTCGACGGGATGCTGGAGGCAGGCTTGCTGGATGAAGTGGCCGAAATCGCCCCCCGCCTCGGCCGCACCGCCGCCCAGGCGGTTGGCTATAAGGAGCTGCTCCCCGTGGTGGCGGGGGAGCGGACCATCGCCGACGCCCGTGCCGATGCCATCGCCGCCACCCTGTCGGTGGCCGGCAATCAGCGGACCTACTTTCGCCGTGATCCTCGCATCGCCTGGTTGGAGTGGGATGATGATGCTGGTGTGCGCCTGGAGCGGGCCCGCCGGGAGTTGAAGATATGAAGTTCGTAAAGATGGAAGGCCTGGGGAACGACTTCGTGTTGTTTGAGGGGCCGCTCGAGCCCACCGCCGAGCAGATCGTCGGCTGGTGTGATCGCCGGCGGGGAGTTGGGGCCGATGGGGTGCTGGTCGCCACCCACATCGACGACACCCGGGTGGCCATGGCGTATTGGAACGCCGACGGGGGCCGAGCCGAGATGTGTGGCAACGGGCTGCGGTGTGTGGCTCGCTATGTCCACGATCGGGGCTGGGTGACCTCACCCGCCTTTACGGTCCAGACCGACCTGGGCGATTACCCGGTGGAGGTCAAGGAAGCCGGTCGGGTACGGGCGATGCTGGGCACGGCCCAACCACCCGACAAAACGCACCTGTCGGTGGCCGGTGCCGATGTGCGCCCCATGAGCATGGGCAATCCCCATGCCGTACTGCTGGTGGACAAGACCACCGAAGCCCCGGTCAAGACCTTGGGCCCGGTCATCGAAGTGGCCGAACAATTCCCCGACCACACCAACGTGGAGTTTGTCGAAGTCAAAGACCGAACTCGCATTGAAGTCCGCACCTGGGAGCGCGGTGTGGGCGAAACACTGGCCTGCGGCACCGGGGCCGGGGCCGCTGCGATGGTCGCCAACCGCGAGGGCCTGGTCGATGATTCCCTGACCGTTGGGCTGCTGGGTGGGGACCTCGACATCGAGATCGACGGCCACGTCGTGTGGATGGAGGGCCCGGCCACCTATGTGTTCGAGGGTGAGCTCAGCTAGCCGATGCCCCGCAGCACGGTGACGACCTTGCCGATCAGCTCGACGCCCTCGGTGAAGACCATGGGCTCGAAGGCCGGGTTCTCCGAGTGGAGGATGACCGCGCCGTTCTTGCGCTCCAGGCGTTTGACGGTGGCTTCTTCGCCGTCGATGAGGGCTGCCACGATCTCACCGTCGAGTGCGTCGGGCTGACGGTGGATGACCACGAAGTCGCCGTCGAGGATTCCGGCTTCGATCATCGATTCGCCCTTTACCTTCAGCATGAAGATGGGGCCGTCGCCGACTAACTCGAGGGGGAGGGGATAGACGTCCTCGATGTCTTCTTCGGCCAGGATCGGCGAACCGGCGGCAATCCGTCCGACCAGCGGGACGTTGCGCACGTTGGCGGCATGGGAGCCCTCACCCAATACCTCGATCGCTCGCGGTTTGGTCGGGTCACGGCGCAGGTGGCCGGTGGCTTCCAGGGTGGAAAGGTGGCTGTGCACGGTGGAAGGGGAACTGAGGCCAACTGCCTCGCCGATTTCCCGCACTGACGGCGGGTAACCGCGGTCGGCGACGGTATCCCGGATGTAGTCGAGGATTTCCTGCTGGCGATTCGAGATGTCTGTCCCCACTGCGCACTCCTTTGTTCTTGGAATGACGGTACCAAATTGCCTCTCCAAAAACAAACATATGTTCGACCTTGACAAATCGAACAGACGTTCGTATAGTTTTCGCGTACCGAACAAGCGTTCGTGTCACACCCGCCCGATACGGTGCGGGTACGCCACTGAAAATGGCAACAAGACGAGCACGGAGGAGAAACATCATGAACAGCCCATCCATCCGCCTCAGGGCGTTGGTCCTCCCTTTGGCACTGGCTTTGGTGTTTCTCCTCCTTCTCGCCCAACGCTCGGACGCCGGCGCGACCGCCCGACCCACCGAGCCGTACCGGGTGACGAGCGGCGACACGCTCTGGGACCTGGCCGACGACCGCACGGAGGCCGGCGACGATGTTCGCTCCACGGTGCGTCTCATCCAGCGACTCAATGATCTCAATGGCGGCCTGATCGTCCCCGGCCAGACCATCATCCTCCCGGCAGCATGACGCTGGAGCCGGGGATGGGGGATTCCACTACCCTCACCGGCATGCGCTGTCCGTACTGTGCCGCCGCCGACACGAGGGTGATCGATAGCCGACCCGCCGAGGACGGCCGAGAAGTCCGCCGACGCCGGGTGTGTCCCGGCTGTGATCACCGTTTCACCACCTACGAGCGTGCCCAGTTGCCCCTCCTCGTTGGGAAGCGAGATGGCACGACCGACCCGTTCGAACTGGCGAAGGTCCGCAGCGGTATCGAACGAGCCCTGGGAGGTCGCGAGATCGCCCCCGGAGTCATCGACGACATCCTCGAGAGGGTCGAGGCCGCCGCCCACGATGCAGCTCCCCAGGTGGCCTCAGAGGAGATAGGTCGCATCGTGCTCGATGGGCTGAAGCAAGCCGATGAGGTTGCCTATCTCCGATTCGCCAGCGTCTACAAAGACTTCCAGGCGGCGCAGGATTTCGAAAAGGAAATGGCCACCCTGGACGACTAGCCGAGTGGGCGGGCTACTCCGAGGCGGCGAGCTCGGTTTGTGCCTTCGCCAGCAACGTGTCGAGTTGACCGAGTCCGGCGTCGACTGAGGCCGACGCCAACGACAATGGGCCGTTGACCGTTGCCCGCAACACTGCGATTCGATCGGTGATCTCGGTCTTGAGCTCGGTGGCGGCATCAATATCGCCCAGGCGAAGGGCATCGAGATAGGAGGCCTGCCAGTTTTCGAGACGGGTTACCAGCGCCAGCGCTCCGTTGCGGTGGGAGTCAAAGCTGGGTCCGATCGGGAGCTGCCGAACGGCGGCTCGGCTGGACGACACCGAGGCAGCGATTTGGACACTGAGGTCGGTGAGGGTCACCTGGTCGGCGACAATCGGCAGTGATGGCAGCAAGAAGGCTTGATCGAGCAACGTGCGGTAGGTGATGGCATCGGTCAAGGTGTCGCCGACTTCGCGCACCCGGGCGGCGGCCAGTTCGAGGTCGGCCTGAATCGGCTTGAGCTCGTCGAAGGCAGCCCCGGAGGCCAGGGGAGGCGGCGTCGGGAACGGCCGGGTGACGATCGACTCGAGGCTGCTGCCATTGCTGGTGAATCCGATGAGCGAGTTGCGAGCCTCGGCCAGCTCGGTGAGGGTTGCGGCCGGATTGGTGATGACGGCTGCGGCGCTTGCTGCTGCCGGGGCACTGGCCTGGAGGGTGGCGGCCGCCCCGGTCCAATCCTGGCGCAGGTCTTTGGCTTGGCCGGCCGGGATGCCCCGCAGGCTGGATATGACGAGGACGATGCCGATGACGAGGACTCCGATGAGGAGTGGCCACCACGCCCATCGATAGCGGCCCACCGTGCGGTCAAGGGGTGATTCTGGGCCCCAGTCTTCGATCACCAGGTCCGGGTCGGCGGCCTCGGTGGCGTTCCACAACCGTTGGACCAGGCCGTCAATACCCTGGCCGGTGGCGGCGGGTTGAGGGGCTCTGAGTTCGCTGATGTGAGGGAAGTGCGCCTCTGCCTCGCCCGGAACCGGCGGTCGGGCAATGGCCACATCGGTGCGGACCTGTGTGATGGCGTGCTCGTAGGGGCTGGACAGACCGAGCAAGTCAAGGAGAGACGACCGATAATCGTCGGGTTTATGGTGGGGCGGTTGTGGGGTCACGCCGGGTTTCTTTTCGAGATTGGTCATCAGCCCTGTAAGAATCCTCTCGGCATGCAAATCCCGGTCCTAAAGCTCGACGTCGACCTTCCGACACCCAGCCATTCTCACCCAGGCGATGGCGGCACGGACCTGTACGCTCGCGCCGACACCGTATTGGAGCCCGGCCAGCGCCAAATGGTTCCCACCGGGATTGCTGTCGCCATTCCCGATGGGTACGCCGGGCTGGTCGTTCCCCGCAGCGGCATCGCCTTCCGCCATGGTATCGGAGTCGTCAACGGTCCGGGCCTGGTGGATTCCGGCTTCCGCGGGGAGCTCAAAGTAATCCTCGTGAATCACGGATCCGAGCCACACAAAATCGTGCGTGGCGACCGGATCGCTCAGCTGGTTGTTGTGCCCGTGGCAGTCCAGGAATTCATCGAAGTGGACGAGCTTCCACCGTCTGCGCGCGGCGATGGGGGGTTCGGGTCAACCGGGCGCTGATGATAAAGTAGAGGCGATTCCGCGGACGTAGCTCAGTTGGTAGAGCGTCACCTTGCCAAGGTGAAGGTCGCCGGTTCGAGCCCGGTCGTCCGCTCAAGTAGCGACCCAAGAGGTCGCGTCTTCTTTCATGGTGCCGTGGCCGAGTGGCGAGGCGCAGGACTGCAAATCCTGTCACACCGGTTCGATTCCGGTCGGCACCTCGGGGAACCCTTCGGGTTTCTTGGCAGTAGCCTGCGGCTACCGCATCGATACAAGATCCGGGCGCTTAGCTCAGCGGGAGAGCGCTTCCTTGACGTGGAAGAGGTCACAGGTTCAATCCCTGTAGCGCCCACATATCCTCCCCTCCGAATTGGGGTGCAATTGGGGAGCGCTTCCTTACCCCTTTTCTTGAAAGAGGGAAGAGGTCACAGGTTCAATCCCTGTAGCGCCCGCGGGAACGCCTTTGGCGTTCCTTTCGAGTTGGCACGCTCCGCGCGATTCACCAACGTTCCGCTAGTGATGTTCAAACTCGCGCTGGCGTTCTCTCTCGTATAGCTCTTCGACCTTGCGCTCTTCCCAGCCGCCCATTGAGGTTGCGGGAAGGAACACCGAGATCGCGTGAATGGACACCGCGATCCCCCAGCCCAAGATTGGCCAGTAGGCCCAGTTCAGGCCGATGAACGTGTCGCCCGCAGAGCCGGTTGCCAGGTCAATGGTCACCAACAGAACACTCACCAATACGTAGGTCAGGAAATGCCCGTAGAACTCACGCAGCTGCCGCGCTCGCTTTCTTGCCCTCTCCATTGCCGGATCGTGCTTTTCGGTCACCTCGAACTCCTTTCCATGCGACCGGCATAGGTCACACGCTTCATCACTACCTCCGCACCAGAGCCGGCCGCTAGAGGCGAACGGACAGTTGTCACCCACGCCGCCTAGAACCCTCGGGGCCGAGGTGATCACCGTGCGCCCGCACCGGCCAAGCCCCGCGTGAACGGACCCAGCCGAAATAACCCGACCGACTGAAACGGGAGTGACGACCACACTCCGGACGGCCGCCGCCATGTTGCTTGCGAGCGGGCTTTCGGCAGCACCTGGCATTCGTGAATCCTTGCTCCAGTCCACCATCACTCGACCGATAATTGCTAGGTTCGGATTACGAGGTGGCGATGGCCGACATCGAATTCACGCCGGAGCAGCACAAGACCTGGGCTGAGCTCTACCGAAGGCAAGAGCCGAGGGTTCGCCAGCACGCCAGCGCTCTCTACCTCGAGGGTTTCGACAAGCTCGAGCTTCCCTCCGACGAGATACCGACGCTCGAGTACCTCAACTCCCGGATTCCGGCGGCCAGTGGGTGGACAGTGGTCCGCACCGATGTCCGGTTTACCGACGCCGACGAGTGGTATAAGTTCTTCGATCGTCACGAGTTTCTGGTCACCAACTACATGCGCTCGTGGGAGGAGCTCGACTGGACGCCCGAGCCCGACATGTTCCACGACATCTTTGGGCACCTGCCGTTCTTCATGCTCCCCGCCTACGCCGAATTGCAAGAAATGTTCGCCCCGGCCTTCTTCGCCTCAGAGAGCGACGAGGAGCGAGAGAACATAAAGCGCCTGGCCTGGTACTCCACCGAGTTCGGCATGATCGAAGAAGACGGCGTCCTGAAAGTGTTCGGAACCGGCCTTATGTCCGGTGGCGATGAGTTCACGAACGCGGCTGAAGGCAAGCTCGAATACGAGCCCTTCACGCTCGACAACGTGCTCGGGGTCGACAAGGTCATGTACGAGCAGCACGACCATTTGTACGTGATCGAGTCGCTCGATCAGTGCAAGGCCGAGCTGAGTGCCTATCTCGGACCGATCTCCGCCCGAGGCTCCTAGCTACTCCTCGAGTCGAGCTACCTGCAGACTCCGTACGAAGTCGATGATGGAGGCGATCTCGGCTTCCTCCAACTGCGTCGCGAACGATGGCATGGCCAGGCCCCGGCCCCGCTTGACGATTTCGATGAGCAACTGATCGCTGGGGCCGGTCTTCGACACGAGCGAGGGGGCCAATGGCCCGCCGGGTACCCGGCCGCCGTCGGCGTCTGCTCCATGACAGCGAGCACAACTGGCCTGGTAAAGGGCACCCCCGGCCTCGACTGATGCCGGGTCACGGACCTTGGTCACATCCGGCGAAGCACTGGCTCCACAGGCGGCCAGCACCAGCGTCAGCGCCACCAGCCACACCCGCATCTCACGCCCGCCGATCTGCCAGGGCACGGCCCATGCGCTCGACGCCGGCCACCACTGCCGCAGTTTCCACGCTCGGGAACACCAGCCGCATCCACCCGGGCTCGCCGATGTGGCATTCCGATCCGGGGGTGAGGTTCACGTTGACTACCTCCACCAGCCAGGACCACAGCTCGTCTTCTGCCTCCCACGTCACATCCGGCATGAACCGGCGCATGTCGCACAGGAAGAAGAAGCCGGCCTGGCCGGGGATGTGAGGGATGGAGGCGGCGGTGAGCGCGTCGGTCACCCGGCGATGGGCATTGCCCAGCCGGCGCTGGTTCTCCTCAACGAAGCCGTCAATCCACTCGTCGTCGGAGATGAGCTGCTCGAGGGCGTATTGGGTGTCACCCGAGACGGCCCCCCAGTAGGCCTGGCCCTCCACGGCTTGCAGCACGCCGGGGTTCTCCGACACCAGGACGCCACACCGCAGGCCGCTGGCTGCCAGGTCCTTGCTGACCGCCCACACGAGGTGGATGCGGTCGCCCAGCGACGCCCGGCGACTCCCGCCACTCACGAAGGTTGAGCCGTCGAACACCGACAAAGCGAAGAGCTCGTCGAACACCAGATGGATCTGACGTTGCTCGGCCCATTCGATGATCGTGTCGAGATGATCGGCGGAGTAGATGCGTCCCAGCGGGTTGTCGGGGGAGGTGAACAGCAGCGCCTTGACCGGGCGATCGGTACCGTCGATGGCCGCATCGAGGAGGTCGGTGGTGAGCCGGAACCCGGTGTCACTCGAGGTGTGAACCGGGATGATGGTCAGCTCGTCGCGAGCTTCCAGGTCGGGCCAGAATCCGGTGTAGCTGGGGGTGGGGACCAGCACCCCGTCGCCGGGGTTGGCGATGGCGTAGAACAGCATTTCCAGCACGGTGCCGGTCCCCGCCACCGCGATGACGTGCTCGGGGTCGATGTCCCGGTAGACGACCCGGCGGCCAAGAAAGCTGGCGACGGTTTCCCGGAATGACTGGGTGCCGGTCATGAGGTCATAGGCGATCACCCTGGCCGGGACGTCCCGGCTGGCTGCCAACTTGGGCTCGATGAGGTCCCACACGAGTTTGTTTTCGGCAATGCACATGGCGACGTAGCCATCCGGGTTGTCTGGGCTCCAAGCGTCGTCGATGCGGGCGAAGTGCTCGTCGATATAGCCGGGGATCGGGCGGTTCTCGACCATCCGGTTGCCCCGGATCGATAGCCCGTTGGGGGGAGCGGCTTCCATCAAGCATCGAGTGTACGGCGGGAGCGGAACGATTCGTCCGCCGATAGCGTTGCTCAAATCATGAAACGCTTCCTGGCGGTGGCCACCGTCTTTCTCGCTGCCTGCAGCAGCACCACGGTTGACACCACCGACCCGACCGCCGACACCACCTCAACGACCGGCGTGTTCGGACGGGCAGAAGTCGAAGCCCTCATTGCCGACATCGGCCCGATCGATTCGATCGACCAGACCCGACAAGTCGTGGAGATGGTTGGACTGCTCAACGAGCCCGATCTGATTCCCTACGCCCACGACGCGGCCCGCTTGGGCGAAACCGAAACGCTGATGAACGCGGTCCGGATCTTCGCCCGCATCACCGGGGTGGACCCGCCCGCAGCCGACGTGGGGGCTCAGTGGCTGTTCTTCGGCGACTGGATCATGAACAACGCTCCCAACCCCGGCGCGGCGTATCCCGCCTGGAAGGCGGCGCTGTTCGCCAACATCGATCCCGCCTTCGAACCGCTTATCAGTCAGGTGCAGGACCCGGTGTTGGCTTCTCGTCTCCAGTTTGGGGGAGTCCGGCGGGGCGGGATCCCCGAGCTGAACGATGCGCCAACCATCTCGATTGCCGAGGCCGACTACATGACCGATGACGAGATCGTGTTTGGGGCGGTCGTCAACGGAGTTGCCCGGGCATATCCGGTTCGCATTCTCGGCCACCACGAGCTGGCCAACGACACCCTGGGCGGCGAGGACGTGTCGCTCATCTACTGCACCCTGTGCCGAACCCCCGTCTTCTACAGCGCCGAAGTGGCCGGGATGGTGCTCGACTTCCAAACCTCCGGGCTGCTCATGAACTCGAACAAGGTCATGGTCGATGTCGAGACCGACACATTGTGGAACCAGCTCACCGGTGAAGCTATTGCGGGCCAACTGGCGGGCGAGGTTCTCACCAAGCTGCCGATGACGGTGACTACCTGGGCGGACTGGATCGCCGACCATCCCGACTCCGATGTGCAAGCGATTCCCGCCTCGGCAGTGGATCCCACCACCGGGTTGGCGCCCACCGGGGGCTACTCGTACGAGCCGGGCGACGCCTACAACAGCTACTACGCATCGGAGGGACTGTGGTTCCCGGCGTTGGACGTCCCCGACGACTTCGCCAAGAAAGCCGAGATGGTCACGCTCGACGTCGACGGCGGCCAGATTGCCGTCGAGCTCGACGCCCTGTTGGACGCTGGAGGCCTGGTGACCTCGGTGGGAGGCACCGACGTGGTGTTCGTGGCCTCGGCCAACGGAGCCCGCGCCTACGACGGGGCCGACGGCCTTGAGGTAGTCGACGGGGCGGTGGTGTTCGACGGCCAGGCCACCACTGCCACCGAGGACGCACTGGTTCTTCCCGATGGGACCGCCCTGCCCCGCCTCGTTTCCGGCCAGTCGTTCTGGTTCGCCTGGTACGGCAACTTCCCCGACACCGACTGGTGGCCTCGGGCGTAGCGGTTGCTAGTACATGGTGTTGTCGTTGTTGGACTCGCCCGGAATCTGCTGCATTGAGTCCCAGTGTTCGACGATCTTGCCGCTGTCGTCGAAGCGGAAGAAGTCCATCGTCACGTACTCCTTGTTGCCGGGCCATGTCTGGTGGGTGTGAAGTGCCACTAGATCGCCCTCGGCCACGGCCCGCACGAACTCGATGCTCTTGTCGGGATAGTCCCTGGCCATCTCTTCGAAGTAGTCGATGAACGGCTGCGGACCGTCGCCGACGAGTGGATTGTGCTGGATGTACTCCTCGCCGACGTATTTCTCGACGGCTTGGGAGGGGTCTCCCAGGTAGGCGGTTCGGTAGAAGGCAATGGCGTTCTGTTTGTTCGCTTCCAAGTTGTATGTCATGTTTGGCCTCCTGTGCTGCATATGAAAGCGCGCTCCCTTCGGGAGCGCGCTTCGTGTCAGGATGGGCCGGGGTTCAGTCAGCCGCCGAGCATGCCACCGAGTTTGTCGGTGATGCCACCGAGCATGCCGCCGTCATCGTCGCCGCCACCGTCGTCGTCGCCGCCACCGGCAAACTTGGCGACCTGGTCACCGATGGGTCCGGGCAACTTGTCTTTCATGAAGCCAACTACGGTCTCGATGGCCTTTTGGGCCTGGTCGGCTGAGATTCCGGCCTTTTCCTGCACGAGTTCCAGCAACTTGTCCATTACTCCTCCTAGAAGTGTTTCGAGTGCAGATTAGACCCGGCGGGAGTGGTGGAAGTTCTAGCTGGCGCGACGGAGGTCTTCGCTGCCGGCTCGGTCGAAGGGGAGGGTCACTAGCAGGCTGGTGGGGCGGTACGGCCCGTCGGTGCCCAACAGATCTGTGATCAAGATGCCCCGTACCAGGTCGTGATTGCAGTGCTCTTCGCACCGCCGGTAGGGGTCGTCGATGTGGTCGAACTCGTATTCCATGCAGATTGCATCGGCAGGCCACCCCCCAGGACTTAGGAGTGCTTTTGGGACCCGGATTGGGACTAGTCCCAGCCCAGCTCGTGTAGTCGGTCATCGTCGATCCCCAGGTGGTGGGCGATCTCGTGCAAGACCGTCGTACGGACCTCCTGTTCGAGGTCGGCTTCGGACAGGCCCAAGCTCAGGTGGGGCTGGCGAAATATCACGATGCGGTCGGGCAGGGCCATCGTGTACTCCACACCCCGGTCGTGGAGGGAGATCCCCTCGTAGATGCCGAGGATGCCGTCGCCGTGCGGGTCTTGATCGCGGGTTGGATGGCTCTCGACCACCACGATGATGTTTTCAAGCACGTCGAGCACCCATTGGGGGAGCCCTTCGAGCGCCCGGTCGACGAGAGCCTCAAATTGTCCCCGATTCATAGACCCAGCCTAAAGAGCGACATGGATGGGACTTAAGCCACTGGGATTTGGCGCCTGGCAGTGATTCGATAATGGCGGAGCGCATGTGCGCCCTGAGCGAAGGAGGTTCACTGTGTCGATCATTCGTTTGGCTCCCTTCAGCGCCTTCACCTCGTTGCAGCGTGAGATGCAAGAGATGCTGGAACGCTTGGACCCCCGTCCGGTGTTTCCGGACTTGTCGTTCCGTCCGGCCACCGACATCTTTCGGGAGGATGGGACTCTGGTAATCAAGGTAGAGGTGCCGGGAATCGACCCCAAGGACGGGCTCGAAATCGACGTCGAAGGCAATGTCTTGCACATCGAGGGGGAGAAGAAGTTCGAGAAGGAAATCAAAGAAGAAGACCACTACTTGCATGAGCGTCACGTCGGCTCATTCAGCCGAGATGTCGTGCTGCCGGAGGGTGTGGATATCGAGAAGATTACGGCCGACTACGAAGAAGGAGTCCTCACAGTACGCGTGCCGCTTCCCGAGGAAGTATTAGATATTCCTGCCAAACACCCGATTGAGGTTTCCATCGCCGAGAAGGTCTAGCTGGAAAGAAATTCGCGACCTCGCGCCCGACGTTCGATCGGTAGCGTGGAGGCATGCGCGATGCTCTCGTCTCGTGGGTCCTCGGTTATGT
Source organism: Acidimicrobiia bacterium (assembly GCA_029862065.1). GTDB lineage: Bacteria > Actinomycetota > Acidimicrobiia > Spongiisociales > SHLN01 > SHLN01. The sequence continues at coordinate 1,766 of JAOTYB010000015.1, read as the reverse complement.
CCACGCCTGGAACAGCAACGATCCCGTCGACATCGGCCGACTGTTCAGCGAGGACGCCCGCTACTTCCGCCGTCCGCTCGGAGAGCCCTGGTCGGGCCGACAGGCGATCGTGGACGGCTGGGTCGCTCACCGGGACAAACCCGGGACCTGGAGTTTTCAATTCGAGATCCTCGGCGTCGACGGCGATGTGGGGTTCATCCAGGGTCGCACCGAATACCGCGACGAGTCCAACTACGCCAATCTGTTCGTGGTTCGGCTCAACGAGGCGGGGGAGTGCACCGAGTTCACCGAATGGTTCATGGCCGACCCCGAGTCAGTCTCCTGACTTAGGTTCGGTCACCGTCAGGGCGGCGATGGCGATGGCGACCGGCATGACGGCAAAGGCCAGCGCCGCCGAGCTGTAGCCCCCCAGCCAGGTACGGCCCAGCGAGAAGGCGACCGGTCCCAGGGCCGAAGCCCCTACGCCGACGAATGTCGAGACCCCTTGTATGGCGCCGATGTTGCTGAGCCCGAACCAGCGGGGAAGGACGGTGGCCGCCAAAGGACGCTGGGCACCACCGGCCGCCCCCAGGGTGATGGCATACAGAAGCACTTGCCACCCGGGCTCCACGATCTGTATGAGGAGCAAGGCCGCGAAGAGCAGGGTCATCGATGTAGCCAGGAGAAAGCGGACGGGAATCCGGTCGGACAGAGCCCCGACAATCAATCCGGCCACGATGGCACCGAGAACCTGCGGGAGAAACATCGTGGCGGCTTCCGTGCTGGTAAGGCCGGCTTCACCGAGAAGTGAGATCTGATGGAAGTTGAGGGCGGTCGCCAGCATGGAGGTGGTCGCCACCGTCAGGCTGAGTACCCAGAACCGGACCTCTCCCACAGCTTGGCGGCGGGTGTGCGACCGTCGCGGCTCGACCGGAACCGTCCCCACGGCCGGCGCGTCGTCACCGTCGGTCCGCTGGCCTACGTCGGCCGGTCGGTTGATGATGCCGAAGTAGGCGATCGGCACGACGGTGAGCCAGATGGCAACGCCCGCCAAGCGCCAGGCGGTCTGCCAGCTGTAGGCCTCGATCGCCAGGTTCAACAGGACGGGAGTCAGGCTCATGAGGGCACTGACCCCGGTCATCATGAGCCCGAAGACGAGGCCCCGGCGGCGCTCGAACCAATGCGTCACGGCCACTGTGCTGACGAGCGACAGTGATCCTTGTCCGAGCCAGCGGATGAGCGAGTAACCGAGGGCCAGCGTGATGAAACCTCCGACGCCGCTCATGGCGATCAGGCCCGTACCGAACGCCAAACCGATCAGGGTCATGGCTCGGCGGGCCCCCATCCGGTCGATCCACCGCCCGGTCGACGGAAGGGCGAGGGCGCCCAGCAGCGTTCCAATGAGATAGGCGGCCGAGACCTGAGATCGGGTGAGGTCGAGCGCCTCGATCATCGGGTCGACGAACACCGAGACGCCGATGGTCTGTCCGGGCCCGGTGAGGGCGGCTGTCAGCGTTGCCAACACGGCGATCCGCCACCCGACGAATCGGCGAGTCGCCTGGGCCGGCGCGCTTGATTGGGTCATGGCGGATCTCGAATCAGGGGTGGGCGGAAACCTTACGACACCAACGGTTCAAGGCGCGGCAGGCTCGAAGCCGGGGGTGCCGGCAGGGCTATGCTGCCCCCTTCAGGGCGCTTAGCTCAGCGGGAGAGCGCTGCCTTCACACGGCAGAGGTCACTGGTTCAATCCCAGTAGCGCCCACCACCCGAAACACCCCATTCCAATT
>JAOTYB010000113.1 GCA_029862065.1 Acidimicrobiia bacterium | reverse complement strand
TGGTTCTGGTGAACGATTGGAGTGCCCGTGACATTCAGGCCTGGGAGTACCAGCCACTCGGTCCCTTCCTCGGCAAGTCGTTCGCCACCTCGATCGCACCCTGGGTGGTGAGCCTCGATGCCCTGGAACCATTCCGAGTCCCCGCCCCTACCCAGAAGCCGGCCGTCCTCCCCTATTTACTCGAGGGCCAGCGTCGCGGCATCGACCTTCACCTCGAGTTCGCGCTGGCCACCGAAGTGATGCCCAAAGCGCAGGTCGTCAGCCGGGTCAACTTCTCCGAGATGTACTGGACGATGGCGCAACAACTCGCCCACATCACCTCGAACGGAACTCCAGTGCGGGCCGGTGATTTGTATGCATCCGGCACTGTGTCGGGAAGCGAGCCAGATAGCTACGGAAGCCTGATCGAACTCACGAGCAATGGCGCGCAGCCGCTCACTCTCGGAAGCGGCGAGGAGCGCCGATTCCTCGAGAACGGTGACACCGCCATCCTCCGGGCCTTCGCCGAGCGGGAAGGCCGGCCACGAATCGGCTTCGGTGAGGTGCGGGGCACGATCCGCGCCTAGTCACGCAAGGACCGCGTCAAGTGCCTCCAGCATTCGCTGGTTCTCCTCCACCGTGCCGACGGTGACACGGACCGCCCCGCCGACGTCACGGACAATCACGCCCCGCTCCTGCAAGGCTTCAAAACACTCGGCCGCTCCGATCGGTGGACGCACGTATACGAAATTGGTCTGACTGGCTGCGAAGGCGATACCCCGATCTCGCAACCCGGCTTCCACTGCCATCAGCCCGGTCTGGTTAGCAGCCATGCGCTCGGCTACCAGATCCTGATGCTTGATCGCTTCAAGAGCCGCCACCTGGGCGAGCGTGCTCACCGAAAAGGGAAGCTGGATACGACGCAGCTGAGCCAGGGTGGCGGCCGAACCGGCGAAATAGCCCACCCGTAATCCGGCCAGACCGTAGGCCTTGCTGAAGGTGTGGGCGACCACCACGTTCTCGCGCTGGCGGGCAAGCGGAAGGGCGCTGGCGAAGTCGGGAGCCGTGGCGAATTCGTAATACGCCTCGTCTATCACCACCAGCATGTCGGGCGGCACGGCCTCCACAAAGGCGGTGACCTGGTCGGCCCCCACGTGGGTCCCGGTCGGATTGTTCGGGTTACACAGGTAGACGACGGAGGTGTCCGGCCGGATCGCCGCCAGCATGGCCTCGAGATCATGGCGGTGATCTGCGTCAAGGGGGACTTCTATCCCGTCGGCCAGGGCCACCTGGGTGGCGATTCGGTACAGGCCAAAACTCGGGTCGGCGTACACCGCGCTGGTTCCGGGACCGCCGACCGCCAGCGCGGTCACAAACATCAGCTCGTTGCTTCCGCCACCCAGCCATATCTGGTCGGGCTGCACGTCCAAGAAGGCGGCCACCGCCGCTCGCAGGGCATGGGTGCCGTTGTCTGGATACCGGTTCACGGAGGCGGCAGCCCGACCGACCGCCTCAACCACGGCCGGGAAGGGGTCGTAGGGACACTCATTGGATGCCAACTTGGCAACGGATTCCAGCCCGGAGTCACGGCGGACGTCCTCGGGCGTCCGCCCCGGCTTGTACACAGGGATTTCTGCAAGATCGGGCCGGAAGGTTGGCATCCGTTTGAGCCTACCGGAGCAGCCAAGGGGCTCTTTACAGCAAGGTCAATGAATAGTCGGTTCGTGCCGATAGACCCCCAAGCGAACTATTGAGGGTCAATCGTGGCGATACCCCACGCCGAATCGGACCGCGAGGCCAGGTTGGTCGAAGCCAATCTGAAACTTCGCCGCGAGCTGGAGCAACTGCGGGACACGGTCCAACAGGCTGAAGCCGGGTTGCAACAGGCCGAGGCCGATCGCGACGAAGCCCGCGCCGCTCTCGACATGAAGGCCGAAGCTCTGGCACACATGAGCCACGAGCTCCGCACCCCAATGAACGGCATCCTCGGCATGACCCGGCTCACTCTCCAGTCGGAGTTGTCTGAGAAGCAGCGAGAGCATCTTGAGATCGTCAACAGCTCGGCCGACGCCCTCTTGACACTGATCAACGACATCCTCGACCTCTCAAAGCTCGACGCCGGCCGCTTGAGCCTCGAGGCGATCCCCTTTGACCTCCGGGACACCGTCGAGAACTCGGTCAGGAGCCTCACCACCCTCATTGCCGACAAAGGCATCGAACTCGATGTGGTCGTCGACGACTCGGTACCGCCGGTCGTGGTCGGCGACCCGGGACGCCTCCGCCAGGTTCTGCTCAATCTGGTCTCCAACGCGGTCAAGTTCACTTACGACGGCCGAGTGCGGGTAACTGTTCAGCCAGACAGCAGCGACACCGACGGGATGGTTCTGCACTTCCGGGTGACCGATGACGGCATTGGCATCCCGGCGGACCGGCTTGAGACGATCTTCGAACCGTACCTGCAGGCCAGCGACAGCACCGCACGCGAGTACGGGGGCACCGGGCTGGGGTTGGCGATCTGCCGCGACCTGGTGGATTTGATGGGTGGACGTGTCTGGGCCGAGAGTATGGAAGGCGAGGGCTCGACCTTCCACTTCACCGCCCAGTTCGGATCGGCAGCCGCCGTACACGAAGAGATGCTGGCGGCCATCGATCAGCTGGCCAACCTGGCCGTGTTCGTCATGGCCCGGGAAACCGCCGCCTACGCCCTGGCAGAACAACTGGATCCGGCGGGGATCAAGCCTTCGATGTTCGATGTGCCCGAACGGGCCCTCGCCGCCATGGCTGAGTCGCGGCCAGACGTTGTTGTCATCGATCTCGACAGTCACGAGCTCGACATCGTGGAGCAGATCGACCCGGCCCTCGCCACGATCGTCGTGACCTCGTCCGGCCAGCGAGGCGACGCCGCGAGGTGCCGCGAGCTGGGCGTCGCCGCCTATCTCACCCGGCCACTCGGACCCCTCGACCTACGAGATACCGTCCGGGCGGTCCTCAACCGCGAAGACGACACCCTCATCACCCGTCACTGGCTACGAGAGCACCGGCCGCGGGTGCGGGTGCTGGCAGCCGACGACAGCGTCTCCAACCGGCTCATCATCACCCAGATGCTCGAACTGCAGGAACACGACGTGGTGACCGTCGCCGACGGGCGAGAGGCTGTTGCCGCTTTCGACCCCTCCCAGTTCGACGTAATCCTCATGGACATGGAGATGCCACACATGAGCGGCATCGAAGCCGCCAAGGTGCTGCGTGCCGAGGGGGTCGTGGTACCGATCATTGCGTTGAGCGGACATACCTCGCCCGATCAGATCGAGAGGTGCCTAGCAGCGGGCATGACCGGGCACCTCGGCAAGCCCTTCGAGTTCACCGAGCTGATCGATACGGTCGAGACAGCCTTCCGGGCGGCCTAGATCTCCGGGGCCTCGACGCGCACGCCGTAGACAAACACCGGCATCCCCTTTTCGAGTTGAGGTTTGAGCCAGTCCTGGTCGGCGATCTGGGTGCGAATGCAGCCATGGGAGGCCGGGTAGGCGGGCACGCTGTTCGAGCCGTGGATGGCGTAGCCACCCCGGAAGAAGAAGGGCTCATAGAGACCGCCGAGGTAGGAGCGATACCAGCCGTCTTCTTCTCGATAGAAGCTGAAGTCGCCCTCTGGAGTGCGAGCGATAGCCGTGTTGCCGTTGTAGCTGGTGTAGGTCTCGCCGTTGGCCGACGAGACCGGGATGATGCCGGCGGGCTGATGGTCGATCACGAGGATGAGAATCTGACGTTCAAGATCGACTTCCACCCGGGTCGGGGTATCCACCCGGTACGGCACGCCGACGGCCGTATCAAGCAGAGCCCAATGGTCGGCATCGAACACGCCGTCCCGCTCCAGCCGGTGGTATTTCTCGAAGGCGACGACGGCGCCCTTCAGGGCCTTGTCGTATTGATCGCCCTCGCCCGGACGGAAGCCCACCGCCACCAGCCGGGCTCGCAGCTCTGTAACCCAGGCACCCGAGTCGCCGGTGGCCAGCGCGGGTCGACTGTCCTGGCAGCCCGAGCAGGGAATTCCGAAGTTGCCGGCGACCGGTGTCAGCCGGGCCAGGGCGTTGGCTGCCGAGTAGGTCGCTGGGGCAGTCAGTTCGAGGCCGTCGAAGAACAGCACATCGTGTCCGCCGTCGAGCACCACGTCGTCGACCACCACCAGCCCCGAATTGGGCCGGTAGCCGGCGATCTCATCTCGTCCGTCGCCGTCGAAGTCGCCGACCATCGGGCTGCCGGCCACATCGTGGACTCGCCAGGTGGTGTGCAGATCGAGCCGATCGGCGGCATAGACCACCGATTCGGACGGCCGGTAGACAGCGACCGTGTCACACCCGTCGCCGTTCCAGTCTCCCACCAGTGGCCGATCTCCCGGCACGCCGAAGTGAAAGGAGACGTCGGGATCGCCGCCGTTGACCGAATTGCGCAGATAGAAGTAGCCGTTGTGCCGGAACCGACCCGGTGTGTCGATGCCATTGCAGTCCCAGTCGCCGCTGATGGGAGTGTCGGCCGAGGCGCCGAACTGGAAGCCGGTGAGGGCCCCAGCCTGAGTCGGGACGTACCAGCGACCGTCGTCCGGGTCGACGTAAGCCACGCTGATCGAGGCCGAAGCCACCGAGGGAATCACCGTCAACGCGATCCCCACGGCCAGGGGAAAAATGAAACGCTGCATATTCTTTCTATCGACAGTATGGGTCAAAACGCCCAAGGCCATCCCACCACGTCGCGTTGGCACTAGTCACTGTGAGCAGTACCTGTTTTTCGCGTTCTACCACGTGTGTCTCACCCGCCAACTAGCTTCGACTCCATGACTCAGCGATATTTCACCAAGGCAACGTACGACTTCCTCACCGACCTCAAGGAAAACAACAACCGAAACTGGTTCAAGGCCAACAAGGACCGGTACGACGCGGTCATCAAAGAGCCGGCCCTCGACTTCATCGAGGATTTCGCCAAGCCGCTGGCCAAGATCTCCAAGCATTTCGTGGCCGACCCCTCGTTGCAGGGCGGGTCGTTGTTCCGGATCTATCGCGACACCCGCTTCGGCAAAGACAAGACCCCCTACAAGACCAACACCGGCCTCCACTTCCGCCACTTCATGGCCAAAGACGCTCATGCCCCCGGCTTCTACCTTCACATCCAGCCGGGTGAGAACTTCATGGGGATGGGCCTATGGCGGCCGGAGACCAAGGTCGCCTATCAGATCAGGGAGCACATCGATGAGAACCAGTCCGAGTGGAAGAAGGCCACGCGATCGAAACGCCTGACCGACGTCTTTTCCCTGCAAGGCGACTCCCTCACGCGGCCGCCCCGCGGCTACGACGAGGACCACCCCTACATCGACGACCTCAAGCGCAAGGACTTCATGGCAGGCACCAACCTCACCCAGAAATCGATCATCTCCAAGGACTTCCCGGAAATGTTCGCCGACTACTGCAATCGAGGAGTGCCCTACATGCGCTTCCTCTGCAAGGCGGTCGGGGTTCCCTTTTAGGTGACTGAGAGCGGGGATCGTGGGATCGGCTGCTGTGTGTGACCCCCGGGCTGCTCGATATCTCCCGCTGGGTGCCAGGATGAGCGTGGTGTTGACCGATCCTGCGCATCAAATGGAACCGGAGACGGAGCTACCGGGCCTCCGGCGTCTCAGGGAACTGGTTTCGAGATCGCGGCCTGTGCCGATCGCCGTTGTCTCCGGCCTCGCCATTGTCGTGTTCGTTGCGCTGGGAATCGCCCAAAGGACGGTGTATCCCGGGTGGCAGGGGGCAAACCTCGACTCGGAAGCGTCGGTTGCGACCTGGTTTTCGGCGGCTCTGCTGTGGAGCGCCGCCTCTTGTTGGCTGCTGGTGGCGGCGACCGCCCGACCCCGGCTCCCGGCCCTGTGGATCTGGCCGGGGCTCCTGGCGTGGTTGGCGCTCGACGAGGGCAACGCTCTCCACGAGCGCCTGGAACGGTGGTCGGGAATCGACTGGCAGCTCCTCTACCTTCCCGTCCTGGGTATCGCCGCCGCCACATGGTGGCGCTTGGTGCGCCGGTACCGGACCCAACGAAGCACCGTCGGCTTGCTCGTGGCAGGAGCGGCCGCCTGGGCAACTGCTCTCCTACTCGAGCTCATTCAGAACTGGGGTGGGTCACCGGTGACGGCGGCCATCTACGACCCGGCGATGATCACCGAGGAGGCACTCGAGATGATCGGATCGACCATGGTGCTGATCGCCGCGATCTGGGTGCTGAGCCGATCCACCCGCCCGCAGCTACCTCCCGGCTGAGGCCGCTAGCTAGTGCCGGATATTGAGCCAAGCTCCGAGGCTCCGTCACCAACCTCGGCTTGCAGCCGGGCGAGCGCCGCGGCAAGGCGATCACGGACCGCCACCGCCTCGGCAAGGCCGTCGCCGATTTGGGCTTGAAGCGACCCATTGAGACCCTGTCGTACCTCGGCCCGATAGTCCTTGGCCGAGCGCCGGCCGGCCCGTCGGCCGCTCGCCTTGACGGCCAGACTCAGGACTGAGGCCGCCACCAGTGATCCACCGATGAGAATCAGATTCCAGGGGACCTGGCCCCGGTCGACGCCGTCGACCCACAACCAGACCAGGCCGGCGACGAGGGCGGCAAACAGAGCGAGCTGCACAACCCCCACCAGGCTCCACCAGCGGCGGGGCCGCGGGGGTCCGAGATCGCCGACGACATTCCGGGTGGCCTCAACGGTCGACCGCACCTCTCGCTCCAGCACCTCGGGGGCAAATCGTTCTCGAACCTGGCGACCCAGTCCGCCGCCGAGACTCGTTGACAGATCGGTGATTGTGCGGCTGAGATCCCCCAGCACCCGCTCCAGCCCCGGCTGCGCCCACCACTCCCCGCCGGCGAGCTCATCAGATTCGGCGCCGAGCGCCCGACCCAACCGGCTTCGCCGCAGCAGCGCTCCGAGGCGGCCGATGGGCCCGGCGGCCCGTGAGGTAGCGAGCCGCTCCCCCACCTGCTCGGCAC
>JAOTYB010000011.1 GCA_029862065.1 Acidimicrobiia bacterium | reverse complement strand
TCCGGAGTTGCTTGAAGGAAGCCTTCTTGTCTTCGGTGGCGCTGTAAAGGCCGACGGGGATGGTCACGAGGCCAAAGGAAATGGCCCCTTTCCAGATGGACTGCACGATGCTGCTCCTTAGATTCCGTGCGATCCCGGTTGGTTCGCGAAATCAGGGACAGCTTACTTGGTCCCCCCCGTTGGGTCGAGGGACTCCCCTAGCCAAAGCCGACTGTGCGTTCGGATTCACCCTCGAGGCGGACATAGGTGATCCGGCTCACGGCGATCCCGTACTTGTTGCCCTCCGAGTCGTCCAGCCAAATCATCGACTTGTCGGCCTCGAGCGCTGCCTCAATGTCCTTGATGAAGGAATCGCCGTCGCCGACCTCAACTTCAACGTCGTGGCTGGCATCGGCCAACCCAATCCGTACGCGCACTGCCTGTCTCCTAACTAATGATCAATTCCGGATGGGACCGGATTCGTGGTTTCAAATCGTCAACCCGCTCGGCCAGGTCGCGGAAAGCGGCCGCTGCATCTGATTCGGGGGCGGCGATCGCCACCGGGATTCCGCTATCGGCCCCTTCTCGCATGGCCGGCAGGAGCGGTACCTGACCGAGCAACGGAACGTTGAGCTCCTCAGAAAGCTGCTGGCCGCCACCCGCTCCGAAGATCTGATATCGCTTCCCGTCGTCGCCGGTGAACCACGACATGTTCTCGACGACGCCGAGCACTTCCTGGTTGACCTTGGCGGCCATCAAGGCAGCACGTTTGGCCACTCGCTGGGCCGTGGGTTGGGGGGTGGTGACGAGCAGGGCCTGGGCTCGCGGCAGGAATTGGCTCATCGAGATAGCGATGTCGCCGGTGCCGGGTGGCATGTCGATCAGCAGGTAATCGATGTCTCCCCAATAGGCGTCGACCAGAAACTGTTCGAGCGCCTTGTGGAGCATGGGGCCCCGCCAGATCACGGCCTGGTCGGGTTGGACGAAGTAGTCCATGGAGATAGCCCGTACTCCGTGAGCCTCGGGCGGCATGATCATCTGGTCGACAACACTGGGCGGCCGGTCGATCCCGAGCATCTTGGGGATCGAGAAGCCCCACACGTCGGCGTCGATGATGCCGACGGTCTTGCCGTTCTCGGCGAGGGCAACGCCGAGGTTGGTAGTGACCGACGACTTGCCTACCCCGCCCTTGCCGCTGGCAATGGTGAGCACCCGGGTCCGGTTGGAGATCGTGACCTCGCGGGCGTCGGAGCCGCCCTTGAGCGTGGCGGTGAGCTGAGCCCGCTCCTCGTCGGTCATCGCCGTGAACTCGACCGAAGCGGCAGCAACCCCGTCAATGGCCATGGCGGCGGTGGTCAAGTCTGACTCGAGCTGGGGGGTGAGCGAACCGCCGGGGACCGGCAACGCCACCACCATCCGGACGGTGTCGCCCGCAACCGCCAGCTCTTTGACCATGCCCAGATCGCCCAATGATCTATGGATTTCGGGTTCTGTGACCTGCTCGATGGCGGCCCGAAGCGCAGCTTCGTCGATCATGAAGTCCTCGTCTGGCGGAGCGGGAAGTGTATCGAGCCACCGACGTCTAGGTCGGGTCGGAGGTGGCGGCATTCGCACGGGCACGGCGATACATGATCAGAGCGACGACTATGAGGAGCAGGCCGATCGCCAGAATGGGCCGGCCATCGAATCCGCCGCAGGAGTAGGAATCCTCCCCGGGCGGCACGGTTACCCAACCCTCGTCACATGGTTGGTAGTTGAGGTTGAGGACCCCGATGAAGACACCTATGGCGCCAACTCCCGCCAGCACCCCCCACCGATCCCGGGTGTCAGGCGCATAGGCAATCGACAACCCGAAGAGAATCATCCCGAACGGGAGTACGAACAGCCCCACCGAGGCGGCTCCCAGGATCCCGAAGACGATCAATCCCCCGGCCAGGACGAAGGAAAGAAAGGCCCGCCAACCGACCGTTTCCTCGAGGCGCCATGCAGCCATGGGCCAATGGTGCGCCGTGGGCTTAGGATCCATCCATGACCAACGCCGCCATCGACACCATCATCGTGCAGGCCGCCGATCCCTCAGCTCTCGCCGACTTCTATGTCCGTGCCCTGAGTATTGACGCCGACGAAGTAGTGGAAGAAGACGGCCATTACGGGTTCGATCTCGGAGAGATCTACCTCGGCTTCGACCGGTCGGATGGATCTCATCAACACCCGGGGCCCATCAGCTTCTGGCTGACCGTCGACGACCTGGATGCCACTTTCCATCGCTGCATCGAAGAAGGTGCCACCGCGGTGCTCGAACCGGTTGACCGGCCCTGGGGAGATCGCCTGGCGTCGGTGAAAGATCCCGAGGGCAACGTCGTGGGGTTCTCACTGCGGCGGGAGTAGCGAGTCCGCCGGGCCCCATTTTTCCTCCTGACGGACCGTCGATTCGGTGTTGGGAGCGGGGCTACCCCTCCCGCTTGCGGGAGGGGCGAGGGGTGGGGTGAGAGCGCGTTCCTGTGTTCTCCGGTCCTCGAGTTGGGAACCACGCCCACTACCCGCCGGGACCGGTCCTCGAGTTGGGAACGACGCCCCGTACCCGCCGGGACCGGTCTTCGTGTTGGGAACCACGCCCCCCTACCCCTGACCCTGCGGGTCAGCGGTACTTTCCCCCCGAAGGGGGGACTGACAAACCACGGCTCACTCGGCGGTACGTTCCCCCCAAAGGGGGGACTGACAAACCACGGCTCACTCGGCGGTACGTTCCCCCCAAAGGCCGGACTGACAAACCACGGCTCACTCGGCGGTACTTTCCCCCCCGAAGGGGGGACTGACAAACCATGGCACTCGGCGGTACGTTCCCCCCAAAGGCCGGACTGACAAACCACGGCTCACTCGGCGGTACTTTCCCCCCCGAAGGGGGGACTGAGAGACCATGGCTCGCTCGGCGGTACTTTCCCCCGAAGGGGGGACTGACAAACCACGGCTCGACGTAGGCTGGAGGCCGATCACTGAAGGAGAACCGCCATGACCCAAGACCCGTTTGGGGCGCACGCCACCCTCTCAACCGCTCTTGGTGATCGGTCCATCTATCGGCTCGACGCGCTGTCTGGCATCGCCGATGTTGACTCACTTCCGTACACCATCAAGGTGCTACTGGAAGCCGTGCTTCGGCAACATGATGGCCGAATCGTCACCGACGCCGACGTGAAAGCCCTTGCCGGATTCGACGCCACCGCGGTCGGCGAAACCGAGATCGCCTTCACCCCCGGGCGGGTCGTCTTGCAGGACTTCACCGGCGTGCCGGCGGTCGTCGATCTGGCGGCGATGCGGGCCGCGGTGGTCCGGATGACCGGCGACGAGGGCTCGGCCCAGAAGGTCAATCCGCTGGTGCCGGTCGACCTTGTCATCGACCACTCGGTCCAGGTGGACGCCTTCAACTCAGGCATGGCACTGCTGATCAACTCCGAGAAGGAGTTCGAGCGCAATCAGGAGCGCTACGAGTTCCTCAAATGGGGACAATCGGCTTTCGACAACTTCCGGGTGGTCCCTCCGGCCACCGGCATCGTTCACCAGGTGAACCTCGAATACCTGGCCAAGGTGGCCTGGGACGACGGCACCAACCTCTACCCCGACAGCCTGGTGGGCACCGACAGCCACACCACCATGATCAACGGCATGGGGGTTCTCGGGTGGGGCGTGGGTGGCATCGAGGCTGAGGCCGTCATGGTCGGCCAGCCGATCTACATGCTCATCCCGCAGGTGGTCGGATTCCGACTGGAAGGGAAGCTGCCGGAAGGCGCGACCGCCACCGACCTGGTGCTGCGAGTCACGGAGATGTTGAGAGAACACGGGGTAGTGAGCAAGTTCGTCGAGTTCTATGGGCCGGGTCTGGCCGACATGCCGCTGGCCAACCGGGCCACTATCGCCAACATGGCGCCCGAGTATGGGGCCACCGTCGGCTTCTTCCCAGTCGACGAGATGACCACCCGCTACATGCATCTCACGGGCCGCGACGAAGCCCTCATCGAAACGGTTGAGCAGTACTACCGGGAACAGGGCCTGTGGCGGGAGGACAGCCGCTCCATTACCTACAGCTCCAACCTGGAGCTCGACCTGGCGACAGTGCAACCGGCGCTGGCCGGGCCCAAGCGCCCTCAGGACCGCATCGATTTGTCGGCCATGAAGGACCAATGGCACCAGGACATCGTCGACACCTTCGGCAAACCGGGACCGGGCGGCCCGGGATCGGTCACCGAGTGGGAGGACGAAGGCGGACCCGCCGTCGACTCCAGGAACGAGCCACCGGCGGCGACGGTCACCTACGACGGCCAAACGTTCGACATGAAACACGGCGACGTTGTGATCGCCGCCATCACCAGCTGCACCAACACGTCCAACCCCGACGTGATGGTCGGTGCGGGGCTGGTAGCCCGCAAAGCCCGAGCCCTAGGCCTCAACCGCAAGCCGTGGGTGAAGACGTCCTTCGCTCCCGGCTCCAAGGTCGTCACCGAATACCTGCAGGATTCGGACCTCATGAACGATCTCGAGGCCACCGGTTTCTACCTCGTTGGGTACGGATGCACTACCTGCATCGGCAATAGCGGGCCGCTTCCATCGGAGATCAGCGCCGGCATTCACGAACACGACCTAGTGGCCGCCTCGGTTCTGTCCGGCAATCGAAACTTAGAGGGCCGCATCTCCCCCGATGTCCGAGCCAACTACCTGGCCTCTCCCCCGCTGGTCGTGGCCTACGCCCTGGCCGGCACGGTCGATATCGATCTGACCACCGAACCACTCGGAACCGATCAAGACGGCAACCCCGTATTCCTGCGGGACATCTGGCCGACCCAGGCCGAGATAGACGAGATTGTCGGAAGCAAAGTCACGCGCGAGCAGTTCATCGAACAATACGCACACGTCTTCCAGGGTTCGGACGAGTGGCGGGCGATCGACACCAGCGGTGGGGCCCTTTACGACTGGAACGACGCCAGCACGTATGTGCAGGAGCCGCCCTTCTTCGATGGGCTGACGCTTGAGGTGTCGCCAATCGAGCCGATTGCCAACGCCCGGGTGCTCGTCAAGGTGGGAAGCTCGGTGACCACCGATCACATTTCCCCCGCCGGCTCGATCGCCTCGAAATCACCGGCCGGTCGGTACCTCGTCGAACATGGGGTCGAGCCCGCCTTGTTCAACAGCTACGGCTCCCGGCGCGGAAACGACCGGGTAATGACCCGGGGCACTTTCGCCAACATCCGAGTACGGAACCAACTCGCGCCAGACACCGAAGGCGGGTTCACCACCGACTTCACCGACGGCCAGGTCAAGACCATCTACGACGCCAGTCTCAGCTATCGGGAAGCGGGCGTTCCGCTAGTGGTGTTGGCCGGCCAGGACTACGGCATGGGCAGCTCTCGAGACTGGGCGGCCAAGGGCACCTTCGAACTGGGCGTGCGGGCCGTCATCGCCCAGAGCTTCGAGCGGATCCATCGCTCAAACCTCATCGGCTTCGGCGTGCTGCCCCTTACCTTCCAACCGGGCGACAACGCCGACACCCACGGAATCGACGGCACCGAGACGTTCGAGATCGATATCGACGACGACCTCCAGCCTCGTCAAACCGTGCTGGTGCGGGCCACCAAACCCGACGGCATGGTGATCGAAATCAAAACCACCTGCCGCATCGACACCCCGGTAGAGGTCGACTACTACCGCAACGGCGGCATCTTGCACACGGTGCTCCGCCGTATGGCGGGAGAATGAGCAAACTGCCCACCGCCGACCGCTGACGCGAGCCAAGGTCTGTAAGTCCCCCATCGCCGGGAAAGCACCGCTCACCCGAGCCACGGTTCGTCAGTCCCCCCTCCGGGGGAAAGTACCGCCGACCCGAGCCAAGGTTCGTCAATCCCCCCTTCGGGGGGAAAGTACCGCCGACCCGAGCCAAGGTTCGTCAGTCCCCCCTTCGGGGGGAAAGTACCGCCGAGCGAGCCAAGGTTCGTCAATCCCCCCTTCGGGGGGAAAGTACCGCCGAGCGAGCCAAGGTTTGTCAGTCCGCCCTTCGGGGGGAAAGTACCGCCGAGCGAGCCAAGGTTTGTCAATCCCCCCTTCGGGGGGAAAGTACCGCCGAGCGAGCCAAGGTTTGTCAGTCCCTCCTACGGGGGGAAAGCACCGCCGAGCGAGCCAAGGTTTGTCAGTCCCCCCTTCGGGGGGAAAGTACCGCCGAGCGAGCCAAGGTTTGTCAGTCCCCCCTTCGGGGGGAAAGTACCGCCGAGCGCAGCTCGGGGGTAGGGGGCGCCGCTCCCAACACGAACACCGTGCCCACCAGGTAGGGGGGCGCCGCTCCCAACACGAACACCGTGCCCACCAGGTAGGGGGGCGCCGCTCCCAACACGAACACCGTGCCCACCAGGTAGGGGGGCACCGCTCCCAACACGTGAGCAGGAGAACACAGGAACGCGCCCTCACCCCTCCCGCAAGCGGGAGGGGTGGCACTGCTACCTTGACCGCATGGCCAACGAGTACATCGGATTTCCGCCGGGGAAGCATTATCTGACGTTGCCGGCGGGGAACCGGACGGTGGCGTTGGGCGGACTTGCCCTCTACGACGCCACCTTCTTCCATCAGCGCTTCGCTCTCTCCGCCGGACGGATCATGCTGCGGCTTGGCTTCGAGCGTCCCTTCCGCCTCAAGTACCCCCCGCCGATACCGGAATGGTGGGACCGCTGGCTGACCGAGGTCGCCGAGCCGAGGGTCGGGCCTGTGGCTCACACCGCCTTCCGCCTCCCGGGACTCCCCGAGTACGCCCAGCGAGTCACAACCTTGCTCTTCGACCCAAACGGGAAAGTCCTGGCCTTCGCCAAGCACCTCGTTCGCGACGAACCAAGCGAGGCCTCGATCGCCGCCCAGGAGCTGCTTACTGCTTCGCCGCCCCCCTCGTTTCGGATTCCCTCACTGTTGGCTCATGGCCGCTTCGAAGACATGGCCTTCCACATGCACCAACCGATGCCATCCGGCCCCCACCGCCAGCCCAAACCCGACCCCAGAATGATCGAAACAGTCATCGATGAGCTTCAGACGAGCCTGGCCTCGCTCCCCCGACCCCCGGGCACTCCAGACCACTACGTCCCCGTCCATCGCGATTTCCTCGCCATCAACCTCCGCCGGGCCGCCGACGGCAACCTCTACCTCATCGATTGGGACAACGTCGGCTGGGGGCCGCCCCTCACCGACGAGCTGGCGTATTGGATGGGCGGAGTGGCCCGCACCCTGGGGCCGAGCGGACCACGGAAGACATCGCGGGCCTACGATTTGCTGCGCCGCCGCGGCACTGATGCCCAAATCCGTGAAGCCATCGAGTGGCGGCTCGGCCACAAACCAGTCGAGGCGCTGGCAGGAGAACAGCGAATCCGGGACGGCATCCTCCAACTCCTCAGGTAGAGCAAGATTTCGCGTGTTAGCGTGGCCCCGTGAGCTCCCCCGCCCCCCTGCCTATGGATGATGCTTCTCAGGAGGCCGCCTCCCTGACCGAGGCCGAGCTGCGAGCCCGACTCAAGGTGGTCACTAAGGAACGAAACCAGCTTCGCTCCCAGCTCGCCCAGGACGAACCGCTCCGTCCCTTCCAGATCGAACTGCTGAAGCTGCAACACCACCTGGAGACCACCAGGACACCCATGATCGTGCTGTTCGATGGGCGCGATGCATCGGGCAAAGGCGGGACCATCCGCCGCATCACCCGTTTCATGAACGAAAAGCGCTACCGGGTGGTGGCTCTCGGCAAACCGTCGAAGGAGCAAACCACCCAGTGGTACTTCCAGCGGTTTGTTTCGGAGTTCCCGACCGGCGGCGAGATCGTGCTGTTTGACCGCTCCTGGTACAACCGGGCATTGGTCGAGCCGGTCCTCGGCTTCTGCACGAAGACTCAGTATCGCGACTTCCTCAAAGGCGTTGTCGGGTTCGAGAAGGACCTGGTCCGGCAGGGAACCGTGCTCGTCAAGTTGTACTTCAGCGTCGAGAAGGACGTCCAGGCCCAGCGCTTCGATCGTCGCGAGACCGACCCGCTTCGCCAGTGGAAGCTGAGCGAGGTCGACCGCCAGGCCCAGGAGTACTGGGATCAGTTCACCGAGAAGAAGCACCGCATGCTCGAGGTAACCTCGAGCGGACCGGCGCCCTGGACCATCATCCGCTCAAACAGCAAACCGAAGGCCCGCCTCAACGCGATGAAGGTGATCCTCAACGCGGTCGACTATCCCGACCGGGAGAAATCACTCGACTTCAAGCCCGACCCGAAGATCGTCATCTCCGGAGCCGACGAGTTGGCCCGGATGGACCAGGAGCGCGACGAACTGGGCAAGTCGATCTACTAGTCCTCGAGTTCCCCGAACCCGATCTTCTTGGCGATCTTGGGGAAGGCCTTGTTGAAGTCTCGGATGAGCCCGTAATCAAACCGTCGGTCGAAGGCCAAGAGAATCATGAGGCCGAGGACCAGTGAGGACAGCGAGCCGAGCGCCAGTCCAAACACGCCCCCGAGCGACTCCGCCAGCAGCCAACCAAGACCGGCCCCCACCGAGGCTGAGGCAACGATCACGAACAAGACTCGCGCCATGCCCTCGAACGGCCGCTTGAGCACATTCAAAGCGATGGCCACCGCCAGCACGGCGATCACGGCCTCGGCTATGAACCAGGCCCAGGCGGCTCCGGCCAGGCCGTACTGATCGGTGAGGAAGATGGCCAGACCCACCAGCAGTACGGTACGGACCGCGGTGAAGGCGAAATCGGTGCGAGGACGGCCCTGGCCGCGCAGCATCGGTTTGAGTGCATCGGTGAGCAGGTCGATGATGCCGTCGATGGCCAGGATCTGAATGACGATCGCCAGTCCAGCGTAAGAGGACGGGAGGACGTGACGGACTAGCGCCTCGGCGAACACGAACAGTGTCACGTAGATGGGAACCAGGAGCGTGAGCATGGCCGTGAGGGTGGCTTTGAACACCCGCGAGGTTCGACTCCGGCTGTGCTGTACCCGCGACAGCACCGGGAACGCCACGCCGCGCACCACTTCGGATACCAGGTCGTTGGGGAGCACCGTGATCTTCTGCGCCAGGTAGAAGCGGCCGAGGTCTTCTGACCCGAGGAACCGCGAGACCACCGCTCGCAGTCCGAACTGCCCACCATTGCGGACCGCCCGGGTGGCGAACACCCACTTGCCGAACGAGAACAGCTCGCGAAAACCGACAAGAGAGAACCTGGGGCGGTACGGGGCCAGCCGGTAGCTGAGAACGACGCCGGATATCGAGCCGGCGAACGCGCCGATGACCAGGGCCCACACGCCGAGGGTGCGGGCCAGGCCGATGGCGAAGAGTGAGTCGACCAGGAAGGCGGGGAGGACCAACACAACGAAGATCCCGGCTGTCTCTGCCAGTGCGGCCGGCAGCTTTATGAATGTCAGCGGCCGGAATTTGAGGGTCCTGGTCAGCTCGATGACCTTGGCGCTGGCCAGGGCGTCGACCAGGGGCCGGAAGGCCAACACCCGGATGACCGCGGTGGCGTCTGGCTCGTCGAACAGCGCGGCAATCCAGGGAGCCAGTAAGGCAACCACCGCGGCAATGAGGATTCCCCGGATGATGCCGACGGTGAAGGCGGTGTCGTAGTGCCGGTCTTCAACGTCTTTCTTCTGAATGATCGCGTCATTGATACCGACATCGGTCAACGCCACCAGCAGCTCGGTGGTGACGGCTCCAATGGCAACGAGACCCCAGTCCTCTGGGGCCAGGATGACGGCCAGAACCAGCAGCCGTCCCATCGAGAGCCCCTTGACTCCGACGAGCTGGATCGCCTTCCAGATAATCGCCGAGCCAGCCTGCTCAGCGAGATTGTCGGTCATCGGTGCCTCGAGGGGAGAATGGGGACGAGATTACCCGGCCTGGACCGCCCGCTTGATGCTCCCCGCTGGGTCGACCGCCTAGCCTGAATCCCGGAGGACTTATGACCACGCTCACTATCGACGGCGGGCCCGTCAGCTTCGCCGATGTAGTCGCGGTAGCTCACGGCGGCGTTGAGGTGCGGCTCGACCCGTCGGTGGCCGACCGAATGGCCCCTGCTCGGGCGCTTGTCGAGCAGGCCGTGGCCGGGGATAAGACCGTCTACGGCATCACCACCGGGTTTGGTGCACTGGCCAACACCCGCATTGACCCTTCTCAAGCAGCCACGCTGCAGGTCAACCTGCTCCGCAGTCATGCTGCCGGCGTCGGACCGCCGGTGCCGGAACCGATCGTTCGCGCCATGATGCTCCTGCGGGCCCGCACCCTTTCCCAGGGGCATTCCGGAGTGCGGCCGGCAGTGGTCGAGCAAATCCTCGAGCTCCTGAACCGTGACCTGTTGCCCCTGGTGCCCGGCCAGGGCTCGGTCGGGGCCTCTGGCGATCTGGCAGCCTTCGCTCATTTGGCCCTTCCGTTGATTGGAGAGGGCGAGTTTCTCATCGACGGCAAGGCCCGCCCGGCTGCCGAGGTGCTGGCCGAGCACGGCATCGAACCGATCACACTCATGGCCAAGGAAGGCCTCAGCCTCCTCAACGGAACCGAGGGCATGCTGGCCTACGCCGTCATCAGCCTCCATCGGGCTCTCCGGCTGGTGGCCGTCGCCGATCTGGCGTGTGCCCTGTCCATCGGAGCCCTTATGGGGAGCGCCCGTCCCTTCCGGGCCGACGTGCACGCACTGCGGCCCCATCCCGGCCAGGTGAAGTCGGCGGCAACCATTGCGGGACTGATCGAGGGATCGGCTATCGAAGCCAGCCATCACGACGACTTCACTCACGCAGTGCAGGACGCCTACAGCCTGCGGTGTGCGCCGCAGGTCCACGGCGCCACTCGCGACGCCCTGGCCTACTCGGCCGCCACCTTCGAAGTCGAGTTGGGCGCCGTTGTCGACAACCCGATCGTGTTCCCCGACACCGGCGAGGTGATCTCGGCCGGCAACTTCCACGGCCAGCCGCTGGCTCTGGCCCTCGACATGATGGCCATCGCCGTCACCGAGCTTGGCAGCATCTCCGAACGGCGGACCGACCGGCTGCTCGACCCCAACCACTCTTCTGGCCTCCCCGCCTTCCTCGCCCCTAACCCCGGCATCAACAGCGGCTACATGCTCTCCCAGTACACGGCCGCGGCCCTCGTAGCCGAGAACCGAGTGCTGAGCCACCCGGCCTCGGTGGAGAGCATCCCGACCTCAGGGAGCCAGGAGGACCACGTGTCGATGGGCTGGGGAGCGGCTCGCAAGCTGTGGGACGTACTCATGAACACCCGACGCGTGCTGGCTATCGAGATTCTGTGCGCCGCCCAAGGACTTGAGTACCGCAAACCGCTCCTCCCCTCCCCCCGGGTCCAGGCCGTCGTCGACCACATTCGCCAGGCGGTCCCGCCGCTGGATGAAGACCGACAGATCTCGAGCGAGATCGAACAGGTGGCAAATATGGTGGCCACCGGTGAGCTGCTG
This sequence comes from Acidimicrobiia bacterium, assembly GCA_029862065.1. GTDB lineage: Bacteria > Actinomycetota > Acidimicrobiia > Spongiisociales > SHLN01 > SHLN01. Next base: position 14,100 of record JAOTYB010000011.1, on the reverse strand, counting down.
GAGGCGGCCGGGATCACGTAGCCTGGCGTCGAACGAAGGAGGATGGCCGTGGACCCGATTCATGCCCCGCGAGGGACCGAGCTGACCACCAAAGGCTGGCTGCAGGAAGCCGCCCTCCGGTGTCTTATGAACAACCTCGACCCGGCTGTCGCCGAAAACCCCGACGAGCTCGTCGTATACGGCGGCCGCGGCAAGGCCGCCCGCGACTGGCCTAGCTATCACGCCATTGTTCGGTCGCTCACAGCCCTCGAAAACGACGAGACGCTGCTCGTGCAGTCGGGTAAACCGGTCGGCGTGTTCCGCACCCACGAGATGGCACCGCGGGTCCTTATCGCCAACAGTCTCCTGGTACCGGACTGGGCCAATTGGGAGACGTTCTGGGAGCTGGAAGCCGAGGGCCTCATGATGTACGGCCAGATGACGGCCGGGTCGTGGATCTACATCGGCACCCAGGGCATCCTGCAAGGGACTTATCAGACCTTCCTGGCCCTCGCCGGACGCTCATACGGCGGCACGCTGCGGGGCACGCTCACGCTCACTGCCGGACTGGGCGGCATGGGAGGGGCCCAGCCATTGGCAGTCACCATGAACGACGGGGTGGCGCTGTGTGTGGAAGTCGATCCGTCGCGAATCGAACGGCGTCTCGAAACCCGGTACCTCGACGAGATGGCCGACGATCTCGATGCTGCGATCGAACGGGTGCTGGCGGCCAAGGAAGCCGGAGAGGCGGTGTCGGTGGGCGTCGTCGGCAACGCCGCCGAAGTCTTCGCCGAGCTGCTCGATCGGGGTATCGATATCGACATTGTCACCGACCAGACCTCGGCCCACGATCCCCTCAACGGCTACATCCCCATCGGCTACGACCCGGCCGGCGCCGCCGACCTGCGCGATGCGGACCCGGCCGGGTACATCAAGGCCTCCCGCGAATCCATGGCCCGCCACTGCGAGGCGATGGTTGGTTTCCAGGACGCCGGCGCTGAGGTGTTCGACTACGGCAACAACCTGCGGGGAGAAGCCCAAGCCGGCGGCTACACGAGGGCGTTCGAATACCCCGGCTTCGTCCCCGCCTACATCCGAGACCTCTTCTGCGAAGGGCTCGGGCCCTTCCGCTGGGTCGCTCTGTCGGGGGACCCGGCCGACATCCACGCCACCGATCAGGCGCTGCTCGAGCTGTTCCCGGAAAACGAAGGCTTGGCTCGCTGGCTGAAGATGGCCCAGGAGCGCGTCGAGTTTCAGGGGCTCCCGGCCCGTATCTGTTGGCTCGGCTACGGCGAGCGCCACCGGGCCGGCCTGGCCTTCAACGACCTCGTGGCGTCGGGGGCGGTGAGCGCTCCGATCGTCATCGGCCGCGACCACCTCGACTCCGGCTCCGTCGCCTCCCCGTACCGAGAGACCGAGGCGATGCTCGACGGTTCGGACGCGGTGGCCGACTGGCCGATCCTCAACGCTCTACTCAACACCGCCTCGGGAGCCGCCTGGGTGGCCGTCCACCACGGAGGCGGGGTGGGCATTGGCAAGTCGATCCATGCTGGCGCCCAGGTGGTGGCCGACGGAACGCCCGAGGCGGCCCTGCGAATCGAACGAGTGCTCACCAACGATCCGGGCATGGGCGTCATCCGCCATGCCGACGCCGGCTACGACCGGGCCATCGACGTGGCCAACCAACGCGGGGTCCGGATCCCGATGCGGGAATGATGGACCATCCCATGCCCAACCGTGCTCTCTCCCCCCGAAGGGGGGAGTACCCCTATCCCTCCCCCCGAATGCATCGAGCTGGAGCCACGAAATGGCTCCCATGGAACGCCCAGCGTTCCCCCCCCCTCCGACCCTTCGGGCCACCTCCCCCTCCGGGGGAGGAAAAACGCTGATGACTGACCTGCTTCTCACTGGTATCGGCCAACTCGTCACCAACGATTCAGACCGAGACGGACTGCTGGGCCTCGTAACCGACGCGGCCGTTGCCGTGAAAGGTGGGCGAGTTGCTTGGGCAGGACCTGAGTCCGAGCTCCTGAAAGAGTTCCGGGAGTTGCCGGAGCTCGACTGCAGCGGGAGAGCAGTAATCCCCGGCTTTGTCGACTCCCACACCCACCTGGTGTTCGCGGGTGATCGCTCCGACGAGTTCGCACAGCGCCTGCGGGGGGACTCCTACGAGGAGATCCTGGCGGCCGGCGGGGGCATCCACAGCACCGTGGCGGCCACCCGAGCCGAGAAGACCAACCTGCTCTTGAACGGAGCCGTTCACCGGGCCAAGCGCATGCTGGGCATGGGCACGACCACCGTCGAGGTGAAGTCCGGGTATGGGCTCGACCTTCAAACTGAGATCCGCATGCTGGAAGTGGCGAGAGCGATCTCTGACCACCTGGCCATCGACGTCGTCCGCACGTTTCTCGGTGCTCACGTTGTCCCTGCTGAGTACAGCGATGACCGCGCCGGGTACGTCCGCCTTGTCATCGAGCAGATGCTGCCCGCCGCCGCCGGCCATGCCGACTTCTGCGATGTGTTCTGCGACGACGGGGCCTTCACCGTCGACGAGGCGAGGGAGATCTTGACGGTGGCCGCCAGGCATGGAATGAAAGCCCGGCTCCATGCCAACCAACTTGGTCATTCGGGCGGAGCCGCCCTCGCTGCGGAGATTGGCGCTGCTTCGGCCGATCACCTCGACCACGTGACCCAAGATGACCTGGCCAGATTGGCCGCGACCGGTACCGCCGCCGTCGTGTTCCCCAGCGTTTCGCTATCGATGCGCATCGACCCTCCTCCCGCCCGACAGCTCTGGGACGCCGGAGTGTCGGTAGCGATCGCCACCGACTGCAACCCGGGCACCAGCTATGTCGAGAACATGCAACTGGTGGTTGGCCTGGCCACCCTTACTGCCGGCCTCACCCCCGAGGAGGCGCTGTGGGCCGCCACCCGGGGCGGGGCCACCGCCCTCCAGCTGGCCGACAAGGGCCACGTGACACCGGGAGCGGTGGCCGACCTGTTGATGCTGGAAGCCGACACCTACCTGGAGATCCCCTACCGGCCGGGCACCGATCTGGTCCGCATGGTCATCAAAGACGGCGAGCCGGTCGTCAGCTGAGCCACCCTCGGTCGCAGTTGCGGCAAAGCCCTAGCCTCAGAGCATGAAGTCACTGCGTGGAATCGCCCTCCCAGTGGTCGTGCTGTTGGCGGTCGTTGGGCTGATCGCCCTGGCCGCCCAAGTGGCGGATGTGTTCACCAATGGATGGGCCGCCCTCGGCCTAGCTAGCGGCCTAGGGGCGGCCTGGATTCTCTACCGGTCAACCCGGAGCTGGGTGCCGGGCCGAACTGTGCTGGAAATCGATTTCGCCAATGGCATCGTCGAGCAGATGCCCTCTTCCCCACTGGCGCGGGCCCAGGCCGCCAAGGCCTATCCCCTCCTGGACCTCCTCGACGCTCTCGAGCGAGCGGCAGACGATCGGCGGGTGGTGGGTCTGGTGGCCCGAGTCGGCACCGATGCACCCGGCATCGCCCGGGCACAGGAAATCGCCGACGCCATCACCACGTTCACCGCTTCCGGCAAGCCGACCGTGGCCCACGCCGAGACATTCGGAGAGCTCCGGTCCGGGTCTCTGGCAAGCCTGCTCATCGGATCGGCGTTCCAGGAGCTGTACATGCAGCCGGGCGGCGAAATGGGAATCACCGGTCTCGTCAGCCGCAGGTTCTACCTGCGGCGGTTGCTCGACAAGCTGGGTGTGACCCCCGAGTTCGACCATCGCCGCGAATACAAGTCGGCCATGTACACGTTGACCGAGGACCACATGGTCGAACCCGACCGCCAGGCGGCATCTGCGGTCCTCGGGGCTCAATTCGACCAGCTCGTGGCCGGGATTGCAGTCGGTCGGGGGCTCGACGAGGGCACGGTACGCGACCTCATCGATCGGGCTCCCCTACTGGCAAGTGAAGCCAAAGAGGCCGGACTGGTCGACGACTTGCTGTATCGGGACCAGGTCTACGAGAAGTTGCGCTCGGATTGGGGGGCAAAGGCCCGCACCCTCGACATCGCCTCCTACCTCAAACGCGCCAACCGTCCCCACCGTCGCGGACCCACTATCGCGGTGATCTACGCGACCGGGTTCGTCACCCAGGGCTCCTCCCAATTCAACCCGCTCAATCGCCAACCCTTTATGGGATCGGACGACGTCGGCAAGGCGTTCCGCTCTGCTCTCGACAGCAAGAAGGTCAAAGCCATTGTGTTCCGCATCGATAGCCCCGGCGGGTCGGCGGTGGCATCGGAGACAATGTGGCGATCAACCCGGTTGGCGATCGAAGCCGGCAAGCCGGTTATCGCCTCCATGGGAAACGTGGCCGGCTCAGGGGGCTACTTTGTGGCGGCCGGCTGCACCCGCATCGTCGCCCAACCAGGGACGCTCACCGGCTCAATCGGCGTGGTGGCCGGCAAGCTGGTCACCCGCCGGGCTTGGGAGCGGGCGGGGATCACCTTCGACGATGTCTACCGGGGAGAGAACGCCCGGTTCATGGGCAGTGACTACCCGCACACCGAGACTGAGTCCGAGCGCTTTCAGGCGTTACTCGATGCCATTTACGACGACTTCGTCGGCAAAGTGGCCGAGGGTCGGAACATGACGTTCGAAGAGGCTGAGGGGCTGGCGAAGGGACGGGTCTGGGCCGGCTCAGATGCCCTCGTCAACGGATTAGTTGACTCCCTCGGGGGGATCCGGGCTTCTGTGGACCTGGCCCGGGAGGCTGCCGGGCTCGACCTCGAGAAGCCGTACCGACTCAGCGTGTTCCCCCGGCCCAAGGGCCCGCTGGCGGCGCTCTTCGCACGGGATTCCCGGGACGACGAGAAGGTCCTGCTTCGAGAGCTCCTGGGGGCGACGGCGCCGATAGCCGAATTAGCAGGCGAGGTGGCTTCGATCACCGAACCCGCTGCGCTCATCGTGCCCGGTCTCACTACCGACCTGTAACGCAGACCGGCGATTCGGTCCTTTTGCCCCTACCCGGTGACAACTCACCCGCCCACAATCATGGGGAATGCCTGTTCCTCGGAGGGGGATGGAGGGGCACGTATGGTGAAGCACGGCATCTCGGCTGAGGGCCCTTTCGGCCCGTTGACCGGGAGCCGCCCGCTCAGGCCGTCAACTTCGAGCCACTCGAATAGCCGGGTTCGGGACGTCTCGAGTCGCGCCGCATCGAGAAAGGGGGGACGCCATGGTTACCACCAGTGAGCGACCCGACACAACCGAAACAACAAAACGAACGTGGACCCGATGGGGATTCCCGCTGATCGGCCTGGCCGTGGTTGCCGCGGCAGTCGTAGTGGCCGTCATCGCCATAGGCGGCAGCAGCGACGCCCCGGAGACTCCGACCGAGGTGATGACCCTGTTGGGCACGGCAGTCGAAGAGGCCGATTCCGCCCAGTACGCCGACCTGACCGTCACGGCCCCGACCGGTCAGGGGAAGGACTTCCTGGAGTGGAATGTGGCACTGGGATTGGATCCGGACTTCAGTGACTGCACCAAGAACGCGGCCTCGGCGACCGGCAACCCGGTGACGTGCGACGTCACGATGGGCAAGGATTACTTCTTCTCGACGGTACTGGATGAAAACCTGAGTACGACGGTATCGGTGAGGGTGGACACCGACGGGGCTTTCGACGTCCAGGGCTGGCCGCCCCCGTTCGGACTGACAACGGTCGAAGCCGACATGCGGGCCTGGATCCAGGAGACCCACCCCCAGCTCGAAGACCGCATGTTCGGATCTGACTATGCGGACATCCGGTTCTCCCAGGAGGCCGGTGAGCTGCACATGCAGTATCTCCACGAGTACCTCGCCTACCGGGAGGCCAACAACTAGGCGACACGCGACAAACGGGTTCCGCCTTGTCGTCAAGGACGGAACCCGTTGTCAGCTGAGCCGGAGGCTCGGCGGCCTAGACCGCCGAACTCCCAACAACTACTTCGCTGTAGTCAATGCAGGCACATTTCGGTACCGAGCACCGGAGGTGGTCACGATGTTCGGCGCGGGGATGACCGCACTCCACGCATCGTCGCCGTCCGCCGTCAATCGGTCCTGTGCGAGCCTGCTTCAACGTGAGCGTTCTTTGGCCTCGTTCACAGTGAGATCACGCCCATCAAGGTTGTGCCCGTTGAGAGCAGTGATCGCAGCCTCGGCTTCTTCGGACGAAGCCATTTCGACGAAGCCGAAGCCTCGCGACCGGCCGCTGTCCCGGTCCTCGATGACCTGAGCCTTGTTTACTGAACCGTGGGTAGCGAATAACTTTTCGAGATCGGCCGACGTGGTGCTGAACGCGAGATTCCCCACGTAGAGATTACTGGACATTGGGTGCTCCTTCCGAAGCATTGGGGCGAGACGCCCGCTGAAACTGTGATCGGAAGTCGCCGCCAAGGCGTCGACAGGAGAAACAAGTCCTGCGGTGACTCCGCTGCTCGAAAGAGCGGCGGGGCCGGCGCCGTACGCATCGTGCGTACGATTGCTCACATAGGATACCGCGTCTCGCCGCTCTTGGGGCGGAATTGTTTCTTCATGCGGCGGGACTAGCCGGAGTAGCGCTGCTCCAGAAACGGATCGCCGTACATGTGGTAGCCGTTATTCTCCCAGAATCCGGGCTCGTCGTGGTCGAGCAGCGTGAAGCCGCGGGTCCACTTCACCGACTTCCAGAAGTACAGGTGGGGAACCACCAAGCGCAGCGGCCACCCGTGATCGAGCTCTAGCTCCTCACCACCGAACTCGTAGGCAAAGAGATTGTCCTCGCGCAGGAAGTCCTCCAAGGGCAGGTTCGCAGTGAAACCGTGCTCGGCCCGGACCACCACGTGCGTGGCTTCGGGAAGCGGTTCGACCAGTTTGGCTATCTCGGTGGTTGCCACTCCCCGCCATTGGGTATCGAACTTGCTCCACTTGGTGACACAGTGGATGTCGGCGGTGATCTCGATGGTTGGGAAGGCCTTGAAGTCGTCCAAGCTCCACGCCTGCGCGTTCCCGGCGAGACCGTCGACCGTGAAGTCCCAGGTGGCTGCCTCGATCTCGGGCACCACCCCGGCATGCAGCACCGGGAACCGCTCGGTGAAATACTGGCCGGGTGGGAGCCGAGCCGGGTCGAGACCGCGGCTGATCAGTTCGCCCGGCTGCTTACTGAAGAAACTCATGGCGGCAATCTACCCCTGTCCAGATTGATCGCTGGGGTCTGGTACGGTTGCGGTCATGGCGTGGCTGGCAATTGTTCTCCTGATTTCCGTTGTTATGGCCCTCGTCCGCGGGGGTCGATTTCTCAATCTGTCCGAGATCAAACTGCGCGCCTGGCCGCTGTTGGTGCTCGGTTTTGGCATGCAGGTGGCGGCCGACCGCCTCGACCTGACCCACGACGGCGCCGTCACGCTGGTAATCCTTTCGTTCATCCCGCTCCTGATCATCGCCTGGCTCAACCGACACGAGGCAGGCATGTGGCTGGTAGGGCTTGGGGTGTTCATGAACTTCACGGTGATCGCCCTCAACAGCGGAATGCCCGTGCTGCCTGAGGCGGCCAGCATCGGTCTCGACCGCGACATCACTGCCATCGACTTCGACGCCCTCTCCAAGCACGTGTTGATGGATAGCTCAACCCGGCTGGCTTTCCTCGGTGACGTTATCCCAATACGAATCATCCGTAATGTCGTTTCGCTCGGAGACGTGTTCCTGGCGGTGGGGCTCGGTGTCTACGTCGAGGACCAGATGCGACGGCCCGTCCGCTGGTTCAAACACGGCTTGAACGAATCGGGAGCCGGCTCAGCTCGCCGCCCCACCAGCGTCGGCTCTTAGGCGCTCAGCCTTCCGCTGCGACGCAGCACCGACCGCAGTTGGGCCACAACCGCCGGATCGAAGTCATAGGCGGTGCGGCGATGGAGCACCTCAAGCGCCTCAACGGCGTCCATCCCGTGAATGCGGTTGGCCCTATCGAAGGTCGAAGCAACCTTGATGATGCGGGGCTCTAGACCGATGCTCGGGTCGTCTTCTTCACCCGGGCGTCGATAGGGGTCGTCGTGTTTGTCGACATGGTCAGCGACTACCGACAGATAGGGCGCCTGGCGGATGATCTCGGCCCCCCACCTCGCCAAATCCGAATGCTCCGGCTCTTCGCTCGGATCCTCCACCGTGATTCGGCCAATGTCGTGGAGAAGGGCAGCGTACTCGAGTCGGGTGACGTCGTCGGGATGCATGCCCATGCTGCGGGCCATCGTGGAGGCCAGCAATGCAGTGCCGGCGGCATGGCCATCAGGTGAAAGCCCGGCCACCTCGGGCAGCCGGGACAAGGCGCGAATCATCTGTCCATAGGTTCGGCGGGTGCCAGCCAGCAGGGTGAACGAAACATGGCTGATGGCGTACGGCACCCCCGCCACCGGAAGTGCCCACCAGCCGATCACCGGTTCGGCAAGCGCGAACAGCCCGGCCGAGGCGAACAGCGCCACCATCACCGGCCAATCCTCGAGAGCCGTCAGCCACACATAACGGATGGATGTCTTGCCGACCGGGACCGCTCCCAGGATTCGGACGAAGGCATCAGCGATGAACCAGGCGAAACCGGCAAACAGCACGAGGCCGAGAGTCCCCCACTGCGGCTCACCATCAAAGCTGCCGGTTATCCATTCGTCGGCTACCTCAACCAGAATCAGCACGCCAAGCCCGGCGACGGTGCCAAGCAAGTCACTGTCGGTTGACGGCTGGCTTTGCCACAGCGCCGAAACGAGACGGGCCAGTGCGAGTCCGAGCAGGAATACCCCGGCCAGCATGAGAACACTGTCAAGAAGCACCACCCCCACCAATCCGGCTCCGCCGATGAGGGAAATCCGACCGCCGCTGGGGCTGGGGACCCGGATGAGATTGGCCAACGCCATTGTCCCTACCCAGGCCGAGATGCCAACGATGGTCCGGCCCGAGTTGACTAGCAGGCCGGTGCCAACCGCGACTGCGGCCACCCACAGGAGCACCGAGAAGAAGCGGCCCATTCGCTTAGGCAATGTGGGCCTCCTGTTCGGCGCCGCGACGAGCTTCGTCATCGTTGTCGAGAGAGGGCGAGCCATATCGTTCCCCGGTGGCGGCGAGGGCCCGGACGAACGCCTCGACGCAATCGGGGTCGAACTGACTTCCAGCGCTGCGCCGGAGCTCGGCAATGGCGTATTCCTGGGTGAGAGCCAACCGATAGGACCGGGTGCTGGTCATGGCGTCGAACGCGTCGGCCACAGCCAGGATGCGACTTTCGAGCACCGGCGGCTCGCCGCTGCGATGACCGGTGCCTCCGTACCCTCCGCCGTCGAAGCGGCTGTGATGGCCGGAAGCGATCTCCACCATTGGTGCAAGGAACTCGACCTCGTTGAGGATGTCTTCAACCAGGTGGGCATGCTCCTGCATGTGCTGGTACTCCTCTTCGCTCAGTGGGCCCTTCTTGCGGATGAGCGTGCGAGGGACCGCCAGCTTTCCGATGTCGTGAATGAGGGCGGCAATCCGGACGCGATCGAGGGCGTCGCCCCGGAAGCCCATCTCCTCGGCGGTGATCTGACTGAAGTAGGCGACGCGTTCGGTGTGCCCGCGGGTGTATAGGTCCTTGGCTTCAAGCGCCTTGATGAACCCACCAAGCGTCGATTCGTGGGCTTCGCGCAATTGCGACACAGCCCGCATCGACAGATGGCCCACCAGGAACACGGTGAAGATGAGAGGAAGAGTCACCGGGCCAACCATCAAATAGGTAGCTCCCAACAGACCGCCGAGCGAGCCCATGAGAGCCTGGGAGGGGACCAGCGAACGCATGCGGGCCCACGGCTTGAGGTTGCTCTTGCGGAACACGGTCCGCACCGCCAGGGTGACCAGGCTGAGGTTGGCCGCTCCGTATAGCAGAGCTCCAATGGCCGAGCCCAGCGCTACCCGCCCAATGTCCGAGGTCTCAAAGGCACCGGTCGGCAGCGCAACAGAAATGACGGCACCGGCCAGTGCGGCCGAGAGCACGAACTGCCCGGCGTTCACCAGCGGTTGGAACCATCGGCGTTCCTTGAGATCAATCGGAGTGATGGCTCCGAAGATGACGATCGTGGCAGCTCCGATTGCGGCGCTGTCGCGGCCGAAGATGACGGCGGCCGTCATAACGATCATGACCGTGGGGCTGGCCCGCAGCCGGTCGTTAACTTCCACCGCCAGGCTTTGGAAGGCTCCAAAGGCGACCCCGAAGAACAGCCATTCCCACTGGAAGGGAAACGTCGTTTTGACGGCCAGCACTGCCAGCAGCGCAGCGGCCGCGATGCCATACATCCCTGCGATGAGCAGGCGGGAGCGGAGACTTGGACTCATGGCAGGGTGAGGAAAGCCCGGGGACGTCGCGTCGTATTAACTCGCGTTAGCCAACTGAGAAACTGGCGGCGCCTGCCAGAATGGCAGTCGCCAGAGCACCAATTGCGATAACAGCCTTCATGGCCTTCGTTTTCAGAGTAGATCTCCCCAATCGTTTCATTCCTTGCGCGCAGCGCTAATTTGCCGCGAGCAGGTTCCGCTTCGCTTGGGTTGATAGGACGTCTCCCGGGCACCTTCACCTCCCCCGACCGAAGTCGAGGAAATCTTGTATGTCACGGAGGCGCCCGTCCTCCGCCATCGAATCCGGCCTCAGCGCGAGACAGACCGACAGGCTCATGGAGCACCATCAATGTAGTTGGGTTTTCGCGGGTTGACAACATTCCACGTGAACCCACCACTACGCTACGTAGTCGTGGACTTCCGAGAGCTCGAAGAAACCCTATGCCGCCTCCCGGCGGTCGACGCCGTCCGGATCGTCCACGATCGCGACCAAATCACCGAGGTCCACGTGCTGGCCTCGCCCACCAAGCCGGCCAAGCAGGTCGTGCGCGACGTCCAATCGCTGGCGATGGCCCGGTTCGGGGTCGGAATCGACCGTCGAGCCGTCTCCGTGGTGCAACTGGGCGACGACAAGAAGGGGGCCGAAGCCGAGCGGCCCATCATTACCTCGATCAAGGAGTACCCCGAGGGCCCCAGCACCACCGTCACGGTGACCCTCACCTGGAACGGCGAGCAGTTCAGCGGATCGGCAGATGGACCGGCCGCCACGTCAGCCCGGCTGCGGATCATCGGCGAGGCAACTCTCCGGGCGTTGGTCGAAGTGCTCGGCGGCGGCCCTCCCTTGGCCCTCGACGCGGTGGCTACCACCTCGGTAGGCGTGCGGCCGGTCGTGGTCGCCCAGGTGGTGAGCATGCGTGGGGTCGACGAAGAGGTCGCCGTTGGAAGTGCTCTCGTCCGAGGCGACGAAGCCGAAGCCGTGGTGCGAGCCGTGCTCGATGCCCTCAATCGGCGAATCCCAGCTCTTATGCGGTGAGCGTTCCCTTCGGGAACACTCACCTCGCAGGACGCAGGACGCAGGACGCAGTACGCAGTAAGCAGTAACGCGGAGGCTCGAGGCGTACACCAACACGGTATTGCCTATTGCCTATTGCGTACTGCTTGCTAGACGAACAACCCCTCCGACCCTTCCAAATGCCCTGTGTCGTTCAGGGTGTGGAGGCGGGGGCCGGGGAGGGAGATGGTGCTGATTGAGGTGTTGTGAAGGGCGCCGAACGGTAGGCCCCACACTGTGCCCTCCGGTGGCGCCCCGATCGCCCACCTGAGGATGCCGAGGGCGGGGCCGGCGTGGGTTCCCACCAGCACGGTGTCGTCCTTGTCGAGGGCGGCCACCAGCTCCTCGATGGCCTGCACCGCTCGCACCTGCACATCGGTCCACGACTCACCGCCGGGCCGTTCGACATCTTCGCCCTGGCGGTAGCGGGACCACAGGTCGGGCCACCGAGCCTCGACGTCGGCGGCCACCAGGTTGGCCCATTCACCATTGGCTATCTCCCGCAGCCGCTCGTCGTAGTGGACTTCGAGGCCGAGCGCCTCTGCCGTGGGGATCACCGTGTCGGCGGCGCGACGCAGGTCGGAGGAAACCACCCGGCTGATCTCCACTCCTGCGAGCCGTTGCGTGAGGCGGGCGACCTGCTGACTCCCCAGCTCAGTGAGGGGAACGTCGGTTTGGCCGATGAAGCGGTGCTCGCGGTTTCCCTCTGCCTCACCATGGCGAACTACCAGGAGTCGCGTCACCCGCGGACGCCGCTCACGAGGACAGCCCACTCCTCATCGGTGGGGTCCACCAGCGGCGGCTGGCCCGGGATGTTGCTGAAGTAGAACCCCACCCGATCCAGCCTGCCGTCGTACTTCTGGCGGACCGCCTGGCCGAGCGAATCGAGCGGAGCGGTGACGGCGATCTCGTCGACCACCTCATCGGGAACCACCTCGCCCATGGCCATCCACTCGCCTCGCTTGCTGAGGGCGGTCAGCTCGGGCCCGAAATCCCACCCGTGGAGATCGAGCACGCCCCGGTAGGCGGGCGTCGAGGCGTAGAAAGCGATCTGTATCTTGGTCGCCAGCCGGCTGGCAGCCAGCTGCTCGTCGGTACGTCCCGAGACGACGAGCACGCCGGTGGCCAGCTCAACGTCATCGGCCGAACGCCCGGTCCGGGCAGCCCCCTTCTCCATGTTGGGGGCCACGACGTCGGTGAGATATCTGACTGTGTGGAACGGATGGACGTGGAACCCATCGGCCACCTCTCCGGCGACCTGGCACATATAGTCGCCGACGCCGGCGATGTAGATCGGGATGTCGGTGTGCTTCATGGGCGTCGGTGCGAAGAAGGGCGTCATGAGGCTGAACTCATAGAAGTCGCCGGCGAATGCCAGCCGTTCACCGGTCTGCCAGGAGTGCCAGATGGCCCTCAAAGCGGCTATGTACTCGCGCATCCGCGGGCCCGGGCTGGACCACGGCATGTTGAACCGGCGCTCGATGTGGGCCTTGATCTGCGTGCCGAGGCCGAGCAGCATACGCCCGTCGGTCGCCTCGGCCAGGTCCCAGGCCGTGTAGGCGGTGGTCATGGGAGATCGGGCGAAGGCGACGGCGATAGCTGTACCCAGCTGGATAGACGATGTCCGGGCGGCGGCGGCGGCGATAGGCAGAAACGGGTCATGGCCGGTTTCAGCCGTGAATATCCCGTCAAATCCGAGCGATTCGGCCTTGACGGCGTAGTCGGCAACATCAAGAAACGACCCGGAAGGCACGTTCTGAAGGGTTTGGTCGACTTTCATCCGCTGACGAGGCTACCAGCGCTCTCAAGTGGCCCACCCAGGGTCGTGACGGCCGGGGGACGGCTCCCACCCTTTGTTCCCTTCCGTCAGAGGAGCGAACAGAGGGTGGCTTTTCGCGAAGTGGTTTGCCGCCCGCAATCGCTCTAGCCTTCAGGCAATTCCACGCATGCTGACGCATCGTGGTTTGTTTGTTTGTTTAGGTATCGGAAACGTACGGGCGTGAGATTTACAAGACTTCTTGCATTCGCCACCTGGGTGGTGGTTGCCCTGCTAGCCATGGCTGCATTCGCCGCGTTCTCGCCGAGCGGGGAGCTTGCCGAACTTGGCGCGTCCGAGGCAACCGTCGAATCCGAATCCGACCCAACCGTTCCGCCGGGAGTCGGTGCAGCGGCTGGCCGTCAGGCAGCATTCGGGTTCTCGCAGGACATGTTGAGCCTGACGGCCCCCACTACGACCACCTCCACCACCACCGTGATTGTCACGACGACCACCGTTCCGCCGACGACCACCACCACAACAACTACCAGCCCCACCACGACCACTACTCAAGCACCGACCACCACCACCGTCCGGCTACGCACCAACGCTCCCATGCCGCCTGAGGCGGTCTACGCCCTGGTGGCCGCCTACTTCCAGCCCCAGGACGTCGAAAAGGCCGTGTTGGTGGCCTGGTGCGAGAGCCGGTACGACGCCAACGCCACCCACCCAAGCAGCCGGGCGGCCGGCCTCTTCCAACACCTGCCACGCTTCTGGGCCGATCGCTCGGCCCAAGCAGGCCTGGCCGGCGCCGACATCTACGACCCGTCCTCCAACGTGGCGGTGGCGTCCTGGCTGGTGTATTCCAATGGGGGTTGGAAGCACTGGGATGCCTCCAAGAGCTGCTGGGGGAATGGGTCGGTGGTTCCTCCGTCGACCACCACCACGACCACGCTCCCGCCGACTACCACCACCGTCTCCC
>JAOTYB010000112.1 GCA_029862065.1 Acidimicrobiia bacterium | reverse complement strand
TCCGAAGCCGGCCGAATCCGATCCGAAGCACAAGAGGCCCTCCAAGAGGCCGACAAGATCAAGTCCCAGGCTCGGGCCGAAGCCGACGCCGACATCGCCAAACTCCGTACGGAGACCGAAACCCTCCATTCAAAAGCCGAGCAGGCGTTCGCCGAAGCGAGCCGAAAGGCCGAACAGGAAACGCAATCGCTTCGCGACAAGATGATCGCAGCCGCTACCAAGGACCGGGCGGCCGCAGAGAAGGAACGGAAGCAAGCCACCACCGCCCTCGAGAAGGCCAGAGCCGCAGCCGAGAAGGAATTGGCGTCCATGCGCAAAACTGCCCAGACGCAGGCCGACACGCTGAAAGCCGAGGCAGTGAAGGCCCGAGACAAAGCTGCAGCCGAGGCCGCCAACCTCAGAGCCGCCGCCGAGCAGGAAACGCAGGGCGCACGCAACACCGCCAACGCCGAAGCCGAGAAGATCGTGTCCGAGGCCAGGGCCAAGGCCGAGAAGCTCGTCTCAGAAGCCAAGGCCGAAGCCCAACGAGCTACCGAGGGAATCCGCGCCCAGATTGAGAAGGACAACGCGGCCCTGCAGAGCCAAGCTGCGGAACTCCAGAAGCAGGCTGAAGAGCGGGCGGCCTCAATCCGGGCGGATGCGGAGAAGCAAGCCGCTGAAACCCGGGCACAAGGCGAGCGGGATCTCAAAGTCGCAGAGATGGAAGCATCGGAGATCCGCCGCGGGCTGGCTCCCGTCAAGCGCGAGGCCGAGGCCATCGTCGCCCAGGCGGAAACGGCCGCCGCCAAGATTGCAGCCGACGCCGAAGACAAGCTGGCCGAAGCCGAGCGCAAACTCAAGACCATCTCCCAGCGGGAGACGATGACCGAGAACGCCCAGGCCGAGGCCGCTCAAATCCTTCGGGCGGCTCGGGACGAAGCAGCCGCCACCACGGCCGAAGCTGAGAAGATCCTCGACAACGCCCGAACCGCATCGAAGGACGCTCAGGAGACGGTCGACCGCATTCGCTCGAAGGTGCAGTTCGACAAGAAGGAGTCGGAAAAGAAGCGTCGTCTACGCCGCTGACGCTCCTCGCCCCTTAACGCCTCACTCGTACCGGTAGCACTACCGGGCCATCCCGCCCTTGCACGATGTCGACCGTTGCTCCGAAATACGTGGCAACAGTATCGGCCTTCAACACCTCAGACGGTGAGCCTTCGGCAACGACGAGTCCCTCGACCAGCAGCATGATCCGATCACCGAACTGGGCCGCGAACGTGAGGTCATGAAGTGTGCTTATCACGACGAGCCCCCGCTCGTGACGGAGCTCGTCGACCAGCTCCAGGACCTGTTGCTGGTGTCCGAGATCAAGAGCCGTAGTCGGCTCATCCAGCAAGAGGACGGACGCGTCCTGAGCCAGCGCCCGGGCCAGCACGGCTCGTTGCCGCTCTCCCCCGGACAGCGAGGTCACCGGGCGCTGGGCGAAGCCGGCGAGATCCAGCCTTTCCAGTTCGGAAGCCACCCGCTGGTAATCATCGGTGCTCTCCATACGCCAGTAGGGGATGTAGGGGGTCCTCCCGAGCAGCACATAATCGAACACGGTTACCCCGTCGGGCACGACCGGGATCTGCGGGACCACAGCCACCTCGGCCGCGATCTCCCGACGCTTCAGGCCGGCGAGCGAGCGCCCTCCCAATTCCACTTGACCACCCGAGGCCATCGCTCCCGACAACGCCCGCACCAGCGTCGTCTTCCCCGCACCGTTGGGGCCGATCACCACCAGCCACTCTCCCCGACGAACGTCCAGATCGACCCCACCCAAGATCGGTGTCCCGTTGTAGCGGGCGGTGACGGCTCTGGCGGTGAGTGAACTCATGCCCCCACCTCCCGCCGGGAGGCAAGGATGAACGCGAAGAACGGCGCCCCGACAAAGGCGGTGACCACCCCGATCGGCAGCTCTCCGCCGGACTGGGCGGTCCGGGCTACCAAGTCGGCAACCATCAGGAAAGCGGCTCCGCCGATGAGCGAAACGGGAAGGAGCCGGCGATGCGAGGGGCCAACCACCAGCCGGGCAATGTGAGGCACGATGATGCCCACGAAGGCAATCAACCCGCTCACGGCCACCGCCGCCGCCGCACCCAAGGTGGCGGCTGCCACGACCACCAGCCGAACTCGGCCCGGCTCGAGGCCAAGCGTAGAAGCCTCTTCCTCACCGACTGCCATCACGTCGAGATGCCGCCGGTGGACGATGAGCACCAGCCAGCTGACCACCGCATACGGGAGCAGAATGCGGACCTCACTCCAGCCTGTGGTCCCCAGGCGCCCGAGAATCCACGAGAACACCTGGCGGATGGTGTCGGCGTGCTGCTGTTGAAGGTAGGTCTGAAGGGCGGTGAAGAAGGCGGCCACCGCAACGCCAGACAAGATCAAGGTGGCGCCGGTTCGGCGGGGCCCACCCAGTCGGGCGAGCCCATAAGCGGCGACCACGGCCACAACCGCTCCGGCGAAGGCCAGGGGCGCGATGACCCCCGACGGAAGCTCGAACACGATGGCGAAGGTGGCGCCCAGCCCGGCCCCGGCCGCCACGCCCAACAAGTAAGGATCGGCCAGCGGATTCCGAAACACCCCCTGGTAGGCGGCGCCGGACCCGGCCAGGGTGGCACCTACCAGCCCCGCCAGGACCATGCGAGGAACCCGAATCTGCCACACGATGGCGGCTTCCTGAGTGGAGAGGCCCGAGTCGAGCGACACCAAGGGCAGGTGATCGAGCGCTTCAACCACTGCTCCCCATGGGTTGACGCCCGCCGGGCCGAGCACGAGTGACCCCACCGCAGCTACCGCCAGCACACCGATGGAGAGCGCCGGCCACAGTCGGAGGCGCCGGTGGGTCAATGGGAGGGCGGCGACGCTCATGGCACTTTCGCCTTCACCGCCTCGAAGATGGACCGCATCAAATCGACCGTGCGGGGACCCCACCGCCCCGCCATGTCGCCGTCGAGGGCGACCACGTTGCCTTCCTCGACAGCCCTCACCGTGCCCCACCCCGGTCGGGCGGCCACCGACTCCGGCGAGACCCCGAAGTTGGCGTCGGCCAGGAAAACGAACTCGGGGTCCTTGTCGACGATGTACTCCGCCGACAGCTGCGGAAAGGAACCGGCAACCCCGGCGGTGTCGGCAATGTTGACCAGACCGAGCTGCGAGTACAGATCCCCGATGAACGACTCCGACGTCGCGCTGTAGAGGGTTTCGTCGACCTCGTGGAACAGGGTGACCCCGCGGATGGGCGCGCTGGCGTCGACTAGTTCCCGAACATCCTCCTCCAGCACCTGGGCCAGCTGGATTGCTTCGTCACCGCGTCCCGTAGCCGCCCCCAGGTTCCTCAGCTGCGCGAAGGCTTCGTCCAGAGTGGCGGGCGGTCCCATCAGGAGGAACGGGATGCCGAGCGCTTCGAGAGCCTCGGGCTCTCCCTGGAATCCGAAGGCGATGATCACCAGGTCGGGTTGGAGAGCGGCCACCTCTTCGACGTTGAAGTTGAACGAGTCCAGCTTGGCCGTGTCGAGAGCGGCCGCCGGAAAGTTGGAGGTGAGATCGGTCGCTACCACCCGCGGGTGAGCGCCAACCGCATACAGCATCTCGGTGTGGGTCGCCGACAACGACACGATGCGCTGCGGTTCGGTAGCGATGGAAACAGGACCGAGATCGCTCTCGACCAGCACCGGGAAGGGGGCGGGGGGACCCTGCGTCGTTGTGGTTGAGATAGGCGCGTTGGTGGTCGGAACCGTCGGCTCGGTATTTGTGCCGTCACAGCCCACCAGAACAAGGCCAAGGAGTACGAGAAAAACAGCGCCTTTGCGCATGTGAATCCGCCTTTCAGATAAAAGACGGTGAGCCGGGTTGATGCGGGTCACCCTTCCGTCGAGAGTTATCCACTCCGGCTGGGGCAGGCGACCTGGCTTGTCCCTCGAAAGGGCATCACAGTTGCGGGACAGCGCCGGATTCAAACCGGACTTCGCTCTTGCGCTCGGGGAGACCCCAGCGGTTCGTGTGAGAGGAGCATAGCCGCACGGCTCTACACTCCGCAGATGGACAGCAAGCGAGTGTCGGTCGTGCTGGCGGCGGTCACGGCCGTGATCGGAGCCCTGTGGGCCCGTAACCGGCCGGTCAAGCCTCCCGCCCACCACGGCGCCTGGAAGCCGCACAGCAAATGAAAGTCGCCGTACACCCGGTGAGCGAGGTTGGTCGGCGGGTCATACGCATCCTCCAGGCTGAACCCTCCATAACCAAGGTGGCCGCCTGGGGCGTCGAGCAAGCCGGATCGAGAGTGCCGGTGGTCGACGACCTCGACGGTTTCGACGTTGTGGTCACCGACGAGTACGAGCCCGACGAGCTGGCTGTCGCCTGTCTGAACGCCTCGGCTTCGTTAGTGACGGGCAACAGCTGGGGCAACGAGCCGGCGAGCGACTTCACGGCTGCCGGGCTCAGCCTGGTGGTGGGAGCCAACCTCGAGACCGGCCTGGCCGCCAGCCTCGCCCTGCAAGAGGCAGCCCTCATGGACGAGCCGCTCGAAGTACGGCTGGCGTGGACCACCCCCGGCCGCCCCCATCGGCGAGGCGAGCCGATCCCCTTCCCGGGCCCGGTTGGCTCCCTGTGGGCGCGAGAGGTGGACCCATTGGGATGGATTGGCCACGACATTCCCGCCAAAGCATTTCAGGCGCCGGTGGAGGGTCAATGGGCGGGAGCGATGGCTCAGGTGTCGGGAGCCCTGGACGAGGGTGTCCAACGAACCATCGTGGGGACCGCCGACCACGCCGCCTACCTGGCTGCCATTGCACTGGCAGCACCGGTGGTACCCGTGGGCCAAGCCCTGTATCCCCCGGGCCGTCAGTGGGCGTCGGCCGCCCCCAGTGCCTATCTGGATCGGGCGTTGGCTGCCGGGTTAGACGTGGCCAGCTTCCACGAGACGGCGCCGGCCTAGCGCCTACTGTCCAGTCTCGGGATCACGGGTAGCATCAACCCCCCGAGAGGATGCGACATAGCAACGTCACTACGAGCGATTGAACGAGTCATCACACGCCAGCTCGACGAGGGTGGATCGGTGGCGGACATTGCCATGTCGCTTCGCAAGCAACCGGGGACGGTGCTTCGCATCGCGGCCATGGTTGACCTGGCCAACGACCTCGAGCTCGAGCGTGACCACACCAGGTCAACCGACGCGGACGGGATCCGGCCGATCGAACGCTGCATCCGCCGGCTCCGGACAGAAGGCCAGAGCGTGGGAGAAGTCGCCTCGCGACTTCGTAAGAGTGGCGACTACGTCCGACGCGTCGAGTCCTACACCCGGCTCAAGAAGACGCTGCGGGACGGCCGTACCGCCTAGACGAATTCGATCCCTTGGGCCAGTGGAAGGTCGCCACCCCAGTTGATCGTGGTGGTTTGGCGGCGCATATACGCTTTCCAGGAATCACTGCCGGCCTCACGTCCGCCACCGGTCTCCTTCTCTCCTCCGAAGGCGCCACCGATCTCAGCCCCTGATGTTCCTATGTTCACGTTGGCAATGCCGCAATCCGAGCCCATGTGCGACAGAAAGGTTTCGGCGTTGCTGAGCGAGTCGGTGAAGATGGCCGACGACAGTCCCTGGCGGACGCCGTTCTGGGCGGCGATTCCGTCGGCAAGGTCGTCCACCTCCACGATCCACAGGATGGGTGCGAAGGTCTCTTCCTGCACGATGGGGGCCTCCTTGCCGATCCTCACCAGGGTCGGCTCGACAAAGTTGCCTGGCAGGCTGTCGAGCCGATTGCCTCCGTAGACCACTTCGCCGCCTTGCTCCCGGGCGATGTCGAGCACCGTCATCATCTGATCAACCGCGTTGGCGCTGATGAGCGGGCCCATCAACGTCTGCTCTTCGAGGGGGTCTCCGATACGGACTTGCTTGTAAACGTCGATCAGGCGGGAAGTCATCTCGTCGACCACATCGGTATGGACGAGCAAGCGTCGCAGGCTGGTGCACCGCTGGCCGGCGGTTCCGACCGCCGCGAAGGTAGCTCCCCGGGTGGCGAGATCGAGATCGGCGTCGTCCATCACCAGGATGGCATTGTTGCCGCCCAGCTCCAGCAGGGGGCGCCCCATGCGTTTGAGCACAGCCGGGCCCACAATCCGGCCCATATTGCAGCTGCCGGTGGCCGAGATCAGCGGCACCCGGGTGTCGTTGACCATGGTCGAGCCCACATCGTCGTCGGTGCCAATCGCCAGGTTGAACACGCCCTCGAATCCGGAGCCCGCCATGACGTCATGGCAGATCTGGGTGACGGCTACTGCCGACAACGGTGTACGCAGTGAGGGTTTCCAGATGTTCGTGTCACCGCATACTGCCGCGATGAGGGCGTTCCACGACCACACCGCCACCGGGAAGTTGAAGGCGGAGATGATCCCGCACGGGCCAAGCGGATGCCATTGCTCGTACATACGGTGGCGGGGCCGTTCGCTGGCCATGGTGAGGCCGTACAGCTGGCGCGAGAGGCCGACGGCGAAGTCGGCGATGTCGATCATCTCCTGAACTTCGCCCTCACCCTCGGCCAGGATCTTTCCCGACTCCAGGCTCACCAATGCTCCCAGCTCGGTCTTGACGTCCCGCAGGGCGTTGCCGATCTGGCGGACATACTCCCCCCGCTTCGGTGCCGGCAGCATGCGCCATTCCTGAAAGGTTTCGACCGCCTGGCTGGCCACCGCGTCGTACTCGGTGGTGTTGGCCATGGTCAGGGTCCCAATGGTTTCGCCGGTAGCCGGGTTGATCGAGGACAGCTCCTCCCCCGATGCTTCCTTCCACCCGGCCGCATAGGCGCCGTGGATGGGGCCGGACAGGCCCAGTCGCTGCAGAATCGTCGCTGTGTCCACCGGACCTCCTCGTAATCGCGGATTCAGGCTACCGGAGGCACCCTTCGGGTAAGACCGCCTAGGAGAGGGGCGGCAGGTTGAGGCCATCGCCGCAGGCGTCGAGTACGGCCTCGGTCACCTGGCGAAGGTAGAACGGGCCGGCCGGCCCGACGAAGTCGTCGGGGGCGATCTGGACGCCGAACCCCTGGTCGCGAGCGCACTCAGCCTGTAGCCGACCGAACTCCTCCCAGTCCACTTGCGACCAGGAGGTTCATGGGCTCCAGCGG